>NZ_LZMP01000024.1:0-361639 GCF_001691435.1 Gordonia sp. UCD-TK1 | reverse complement strand
CTCCAGTCTGTACGCGGCGTTGGACATCGCGTCGGGAAAAGTGATCGGTTCGCTTCACTCACGGCATCGGGCAACAGAATTCATCGGGTTTCTCCGCAAGATCGACGCCGAGGTGCCCGACGAGCTCGACGTCCACCTGGTCATGGACAACGCCTCTACCCACAAGACGCCCGCGGTCAAACGATGGCTGACCTCGCACCCACGATTCGTTGTCCACTTCACCCCGACGAGCTCATCCTGGATGAACCTCGTCGAACGCTGGTTCGCCGAACTGACCACCAAGAAGCTCCAACGCTCCACCCACCGCACCGTGAGAGCGCTCAACGCCGACATCAGAGCATGGATCGAGACCTGGAACGACAACCCCCGCCCCTACGTGTGGGTCAAGACCGCTGACCAGATCCTCGACTCCATCGCCCACTACTGCACACGAATTAATGACTCAGAACACTAGCGGGAATTATGTCATAACGTAGGTTATCGGCGAATCTTGGAGAAAATCAGGTCATTTCGTCATCAATGACGAAACTGTGGAGCAATCACGAACCGTTCGGCCGTCGAGGCGTTCTCCAAGCTGATCCTGCGGAACGAGTACACCCTCTCCGACGTCGAGAAGGTCATCGCCGGGGACACCGATGCCGTCGACGTGCCACCCGACTAGACCCCGTCCAGCGGTGGGCCGCGACCTCTCACGGTCGCGGCCCAGCGCCCCGGCCCCGCTCACACCCGCCACCTCGAGGAACCATCGTGACCATCACCGCCGAACTTTTCCCCCGCTGCGCCCTGCCCGGCTGCGCGATCCCCACCGACACCCAGGGCCACCCCTGCAGACAATGCCGCCGTGACCTCGGAACCCTCGTGCGCCACAACCCCGGCGGCCGCCGACGCCCAAACCGGCCGCGACCACGACGTCGCCCTGGCCTACCGGGCTTAAGAACAGCTACGCATCGCCGACGCCGCCGAACAACGCATCGCCCTCCAGATCGGTCAGCGCGAGAAGCCCGGACAGTCCAGTTGGCTGTGCGAGAAACGCCGAAGGTGTGACATTCTGTCCGTTCCGTACCCGAGGAGTGCGAACGTTCTGTAGGTATCGCGCGACGGGCGGTGCGACCACCATGGATGCACTGCGCATCGTCGCGCGCCATGCCCGAACGCACCCCGCCCAATCGGGGGCCGACACTTCCTGGACGGACTCCATGACCGCACTCGACGCCGCGACCCCGTCGGCACCCGGACCGGGCCATTCGGGCCCGCAGGCCGAGGCCGAACTCGAACTGATCCCCGAGTCCGCGAAGACCCATGACGTGCGCGGACAGTTCTGGATCTGGGCCGGTGCGAACATCGCGCCGATCAACTGGGTGCTTGGTGCACTCGGCGTCACGATGGGCCTCGGGCTGTGGGAGACGGTGGCGGTCCTCGTCGTCGGCAATGCCATCGGCATGACCATCTTCGGCGTCTTCGTCGTCATCGGTCAGCGCACCGGGGTCACCGGAATGGTGCTGTCGCGAGCCGTCTTCGGACGCCGCGGCGCCTACGTTCCCGCCGCCGTCCAGGCCCTGGTCTGCATGGGCTGGTGCGCGGTCAACACCTGGATCGTTCTCGACTTGGTGATGGCGCTGCTCGGCGAGATGGGACTCGTCGACCCGGACCTCGACAACAACGCCGCACGGATCGTCGTGGCCGCGGTCATCATGGGGATGCAGGTGACGATCGCGTGGTTCGGGTACCGGGTGATCTCCGCGTTCGAACGATGGACGGTGCCTCCGACGGTCGCGATCCTGCTCGTCATGACCGTCGTCGCGTGGGTCGGCCTCGACGTCGACTGGGGACAGACGACCGCTCCGGAGCTCACGGGATCGGCCCACATCGGCGCGATCACGGCGGTGATGACCGCGATCGGCATCGGCTGGGGTCTGACGTGGATCGGTTACGCCGGCGACTACTCGCGCTTCGTGTCCCGGGACGTCCCGTCGCGCAGGCTGTTTCTCGCCAGTGCACTCGGGCAGTTCATCCCGGTCGTCTGGCTCGGAGTGCTGGGTGCGTCCCTGGCGACATTGAGCGACTCCGCCGACCCGGGTGAGATCATCGTCGACGCCTACGGCGTTCTCGCACTGCCGGTTCTGTTGCTGGTGATCCACGGACCGCTCGCGACCAACATCCTCAACATCTACACGTGCACGGTGTCGACGCAGGCGCTCGACATCCGCGTCGACCGGCGCGTGCTGAACCTGATCATCGGCGTCGTGGCGATGGCGGTCGTCGTCTACTTCGTGCTCAATAGCGACTTCGCGACCACCATCGACTTCTGGCTGGTGTCGATCGTCGGCTGGTTGAGCCCTTGGGGCAGCGTTGTTCTCGTGCACTGGTTCCTGATCGCGCGGCAACAGATCGACGCCGAGAGTCTGTTCGCCACACCGGCGGACAGCGTCCTGCCGATGGTCCGGCCGACCGCCCTCGTCGCACTCGCTCTCGGTGTCACCGCGACCTGGATGTTCATGTACGGGATGCTGCCGGCACTGCAGGGGCCGGTTGCGGTCGCACTGGGCGGGATCGACCTGTCGTGGCTCGCCGGGGCAGTCGTTGCCGGCACCTCCTACTGGACCATGGAGAAACTCACCGCGCCACGCGCTGCCTGAAGCCCGTCCCGCCAGAGCCGTGGCGGTCGGCGGCGACGACGGGCGAAAGCCGCCTGCCGCATCAGGTCGTCGACTAGGGTTCGGCGCAGTGGAGGCAACGCGGCCTCCTGGTGAGGAGGTTCCATGGCCACCGTCCACACCGCGACCGGCCCGATCGATTCCGCTGACCTCGGGAACGTGTTGGTGCACGAGCATGTGTTCGTCGTCGGCGAGGAGTTCCGGCAGAACTATCAGGACGATTGGGACGAGGACGAGAAGGTCGCCGAAGCTGTCCGCGACCTGACCGAACTGAAGGAACTCGGGATCGACACGATCCTCGACCCGACGGTTCTCGGTCTCGGCCGGTACATCCCACGCATCCAGCGGATTGCCGAACAGATAGACCTCAACATCGTCGTCGCGACCGGGTTGTACACCTACAACGACATCCCGTTCCAATTCCACTACGCGGGACCGGGAATGCTCTTCGACGTCCCGGAGCCGCTGGTCACCCTGTTCACGAAGGATCTCACCGAGGGCATCGCGGACACCGGTGTGCGGGCGGCTTTCCTCAAGTGCGCCATCGAATCCCAGGGACTGACACCGGGTGTCGAGCGCGTGATGCGCGCGGTGGGACAGACCAGCGCCCAGACCGGCGCGCCCATCACCGTGCACACCGATCCGCACAGTCAGTCGGGACTGGTCGCCCAGAAGATCTTCGCCGAGGAAGGGGCCGACCTGACGAAGGTGGTCATCGGCCACTCCGGTGACAGCGTCGACCTCGACTACCTGATGAAGCTCGCCGACGCCGGTTCCATCCTCGGCATGGATCGTTTTGGGCTCGACCTTCTCCTGCCGTTCGACGAGCGCGTGAACACGGTCGCCGAACTGTGCAAGCGCGGCTACGCCGACCGCATGGCACTGGCGCACGACGCCGCCTGCTTCATCGACTGGTTCGACCACGACGCCAAGAAACAGGCACTCCCGAAGTGGAACTACCGGCACATCAGCGAGGACGTGTTGCCCGCGCTGCGCGAAGCCGGGGTGAGCCAGGCCGACATCACGACCATGCTCGTCGACGTGCCGCGACGTTACTTCGAGTAGCGGCGCGGTGCGGGGACCACTTGGCTTCGCGGAACATCTGCGAGTCGGCGCGGACTCCGGCCCTGGGTACCGGGATCGCCACAGAGTTCGACCGGGCTCAGGATGGCGGATGCCAGCGCGCGGAACTCGCCTTCGATGCCCGGCCGCGAGCGGAGCTCCGGCGACGAGATGACCTGGTAGACGAATCCGGTAAGTGCCTGCGTGAGCGCGTTGGCGTCGGCGTGCGTCAGGGTCGGTGAACGGGCCAGGATGGCGGCAGTCCACTCGGCGGTGTAGTCCGACGCCGTCCGGCGAAGTGAGACCTGGTCTGCTTCCGGCAGATACACGATGTCCTGGAGGGCGATGGCCAACACTCGACCGTTCGGGCCGAGCGAGTAGTCGAGGAACACACCCACGAGGACGTCCAGCGCTTCGACCGCCGAGGACTCCGCCAGTGCGTCGACGGATATCCAGTGCAGATTCTCGAGACCTCGACGCATGATGGTCATCAAGATGTCGGTCTTTCCCGCGTACTCCTGGTAGACCGTCGCCGGCGACACATCCGCTCCGGCGGCGATCTCGTGGATTCGGACGTTGGGAAATCCGCGCGCGAAGAACATCCGGGTCGCGGCGGCGAGTATCCGATCACGCCGCGCAGCGGGCCGTCGGCTGGATCCATCGGCGAACCGCGCGCGGGACTGTGCCCCGCGGGGAAGCGGACAGCTCAGGATCGAGTCCACGACCGCCCGCTGGATCTGCGTGAGCCGTCGTGGGGTGAGCGAACCCCGCATCGCCGCGGTGCTCGAGAACACGCTGACCGCCGCGGTCGCGCGAAGTTTCGCGGTCTGGGCGTCGATGCCGGCCTCGGTGGTGTCGAACTTCGACGCCAATGCGTCGATCAGCGTGCGGTGGTGCGCGTCCATGTCGTCGAGACCGGATCGGTGCAGATGGCGTCGCTCGCGGGTCCACAGTGTCGAGACGTCGCCGTGCGCCGCCCTGGTCGCAAGCAGGTCGAAGAACACGCCGAGCTGTTCCGCCGGCGATTCGCTGCGCTCCTCGGCTTGGGTCAGGAGTGCGCGTACCCCCTCCACCTGCGTCGCCAGCGCTTTCGCGAGAATGTCCTGCTTGGACGGAAAATACCGGTACACCGCCGGCCCGGTCAGTCCGACGGCGGCGCCGATCTCCTCGACGCTCACATTCCGGTAGCCGGCGTCCTGAAAGAGCGAGGTCGCTTCCGCGATGAGCTGCTCGACCCGCGGTTCCGGGGGTCGCCCCGGCCTCTCGTCTCGAGGCGCGGGAGCCGGCGCCGACCGTGACGGGGACCGAGGTGTGGGTGAGTTCATCGCGCGCCGGCAGCCTTTCTTGCTCGAGGTCTGACGACCTCGGGGTCACTTTCCATTCGTTGGAGCCCGCCGGGTGGATCCCAACAGTGCCGCGAATCACACTCGCGATTCTGAGATCGAAACCGAACGACTCTTGACCACGCGGCGTAGGCGTGTGTTTCCGGCTCGGGGCCGCAGACCGCGGTCGTCGGACGACGCTTCGAACCCAGCTGTGAATCGCAGGTCGACGACGCAGCGCGTGTAACGGCGACTCACTGAATCCGCCGACCGCGTGTGGAGGCCGGCCGCTGTGCTGGGCTTTCAACCCGTGTTCGCGCCCGGAAGGCAGTGCGTTACCGCGTGTATCGGCCATTAACCCTGGATGCGCATTCAGGGCCGAGAGGACGGCTGACCATACCGCCCGGTACGTGGTCTGGCACGAGTTTGGTTGCGCTGCCACGCGTTCCGAGTTCGGAATCCGTTCGCCTCGCGAAGCTCAACAGGCGCGCTGTACGCCTCCCCATCTCGCCGATCCTCTGCTACTGTCCGAATCGGGTCGTCAGGGAGGACGGCCCTGTCTCTACTTCAGAACGCGCACTCGCTCGACTCGTTCAGTCGATGCTTCCGGGGGAAGTCTCGTACACACACGTGTGGTTGGACCGTGCGCGGGATTGGACACAGTGATCGAAATGACCGGCCAGAACAACGGGACCGCAACTGTTGCGGCGCAACCAGATGCCCAGCATCGACTCAGCAACACTCAATTCGTCACTCACCGAGATCGTGGCCCCACGACATCCACGGTGAGCCTCATCATTCCGGTTCGCAACGAAGCACGGAACATCGGGTGGGTGCTGGAACAGATCCCCAAGCGGATCGACGAGATCATCCTCATCGACGGAAACTCCACCGACGCAACACTCATCACCGCGCGGAGTTACCGCCCCGACATCAAGATCGTGCAACAGAGCGGACCCGGCAAGGGCAGTGCGTTGCGTACCGGTTTCGCCGCCGCGACGTCCGACATGATCGTCATGATGGACGCCGATGGCAGTATGGCTCCGCAGGAGATCACGCATTTCCTGCACTTCCTCGAGAACGGTTACGACTTCGTCAAGGGGTCGAGGTTCATGGGCGGGGGCGGGTCACTCGACATCACCCGGTTCCGGCGGTTGGGCAACTACGGGTTGCTCGCGTTCTTCAACAGCTTGTACCGAACCGAGCTGACCGATCTGTGTTACGGCTTCTGCGCTTTCCATCGGCGATACCTGGATCTTCTGGATCTGCAGGCGACCGGCTTCGAGATCGAGGCCGAGATGACTGTACGCGCGGTGCAGGCCGGCCTGCGGATCGCCGAGGTTCCGAGCCTGGAAATGCCGCGTCGCACAGGTAATTCCAATCTCAACGCGATCTCCGACGGCCGACGGGTGCTGCGCACCGTGTGGCAGGCGCGAGGTGGCAGGCGGCCGGCGACGATACGTCCTGATGACAATCATCGAGGCGCCGTCCAGGTCTCCTCGGGTCACCCGGCCGGCTGAGCCGTGACCTCCGTCAAGGTCGACGACGCCGGTGAGCGGCGTGGTCGGATCGTGGTGATGACGGATCGGATGAGTCCCGGCGGGGTGAGTCATTTCATCCTGCAGGTCGCGACCCACTTCGCGGGCGAGGGACATCAGGTCGACGTGCTGTCGCTGGCGGCCGGTGAATGGGACCATCGGCTCGCCGATGCCGGCATCCGACGGCTTCGTCTCACGGACTCCGCAGCACTCCGCGCACTGCGATCCGCCGACGTGATCCATTGTCAGCAACGATTTCTCGGACTGATCGCCGCTGCGCTCGGGCGTGGTTCCCGCACAGTCGAACACGTACACAACGTGCTCACCGACCATCGCGGCCTGTCGTATCGCACGCAGCGGATCGTCGCGGTGTCGGGCGCCGTCCGGGCGTCACTACTCGCGAACTTCCCGCACGTGACTGCTGAGCGGGTCTCGGTCGTGCACAACGGAGTACGGAAGCTGGGCGCCACCATTGCGGCCTATGAAGACAGGCCATACGACCTCGTGAACGTCGCGCGGTTCGACGAGCAGAAGGACCCGCTGCTGTTCCTCGAACTGGTGAAGGAGCTCTCGGAACGGCGGGAGAGTCTTCGTTGCCTGTGGATCTCTCCCGGTACGGGA
Source organism: Gordonia sp. UCD-TK1 (assembly GCF_001691435.1). Lineage (NCBI taxonomy): Bacteria > Bacillati > Actinomycetota > Actinomycetes > Mycobacteriales > Gordoniaceae > Gordonia > Gordonia sp. UCD-TK1. Next base: position 354,442 of record NZ_LZMP01000024.1, on the reverse strand, counting down.
CCGCTACAGGACGACTTCCTCCGAAGACGCCAGGAACTGCTCCTCGAGGACGTGGTCCAGATCAGCGTCGGGGACACCCACGCGCACACACGCGCACAGGTTGCCCGGTCCCGGATGTTCCTGCTCACATCGCGGTGGGAGGGCCTACCGCTGTCGGCGCTGGAGGCGCTGGCCAGCGGCACGCCGGTGGCGACAACCCCGTGCGGCGAGATCGCACACATCGTGAACGAGAGGTCGTGCGGTGTCGCCATCGACCCGCAGGCAGACGACCGTGCCGACCGGATCAACGACGTGCTGACCAATCGGACGTCATGGAATCGGCTCGCGCACAGAGCTTTCGCCGTAGCGGATGACTTCAGCGAAGTCCGCATGACGGAACAGATCAGACACATCTACGCCGGGATCGCCCCGGTATTCAGCAAGGTGCCCAGTCGGCACCTCGACAGCCAACGAACAGGAGGACGGGGATGAGGGTTCTCGTCACCGGACATCTCGGATACATCGGAGCCGAGTTGGTCCCCATGCTCGTCGACGCCGGACACGACGTCGTCGGGCTCGACACCGATTACTATCGGGACCGCGACTTCCGCACGGAACCGCTGCGCGTACCCACGCTCGACATGGACATCCGTGACGTCGAGCAGCGTCATCTGGCGGGGTTCGACGCCGTCGTACACCTGGCGGCACTGTCCAATGATCCGGTCAGCGAGCTGAACCCGGAGCTCACCTACGACATCAATCTCGATGCCAGCGTGGGCATCGCCCGAGCCGCGAAGGCGGCCGGCGTTGCCCGCTTCGTCTTCTCGTCGTCGTGCAGCCTCTACGGGGCGGGCGCGGAGGGTGCGCTCACCGAGGATGCCGAGATGGAGGCCGTCACTCCGTACGGCGAATCCAAAGTCCGCGCCGAACAAGCGATCAGCGAGCTGGCCGACGACGCCTTCTGCCCCACCTTTCTCCGGAACGCCACCGCGTACGGGATCTCCCGTCGCCTCCGCACGGATGTCGTGGTGAACAACCTCGTCGGGCATGCGGTCACGTCCGGAAAGGTGCTGTTGATGAGCAATGGCGCCGCCTGGCGACCGCTCGTCCATGTCCGCGACATCTCGCACGCGATCGTCACGGTCCTGCAGGCGCCACCGGCGACCGTGCACAACGAGGTGTTCAACGTCGGTCGCAACAGCGACAACCATCAGATCCGGGATGTCGCGAAGATGGTCGCCGACATCGTGCCCGAGTGCGAGGTGGCCTTCGCCGACGACGTCGTCGTCGACATCCGGAACTACGTCGTCGACTTCACCAAGATCGAGACGTCGCTACCGGGCTATGCGCCGCAGTGGACCCTGGCCACCGGCATCGCGGAGATCCACGCCGCCTACGTCGACGCGGGCCTGAGCGCGGACCGGTTCAACGGAAACGACTTCGTCCGGCTGCGAGTCCTGCGCGAGCTCCTCGACGCCGACGTGCTCGACGCCGATCTGCGATGGACGGGTGATCGGTCATGAAAGCGGTGATCCTCGCCGGAGGCAGAGGCACCCGGATCAGTGAGGAGTCCGTCGACCGGCCGAAACCCATGGTCGAGATCGGCGGACGCCCGATCATCTGGCACATCATGCAGATCTACGCGGCCGCCGGCGTCACGGATTTCGTTGTGCTGCTGGGCTACAAGGGCTACATGATCAAAGAGTTCTTCGCCAACTACTTCCTGCACGCCAGCGATGTCACCGTGGATCTGGGCACCGGCGCGATCGAGAACCACTCGTCGAACGGTGTGCCGTGGCGCGTCACCCTCCTCGACACCGGTCTGGACACGATGACCGGCGGCCGCCTCCTGCGCGCTCGCGAACACATCGGCAACGAGACCTTCTCGTTCACTTACGGTGACGGTGTCGCCGACATCGACATCCGAAAGGTGTTGGCGCACCACGAGATGTCGGGCAGCATCGCGACGGTGACGGCCGTGCAACCACCCGGGCGGTTCGGCACGCTCGACGTCTCGTCGCCGCAGACCAGATTCGTCGAGAAGCCGGAAGGCAGCAGCGGCTGGATCAACGGCGGGTTCTTCGTCTCGTCGCCGAAGATCCTCGACTACATCGCCGGCGACGCCACCCTGCTGGAGAAGGAGCCGCTGGAGACCCTGTCCGCTGAGGGGCAGCTGTCGGCATACCAGCACGACGGATTCTGGCGCGGGATGGACACCATCTGGGACAAGGTCTTCCTCAATGATCTCTGGGATCGCGGAGAGGCGCCGTGGAGGTGCTGGTCATGACGACCTCGATGGAACGAGCCACCTCGACGGTGCCCGTCTACCGCCCCTACCTGGGCGAGGATGTCCAGCAGGCTGCAGTCGATGCCCTCGCGGCCGGATGGCTGGGCATGGGTGCACTCAGCAAGCAGTTCGAGGAGGAGGTCGGAACCTACCTCGGCGCATCCGAAAGAACTGTCGTGTCGACGAATTCGTGTACCGAAGCGCTTCATCTGGCGGCCCGGCTGATCGGACTCGGCCCGTCCGATGAAGTGATCTGCCCGTCGTTCACCTACGTCGCGGGTCATCAGGCGTTGACACGAACCGGGGCTGAGGTCGTCTTCTGTGACGTCGAACCGCGGTACCTCAACATCGACCCGCAGCGTGTGCGCGAGCTGATCACGCCTCGCACCAAGGCGATTCTGGTGGTCGACTATCTCGGCTTCCCGTGCGATCTCGACGAGCTCATGGCCATCGCGCGCGAGCACGGGTTGCGGGTGATCGAGGACGCCGCCCACGCCTTCGGCAGCGTCCGGGCTGGACGCCGCGTCGGATCACACGGTGACATCACATGTTTCAGCTTCGGACCGGTGAAAATGATCACGACGCTCGAGGGTGGGGCGATCGTCACCTCCGATCCCGCTGATCTGCAGGTGCTTCGGGAACTTCGGCATCTCGGCATCGACTCCGACACCGACGCGCGATATCGGAACCAGCGCAACTGGGACTTCGACGTCGTCCGGCAGGGTTACCGGTGCCACCTCGGCTCGGTTCCCGCTGCGATCGGTCTGTCGCAACTGGCCAGGGTCGACGAATTCATCGCTAACCGCCAACGCTACTGTCGGTTCTATGATTCGGCATTCGCCGACATCCCCGAGCTCGAGCTGTTCGACACGGACTGGGCTGACATAGCACCGTACATCTATGTGATCAGGACCGGCGGTCGCGCCGAACGCGCCCAGTTGGTCGAACACCTCAAGTCCGCAGGAGTCGCCACCGGAATTCACTTCCAGGGTGCGCATGAGTTCAGTTACTACCGGAACAGCCGACGCGGTGACCTGTCCGTGACCCAGGCCGCTGCCGACCGTGTTCTGACCCTTCCGCTGCACTCGTACATGAGCGAAGCGGATCTCGACCGGGTCGTCTCCGCGGTGACATCCTTCTACCGTCCCGCCATCGGTTCGGGGCGGGCCACGGACGGATAGACGTGGTTCACCGACTCGAGGTCGCGATCGCGAGGGCGCTACCGAGCCCGCCGACTGCGCACTCGGTGCCTGACCGTGCACCGGCCGTCGTCGCCCTCCTGTCGATGACGGTGATCGCGGTCTCGACGCTGATGTGCGTTCTGACGGCGTCCGGGGTGGCTCCGCTCCTGCCCGAGGGGCTCCGCGCCGTGGCGGTGGTGAGTGTGACCCTGGTTCTCCCCGGGCTACCGATCGCGGGGCTGTTCGGGTGGCCGCGCAACGGACTTCTGCCGAGCGTCGCCATCGCCCTGTCGTTGAGCACCACCGCCATCATCGGGCTGGCCTCCCTCCTCGCCGGCTTCTGGCATCCGCTGCTCGCGCAGGGAGTCATCCTCGTGATCGCTGCCGTCGCAACCGGGGTACTCATCAGAGCGCGATGCCCGCATCCGTCGTCCGACCTGCGCGCTGGCGCGGGAGCGGCGGCGTCGGCGGTGATCACGTCGGTCCGGACGTTCGATCGGGTCACCGCGGCACTGCTGGTGGCCGCCTTCGTCCTCTTCCTGATCGCCGTCGCCCGACTGCATCCCGAGCAGGCAGGTGTGTACGGGCTCGTACCGATTCTCGGGATCACCTACTTCATCGGATTGGCTGCGCTCTGCGTCGCCCTGTTCCGGGAGTATCGTCGACGCCGACTGCACCGGACGGGTCTCGCCGCGACCAACGTGATGCTCATCGTCTACATGAGCATGCCGGTCGCATGGTCCAGTGGCACACCGCCTTTCCCGACCGCCTACGTGCACCGGTTCCTCACCGATTGGTACTCCGAGCTCGGCGCGCTGCCGCCCGCGGTCGACGGCCGGATCAGCTGGAGTGGCTTCTTCGCGGGCGCGGCGCATGTGATGAGGACGGGTGGGCTCGACGACAGCACGGTCTTCCTCACCAGCGCGTCGCTGATCTTCGGAACTCTGCTGATGTTCCCCCTGTACGCACTCGGACACAGCGTGTCCGGAAGCGCGCGCGTCGGATGGGGGACCATCACCATCTACATTCTCTTCAACTGGTATCAGCAGGATTACTTTGCGCCCCAGGCGCTCGCGATGCAGTTGTACGTGACGATCGTGGCTGTGCTGATCTGGCAGCTGAGGGTCTCACCCCTCCCGCCCGTCGGCTTCTGGCGCGTATGGCGACGCGTGCCAGGACGACCACGTGGTCGTGGACGTGGATTCTCATACGCGGTCGAGGGAGTTGTGATCGTCCTCGTCGCCGCGATGGTGGTCAGTCACCAGTTGACCCCGATGGTGACCATTGCCGCCCTGGCGGGGCTCGCCCTCGTCGGGTCCACACGACACAAACTGCTCTGGCTGGCCGGGCTGCTCCTGTTCAGTGCGTGGTTCACCTTCGGTGCGAGCGGGTATTGGCTGGGGCACCTCGATCAGATCCTGACCGAGATCGGCGACGTCACCGCGAGTGTCAGCTCCGGGCTGTCTGACAGAATCACCGGGGATCCGGTCTACGGTCGGATGCAGTACCTCAGGATCGGTGGCACCGCCCTGCTCCTCCTGGTGGCCACAATCGGCTGGTTCCGTCTCGGCAAGAGCCGATTCCGATCACCCCTCGCCGTCCTGTCCCTGGTCCCGTTCGCACTCGTCGTGGTGCAGAGCTACGGCGGCGAGGTGCTCGTACGGTGCTTTCTGTATGCGTCACCCGCGCTGGCCGCACTGGCCGCGCTCGCCGTGGTCGGTGCGGCGCGTCGAATCCGAGGTTCCGCGCGCATGCCCGCCACCGTGTTCGCGATCAGTGCGGTCGCACTCACTCTCGTGGTCGCGGTGTTGGGGGTCTCCAATCGCGCGCTCAACACCTCGTTCGAGTATTCGCGGCCGGCCACCGTGCGGGTTTCCGACGAGCTGGTGGCCCAGGCGCCGTCTTCCGCGATCGCCTATTGGGGGCAGGGCTCGACGATCGGACTGCCGCGGGCCTACGACATCGGGGCCTCGTGCATCGCCGAACAGCGCGAGTTGGCGGAATGCACTGCGGCTGAGGACATCGACTATCTGCTGGTATCCGAGGAGGACGAGAAGCTGTTGCAGTACCGGTACGGGATCAGCCCGGACGAGGTCGCCCGACAACTCGCGCTGATGGTGCAACGGGACGGTTTCGTCTCCGCCTACGACGACGGAGAGGTCCACGTGCTGAAGCGCCTGGGGGCTCCCGACATCGATCTGGAGGCCGCGCCGTGATCGCGACCGTCCTACTGTTCGTCACGGCCGCAGCTCTTTTCGTAGCCGCCGCCGTTCGGCGCGAGCATCGGGTCCCTCCATGGGGAGCGGTGTCCACCGATCGCGTGTCACAGGTCCTCACCGTCGTGGCGATCACGACCACGGCGATCGCCTGCGCTTCCGCCCTGCTCTCCATGGTGGGCCGGATATGACGCGTGCGCGAGGTGGTTGGTTCCGTACATTCCTGCAACTGCTGACGGTGGTTCTCCTCGCCCCGATCGTCGGATGTGGGATGACACCGGCGCGGGGGTTTCCTCGCGGAGACCTCCCCGGCTGGAAGCAGGTGTTCTTCGACGATTTCGATCGTGATGCGCCGGTGGGCAGTTGGGCCAACGAGTGCTCCCCGTACGACGTCGTGTACACCGGCGCGGAAGGTCAGCAGTGGTTGACCTATCCGCGGTGTTTCCCGGACACCTTCGACCGTCGGCCGTATCGAGCGGACGAGGTACTGAGTGTGGACAACGGGTACCTCGTCTTCGATCTGCACAACGTCGACGGGGTTCCGGCGGGGGCGAGTGCATCACCGATACTCGACACCGGTAGCCAATACCAGACCTACGGGCGTTACTCGGTCCGGATGCGGGTCGACACACCAGACCTCGACGAGTACTACGTCGCATGGCTCCTGTGGCCGCAATCGGAACAGTGGCCGCGGGACGGCGAACTCGACTTTCCCGAAGGCTGGCTGTCGAGAACCGTTGGTGGATGGCAGCATTTCGCGGGCGAGGGTTCCTGCGACGGGTGCAAGATCCCGTCCCGGGACATCGGGGCGCGCTTCACCGACTGGCACACCTACACCATCGAATGGTCGCCGGGGCGTGTGCGGTACCTGCTCGACGACACCGTGGTCCTGGACAGCACGCAGTGGGTCCCGACGACACCGATGCGCTGGCAACTGCAGACCGAGACCCGAGGCGACGGGAACAACCGCGGCCGGGTTCTCGTCGACTGGGCTGCCGTGTGGTCGTACGAGGAATGACGTTGCACGAGTGTAGACTTCGACCGGAACTGAAGAGGACTGATGGGAAATAGTGACATCGGCAAGTTGTCGGTGGTGATCTGTGCCTACACCACCGACCGATGGGCTGACCTGATCCGATCGGTCGACGCCGCCGAACGCGAACTGACCGATGACGATGAACTGATCGTGGTGATCGACCACAATGATGAGCTGTTCGACCTGGCGAGGCGTGAATTCGCCTCGTCGCTCAAGCCGCTGATCTGGGTGGTGGCCAACGACGAGAAGCGCGGTCTCTCCGGTGCCCGCAACTGCGGCACCCGTCTCGCCTCCGGTCAGATCGTCGGGTTCGTCGATGACGATGCCGTCGTCGAACCCGGCTGGCGCCGGCGACTTTCCGGGCAGTTCACCGATTCGGATGTTTCGGCGGTGGGCGGATACGCGGAGCCGGTGTGGCCCGGCGACCGACCCCGTTGGTTTCCCCGGGAATGCGACTGGACAGTGGGATGCAGTTACGCGGGTTTGCCGACCGCGCCGGCGCCGGTCCGCAACCTGATGGGGTGCAACATGGCGTTCCGTCGCCGGACCTTGCTCGAGGTCGGGGGATTCGACACCGACCTCGGACGGGTGGGCACGCTTCCGGTGGGCTGCGAAGAGACCGAGTTGTGCATCCGGATCGCCCGTTCTGACCCGGCTGCGAGGATCATCTTCGACCCGGATGTCCGTGTGCGACACCATGTCAGCCGGAACAGGACACACGTCCGGTACGTCTTGCGGCGGTCGTTCGGCGAGGGCGTGTCCAAGAGACAGATCAGTGGCCTCGTCGGGGCGGCGGACGCCACGAGCTCGGAGCGTTCGTATCTCACCAGGACGGTCCCGGCGGCCATCATGCGTTACCTCCGCGACGGTGTGACGGTCGAGCAGCGCAGGACGGATCCCGGAGGTCTCGGACGCTGCACCGTTCTCGCCGGGACCGTCGTCGCAGCAGGTCTGGGCTACCTCTTCGCGATGCTGACCGAGGCGCGAAGCGCGTTGCGCGAGTTGAGTCCTCGGACATGAGCATCGTGAGCAGGCCGGTGATGCTCGGCTCGAGGGCGATGACGGTGGACTCCGTCGCCGTGGTGGCGAGCTTCTTCGTCACGGCTGGGGCGGGAATGCTCTTCTGGGTGGTCTCGGCCAGGGTCATCCCTCCACATGCGCTCGGCATCCAGACCGCGCTGTTGTCACTTGTCACGACGGTCGGCACCATCACCGCGTACGGGGTGGGAAGTGCCTACAAGGCGATGCTGTCGACGCCCGACTGCCCACGTCGCGAACGGTTGCTCGAGGGCCTGCTCATCACCATCGGCTCGGCCGCCGTCTTCGGCGTGATGGGCGGGATGATCGCGGGCGACATGCTCGAGAACCGGGTGGCGACCGTCGTGCTGGTGGCCTGCGGGTCCGTCGTCATGGCGCTGTTCGTACTCAAGGACGCCGCTCTGATCGGACTGCACGCCTCGCGCTGGCTTCCGATCGTCAATGTGGCCGCCGTGGTTTTGAAAGTGGCCCTCGTCTGCGTGTTGGCGAGTGTCGTGGCGCTCGCTGCGGTGTGGGCCACGATCGTGCCCGCCCTGCTCGGGGCGTGCGTGGTGTTCGTCGTCCTCGTGCCGCGGATTTTGCGGCGCCCCGAGAACCGCACGAGCCCGCACCGTGTCGTGGTGGTGGATCGCGGCCAGATGCCCATGTTCGCTCTTCGCGATGGCATCGGAAGCGCGACCTCGTTCGGACTCATCCTCGTGCTGCCGTTCCTCACCACGCTCGTCGCCGGACCGGTCGCGGGTGCGACTCTGGCGTTGGCGCTCGCGGTGGCACAGGTGCTCGACTTCGTGCCGGATGGCATCGGAGCAGCCCTCACCGCGCATCTCGCGCGCGATCCGGCAGCACTGGCCGGGCAGATCCGTCGAATCTGGGCCATCTCGCAATGTCTGGTCGTCGTCGGAGCAGGGGTTCTGATCGCAGCCTCGCCGCTCGTCGGGAAGATCTTCGGCCCGGCCTACTCGGGCTCGGAGTTCACGACGTCGTTGTGCCTGCTCGCGGCCGCCTCGGTCCTGCGCGTCCCGTATTCGATCTGGATGTCAGTACTCCGGGCGGAGTTGGACACCAAGACGATTCTGCGATGCAACACGGTGGTGTTCGTCATCACCTTTCCGGTCACCCTCGTGCTGGCGGGCACCTGGGGCAGCATCGGTGCGGGCTCGGGTCTGCTCGTCAGCTCGCTCCTGCTGGGCGCTGTCGGCACCTGGGACCTGATACGACGATGGTTGTCGAACGCAGAGGGTCATCGCAAGCTCGTCTGGTAGCGGCGCATCCCGCGCAGCCACCGGTCGTAGTCGGCGCCCTTCTGGCGGTACATGTCGAGGACCTCCGGGTGCGGGAGGATGAGGAAGCGCTCGTCGGCGACGGCCTCCAGCACGATCGCGGCCACCGTCCCGGGGGTGAGCACCGCGCCGGCGCTCTCCACCGCCCGCTGCATCAACCGCTGCTCGGCGGTGGCGGAATCACCCTCGGGCCGTAGCAGTTTGGTGTCGACACCCATCGGGCAGAGGCAACTGACGCGGACCCCGTCGTCGCCGTGGGTGATGTTGAGCCATTCCGCGAAGCCGACCGCGGCATGTTTGGTGACCGAGTACGGCGCGTTGCCGATCTGGGTGAGCAGACCCGCGGCCGACGCCGTGCTGACGAAGTAACCGCTGCCTCGTTCCACCCAGCCCGGGATCAGGCGTCGAGCCGCCCGGATGTGGGCGCGGAGGTTGACGTCGAAGGCGAGATCCCACACGTCCTCCTCGGTGTCGACACCGCGGCCCAGTCCGACCCCGGCGTTGGCGAAGTAGAGGTCGACCGGACCGAAGGTGTTCTCCGCCAAGCGGACCGCGGCATCAATGTGGCCGTCGGACGAGGCATCGCCGGCGAGCGCGGCCGCCGAATCGCCCAGCTCCTCGGCGACGGCCCGGGCACCGGACTCGTCAAGATCCGTGACGACGACCCGCGCGCCCGCATCGACCAGGGCATGCGCGATGGCCGCGCCGATACCTCCACCGCCACCCGTGACGATGGCAACCTTGCCTGCGACGTCCATGGATCTCCTTCGATCGCCGATGTGTGGGTCCAGAGTTACCAGACGGAGGGCGAAATCCCGCTCCCTGAGGTGCGAGGAGCGTAAGCGACGAGCCTCGAAGGGTCCCGACAGAAGTCACGAGACTCTCGACGCCGATGACTTTCCCGCCGCCCCACGGTCTGACATCGTGACGTTCACCGAAGTGACGAGAGGCAGCGCAATGGGAAAGATCCACGTCCACGAGTTCATCACCCTCGACGGCAGCTACGAGGATCCGAGTTTCACGATGCCGTACGGTTTCCCCGACGCGCTCGGCGAGACGCTCAGTTCGTTCATGAACGACTGCACCGGAATCCTGCTCGGACGCAACACCTTCGAGATGTTCGGCCCGGCATGGTCGGACCGGTCCGTCGACGACGATCCCGGCGCCCCGTTCTTCAACGACACCACCAAGTACGTGGTGTCCTCGACCCTCGACGAAGCGACCGGGTGGCAGAACTCCCAGGTCATCGGGGCCTACGACGCCGACCGGATCCGCGACCTCAAGAAGGACCGTGACCTCTACATCAGCGGCAGCGGCACCCTCGTGCGAGCGCTGCTGCGCGACAAGCTGATCGACGAGTTGCACCTGCTGGTCTATCCGGTGGTCCTCGGCAACGGTGCCCGGCTGTTCGACGGTCTGGCCGACCTGCCGCTCACGCTCGTCGGCACCGACGTGTTCGACAACGGCGTCGTGCACCTGTCGTACGGTCCCACTGATTGAGAACCCCGCCTGGGCCGAGACCAGTTACTCCGCTGCCGAGTGACGTCGCATGCGATATCGATCCGTCGGCGCGACTTCGATCGAAGTCGCGCGGCCTGATTGACGTCGCATGCGACTTCAGTTGGGGGGTGGCGCGGCAGTCGGAAATCCTCCGCCCGCCCCGGGATCACGCCCCCGGCGAGGGACCGGGTGACGACCCGCCGGCGAGGTCCATCGCGGTGAGGAGCAACCGGGCGACGCGGGCGTAGGCCTGGTGTTCGGCCTCGCACAGGGCGATCTCCTCGTCGCCGAGTTCAGCCTTTCGGGCAGTCGTGAGGTTGTCCATCCACTCACGCATCTCGGCGGCGCAGATGTCGAAGAACTCGTGGACCCGCTCACGGTCCTGACGGCACATCGCCAGCACGGTCGTCGGGGAGAGCTTGTTGTCGAGCTTCTGGTTGACCCGGAGGAGCCCCTGCAGCGCCACGGGAAGGCGGTCGCCGCGACGGCGGTGCTCCAGTTTGGGGCCGCTCTCGAGGCGTCGGATCATCTCCCCACGTGCCGACCGGGCGAAGTCGTCCCAGCGTCGAAGTGCGGCATCGAGATTGGCGGGACTGAAGACCGCGACGTCGATGCTGCGCTGGGCGAAGACGAGCCCGTTGCGTACGACCAGCGCGACTTCGGGCCACCGCGGCGAGAACTCGGCGACGACCATCCCGAGCAGTGAGGGTGCGGGCACCGACGAGCTGAGGATGGTCACGATCTCGAGGGAGCGGGCGTCTCGGGTCGGCCGTAGCAGTGAGGTACCCGTCGACCGCAGGAAGATGGCCTTGCGTGGGCTCACCACGGCGGGACGTCCGGCCGCGCTCATCGCGGCGCGGGCCAGTTCCACGAGATGGTCTTTCGACTGCGGCACCACCCCGCCCTCGACGGGGGCGTCGAGGAAACGGGCCGGGGCGGTGAAGCGCAGGGTGTCGGCGTCCGTGCTGCCGGCTCGATCCGAGTCGGTCGGCCGGCCGGCGTCGGTCTCGTCGGCGTCGTCGGTGTCGAGACCGTCAGCCGGGGAGTGGTGTCGGGCGAAGGACGGGTCGCCGATGCTCACGAACGACGGGTGGATGACACCCCACACCTCGCGCAACGCCCGCACGGCGGCGCCGGCGAGGTCGCCGGACCGACCGGCATCGGCTTCGAAGCAGAAGGCGCTGCGACCCTCGAGCCGGCACCAGCCACGATCGACGATGTAGGTGGCCTGGCGCATCCACCGGTCCTTGTCGGTCCAGGTGAGGTCCCCCGCCGAGATGGTGCAGCGCAGGCGGTCCGCCGACTCGGGACTCCCGGCCACCGCGAAGGTCATCCGTCGTCGCCATCCTCCGGCGGCCGCCTCGACGATCGACAGCGTCTGACCCGGCAGGAGACGTGGCACCCGAACCGCGAGAGTGTCGGCGAAGTCCCGCCAGGCCGCCTCGAGGTCGGCGTCGAAATCGGGGGACATGCAGGCTCCTCGTGGGCGGGACGTACGCGGACCGGATCCGAATAGTACGACGCCGCGCAGACACCCGTGGCGACACCCGCAACAGAACTACAGGGGGGCGGAGTGCTCGACCGTCTCGTCGTAGACCGGGTCCCACGGGAGATCGTGGTCGGCGTAGTCGGTGCTCGTCAGCGCCACGTGGGGTACCGGTTCCCCGGTGAGCGATTTCCACGTGATCGAGTTGACGATGCGGACCGCGGCGGCGTCGAACATCGTCGGATGCCAGGTGTCCGCGGACTCCAGCGGACCCATCACGCGCGGCGCGGGGAGCCGGGGATGCGCACCGGACTGCCCGGCTCGCGACATGTCGCAGAGCACACAGGTCCCCGACGCCGACGGCAGATGACGGCGGCGTCTGGCCCACGCTTCGGCGCGCATCGGGATGACCGTCAATTGCACGAGCGTCCCGGCGGCGCTTCCGACGGCGTGCGTCGACGGTGCGACGAACTGACGGTTGTCGCCGGCAAGGCTCCGATACGAGGCGAGGGACGGTTGCGTGGGCACCTCGAGGTAGTCGCCGGCGTCGAAGTCCGGCACGCCCGTGAACGCACTACCGCTGACGACGTTGACACCGTCGACGCCGATCATCACCAGGAACGGGTGCAGGTGCGGCGAGGAGAAGTCGAGCCAGGTGGCCTCCGACTGCCACATCGGGATGGTCGCGTGCGCGTCGCCGTCGGGTGAACCCTGAGCGAGGCGGAGGGCGCCATGGCCGCCGACCGCGCCGGGCCGTCCGACCGGGTCCGGGGTGCGCAGAGCCCGCTGAAACGTGACGTGCAACCGCGCGTCGCGACCCAGTTCGGGAAAGGTGATCGTGAGTGCGCCGCGATCCGTGGTGATGGCCATGTGAGGGCTCCGATCGATGACTGGAACCGCTGAGGGTTGCCTAACCGATTGAACGCCTCATCTGGCCGCGGTGCGATGCTCCGCGTCGAAAATCGTCCGCGCAGACTACGTGCAGAGGTGTTGCCGGTACCGATTTGCCTGAGTCACTTGGCCGGTGAGCTGCGATCCGCGGCGTCGTCGTCGGACAGCACGACGACGCGCAGCGCCGCCCGCAGGTTGTGCGTGGTCGCCTTCCAGGCTTCGGCTTCATGGCGGCACGCGTCGGCCTCGGCCGGGTCCGACGCGGCGGCCGCGTCGACCGCCGACCGCCGCCAGGTGAGGTGCTGCTCCTCGCTGGTGTTGATGTACGAGAGGATGTCGGCCTGGCTGTACCGGCAGATCTTGGCGACCTCGCGGGCGGACAGCGAGCGGCCGTCGGGGTCGAGTTCGAGCAGTGTCTGCAGAGCGTCGGGGAAACGGCCGTCGTTCCTCGCGGTCAGTGGTGCGTCCTCACCGACCTTGGCGATGACCGACGGGGCGCAGTCGGCCAGGAACGTGAACCACTCGGCCAGCGCCGAGCTCAGGTTGTGCGGATGGAATACGGCGCACTCGACGGTCAGCGTCGCGAAGACCTCGTCCTCGAGGAGATGCACACGTACCGCCGACCCCATGGTCGGCTGGGCGGCGACGATGTCGGCGGCGCGCCGGCGGTCGGTGATGTCACCGGCGAGGCGCGCGAAGAACTCGAAGCGGGGTGCGTCGCTGCGCGGACTCAGCCACGACGAGACGGGCTTGGTGGGCAGGGCGATGTCGCCGTCGGCGTCGGTCTGGATACGGCAGCCGGTGAGGTCCTCGAGCGAGCCGACGAGCAAGGCCCGCAGATGGTCGGCGTCGAACGGCTGGACCGCGACCTCGATCTGGGGTTCGGGGCGCGCGGCAGGCGAATGGTCCAGGAACGCGGGGTGCACGACCTCCCAGACCTGCCGGAGCGTCAGCACCGTCGTGTGCGCGAGCTGATCGACGCGGCGCCGCCCGACTTCGAAGATGTGGGTTCCGTTGCGCAGACGTCGCCACCCGAGGGCGGCGAGGAGGTCGAGATGCTCGGCGAAGTACTCCGGCGTGGGATGCAGGTCGGTGTCCTCGATGGTGCAGCGCAGCCGGCGCGAACCGGTGACCGAGAATCGCATCGCCCCGTGCGGACCCTCCGGGATGGCGGGGTCCTGCTGGATCGTGAGGGTCTCGCCCGGCTCGAGATGCGACAGACGATCTCCGACGTGCAACGCGAACGTGCGCCACGCGTCGTCGATGTTCGAGTCCACGGTGAAGTCGGTCATCTCGACTCCCTTCCTCGTGCGCTGACGTGCATGCGCATTGTGCAGCGATGCCAGGATCGGGAGCACGCTCCACCGAGCTGTTCGACGGCCGGCCCCGAACCCGCCTTCGGACTTCAGGTTATGTGACTCGGCCGACAGACTTGGTCACTTGAACAGACCCGTCGACGAAGCCTTGCCCGAACCGTACCCCTAGGTCGGCGGCCCGGCTGACTCAGGCATCGGTTGTTAACCGACAAGAAGTACTTGTGTCCCCAGCCCGGGGGACACCCGTCTCACGGGCGGTTCTCAGACGCTCTGTCGTTGACGCCAGCTCAGGGTCACCGAGGTCCCGTGCGGTCCGCTGGTGACGTCGGATGCGTCGCAGAGTGCCGAGATCAGGGCGAGTCCGCGACCGCGGTACGGCGACGACGACGCATCTGTCTTCCACTGCCCCGTGTCGGTGACGATGACCTCCAGGGAATCGTCGCGCGTCTTCCGCGCCCGGACATCGATGGCACCGGGCCGGGTGCCGGGCGATGGGGTGGCGTAGGCGTGCTCGGCCGCGTTGGCGACCGCCTCGTAGACCGCGAGGACGATGTCGCTGCGTCGCTCGGCGTCCACGCTGATCGTCGCGTCCAGCCACTGCGCGAACTGTTGCCGGAAGCGGTAGGCGGACTCGGGAGAGGCCGTGACCGAAAATGCGAGACCGGTCGCGTCCGTCCCGTCCGAGTCGCCGGGGTCTCGGTGAGCCGATGAGATCCGAACCATCTGTGACTAACCAGCCGGACGGTCGGCCAGCCCCTCTGTGGTGGTCATGGCCGTGATCGCATGGTTCAGCGTCGGGTAGAGCACCATCGTCTGGTCGAGGCCCATGATGGTGAGGGGGCGGGCGGTCGCCGGTCCGGCGGCCACGACTCCGAACATGCCGGTGGGTGCGATGGCCTCGTGTGCCGCGACGAGCGCCGCCATCCCGGCGGAGGCCAGGAACTCGGTGGTTGTCAGGTCGATGATCAGACCGTCGGGTTGTCCGCTCAGCGCCTGCGACACGGCGTCGGACAATTGCGGGGCGGTGAGCACGTCGATGCTGCCCTCCACGGTCAGGATCACCAGTTGCTCATGTGCTGCGGACACCACCGACATCAGCGCGCGTCCGGCACTCAGGCCACTGTCGTCGACGATCACAGCATCAGGATTCTCTGCCTGCATCGGGTGGCCCTCTCTACGGGGGACGGCGGCAGCCCGACTTGCGGCCCCGTCCCGGGAGATGTACGACGGCAGCTGCTCAACCGGTGATCCCATCGTGCCACGGCATGACGCCACGCCGGTACCGGGGTGCGCGAACGCCCTCGGCGGTTACTTTCCGAAGAGCCGGCCGAGGAAGGGGATGGTGTCGGCTTGCGACCGGACCAGCGTGCCGCTGTGGTCGCTCGGATAGGTCCGGAAGGTCACCGGCTGGCGGTTGGCGGTCAGCGTCGCCGCATAGGCCGCGGTGGTGGGATACGGCACGTCGGTGTCGAACAGGCCGTGGCCCATGAAAAATGGCTTGTCGAAACCCTTTTCGGGCATGCCCAGGTAATTCGCCAGGGTCGCGGAGAATCTCGGCAGACTGGTCAGCGGGGCGGTGAAGTAGTCGCCGAGCGAGACGCCCCGGAGCTGCTCCTCGAACTCGCCGACGCAGCGGGTCTCGGCGAGGGCCACATACTTCCGGCCGGTCGGCGTGGGGATGCGATCGATGCCGAGCTCGGGGTGTGCGTATCGGAGTCCGGCGAGGATGTAGCTGAGGTAAGCGGTCAGCGCCGGGGTGATCGCCACCGGCGGGACACCCGGACCCGCGATCTGGACCAGTCGTTCGATGTAGGCCGGCGTGCCGGTGCCGACGGCACCCCGGTAGTCGAGCTCTTCACCGCCGAACTCGGTCGCGTAGCGCGCGGTGTAGATGGCCGCGCCGCCGCCCTGTGACTGCCCGACCGCCGCCCAGGAGCGCGACAACCGTTGTGCGACAGGTCGAGTCGAAGAGAACTCCCGGCCCGCTCGCACCATGTCGACGACGTTGTGAGCCGTCGTGCGGCCGTCGAGGTAGGCGTGCAGACCCGGGGTGCCCAGGCCGGCGTAGTCGCTGGCCACGATGGCGTAGCCCTGCTGCATCCACTTGGCGAGGTACGGCAGGTCGCGCTCGGGCAGGCCCGGACCCCGGACCGAGGGGGCGCAGTCGTCGCCGATCCCCGACGTCCCGTGGGCCCACGAGATCACCGGCCAACCGCCCGGCGGTGCCGTCCCCCGTGGGGTGAACACGGTCCCGGTGCTGAGCGCCTTCTTGCCGAAAGCGTCGGTCGTGACATAGGTCAGGACGGTGGCGTCGGCGGAGCCGGGCACCCAGAACTGCGGGGCGAGCGGCCTGGCGGAGACGACCGTGCCGACGTCGCCGAGGTTCGACGGCGAGGAGATCGCCGGGCCGGCGGCGAGGGTCCCGGCCGCTCCGGAACCGCCGATCGCGACCGCCGCACACACGGCCAGTGTCAGAACCTTGCGGTGCCATCGCGTCACGATCCACACCGTACTGCGAACGGGTGCCGGTCGTCGATTCCTCGCCTGTTCCGTTATCGCTCAGTTCCTTTCGGTGCGCCGGGAGCGGGACCGTCGGCCACGGCCATACCCTGGTTCGGACAAACCCGGCAGAGAGGTGTCACGGCATGGCGTTGCGAACGGTCGGGTTGCCGACCCCGGCGGAGATGAAACCGAGGTGGGCTGCGTATGCGGCACTGCTGGCCGTGCGGGGTGAGCGCTGGGCGCAGGAGGCGCATGCGACCGCTCACGGGTGGCACTACGACGACGGCGGAGGCAACTGGGCCGACGTCGTGTCGGCCGGATCCGGCCGCGCGGTGCTCGTCGGGCACGACCATGAGTACTCCGAGACGTATTTCCGCGAGGGGGCGACGTACTTCGGCGAGGAGGAGACCGACCTGCTCGCCGATGCGCCCGGCTGGTGGGAAGCGGCGATCGTGCCGTACCTCGACCGGCAGCGCACCGAGGGGATGTGGATCGGGTTCATCTACGGCTTCGACGGCCGGTGGATGCGGTCCGACTACGACGCCGATGACGGCTTCACCAGCGTCGGTCTGCCGTTCACCGACGACGAGACAACCGGCGACGCACTCGTCGATCTACTCGGCAACTGGTTCGGCGAGCTGGGACTCACGTCGCAGGCCGACCTCGGCACCCGGCTCCGGGCGATGGTCGCCGCCGGTGATGCGCCGACGGCGGCAGACCTGCGGCGGATACTCGGACCGGCGGCCGCGCACGCCGACATCGACGCGGCAGTGGCTGCGGCGCAACGGTTCTGACGATGTCAGGTCCGTCGCGCCGCGCGTCCGTCACCGCGAGCGCAGTTCCCGCTTGAGCAGTTTGCCGCTCTGGTTGCGGGGGAGTTCGTCGACGAACCGCACCTTCTTCGGGACCTTGAACGGCGCGATCCGGGAGCGGACGTGCTCGATCAGTTCCTGCTCGGTCACCGACCGGCCGTCCCGCACCACGACGACCGCGGTGATGGCCTCGATCCACTTCTCGTCCGGCTCGCCGATGACGGCCACCTCCGAGACCGCCTCGTGGGTGTAGATCGCGTCCTCCACCTCGCGGGAGGCGACCAGGATGCCGCCGGTGTTGATCACGTCCTTGATGCGGTCGACCACCGTGATGAAGCCCTCGGCGTCGCGGGTGACGAGGTCGCCGGAGTGGAACCAGCCGTCACGGAACGCGTCCTCGGTGGCGGCCGGGTTCTCCCAGTAGCCGCGGCACAGTTGCGGCGAACGATAGAGGATCTCGCCGGCAACCCCGGGTTCGACGTCGTTGCCGTCGGAGTCGACGACCCGGGTCTCGACGAAGAACACCGGCCGGCCGCACGACGACGGCCGGTCCTCGTGCTCCTCCGGTCGCAGAACCGTTGCCAACGGCCCGATCTCGGACTGCCCGAAGCAGTTGTAGAACTGCATGCCGGGGAACTGCTCGCGGAGCCGGTTCAGCACGGTCACCGGCATGATCGACGCGCCGTACTGGGCCTTGCGCAGCGAGGACAGATCTCTGGTCGCCAGGTCCGGGTGACCGGCGAGCGGAACCCAGACGGTAGGCGCGAGGAACAGCGACCCGATGCGGTCCGCCTCGACGCGACGCAGGATCTCCGGGATGTCCGGGGTCGCCATCAGCCGGACGGTCGCGCCCACGGAGAGGTACGGAAGCATGAAGACGTGCATCCCCGCCGAGTGGTAGAGCGGCATGGCGATCAGCGGGTTGTCGTCCGCGGTGAAGTCGAGGGCGATCACCGACGACACGTATTCGCTGATGAGTGCCGCGTGGGACATCATGGCGCCCTTGGGCTTCGAGGTGGTTCCGGAGGTGTAGAGGAGCTGGGCGAGATCGTCGCCGTCGGCCACCGAGGTGAACTGGTCGGACGGCCTGGTCGCCGTCTCGAGCAGTGAATCGTCGGCGTCGCGCAGTGGGACGATCTCCTCGACCTCGGCGAGATCGCCGCGGATCTCGTCGATCCGTTCGGACAGGGCGGGGTCGACGAGGACGGCACGTGCGCCGGACTGCACGACGAGATAGCGGAGTTCCTCACCCCGCAGCGCGTAGTTGATCGGGACGTGGACGAGTCCCGCGCGGCAGCACGCCAGGAAACCGATGACATACGCGTCCGAGTTCGTGCCGTATGCCGCCACCCGGTCGCCCTGCTGCAGTGCGCGGGCCACCAGCCCGGCGGCGGCAGCGGACACCGCGTCGTCGAGTTGTCGATAGGTGAAGGAACGGTCGTCGAAGACCAACGCGGTGCGGTCGGGATGCCGCGCCGCGGACCTGCGGAGGATGCCGTCGATGGTGTTGGCGGAAGAAGGTCGCGAAGCCATGCCGTCGACGATACTTGGACGTCCTAGTGAACCGTGGCGGATCCGCCCATCAGTTCCCGGGTCTGCCCGTCAGGGCCAGAAGATGGTGCCGTTCAGGAAGTCCTGGGCGAATCGGTTGCCGGTTCGGTACTCGCCGCCGAGCGGGACCCCGAAGTACCCGCCCGCTCCGCCGGTCTCCTCCCACTTGCGCCGGATCTGGCCCCAGACGATCTGCGCGCCACCGGTTTTCGACCATGTGACCACACCGCCCTGGAAGTCGTTGCTCCGTCCGCTGCCCGACCGGTACTCGTTGCTGACCGGATAACCCAGCGCACCGCGCTCGGCCCCGGCCTTCTGCCACCGGCTCCGGATCGCGCCGCCGACCTGGTGTGCCGTACCGCCGTCGGCGGCGGGGTGCCAGTAGAACGACGTGTCGCGTGAGAACACCTGGAATCTGCCACGCTTGGCTCCCGCGCGTTCGGGGCCGGTCGGGACGCCCCACTTGAAGAAGCCGCCCGTCGACGAGTAGGCCTCGCCGATCTTGCCGCCGACGAGGTGACCGTTGATGATCCGATCGGCCTGCGCACTCGGCGCGAGCATCACCAGCGACACCATCGTCGCCACGACCGCGACGCTCGCCACCCGCCGTCGGACGCGTCTGCGAACGGACTCCGGACGGAGGTCACGGGCGGGGCTCGGCGTCGACGTCGTGAGGGCAGACATGCGCGCGATGGTACGGACGTCCCACGGCGCCTGCTGTTGGACAGCTCACATCAGGGGTGAAACCGCAGGTGTCAGGGGCCCGCGGGAGCCTCGGGTGGGGGTGAGTTCTCCGTGGTGGTCGTGGTGGTCGTCTCGTCCGGGGCCTCTCTGGCGGGCGGCGCGGCATGTGTGGAGGGGTCCGGCGCCGGCGGGTCCGTCGTCAGGGGGCCCGGCGCAGACGGTTCGGGAGCCGGGGCGGCGGGCGGTACGACGATCCAGTTCGCCGACCGGACGGTCACCGTCTTCGACGCGCCGACCGCCGTCAGCGTCAGCGTCCACACCCCGGTGCTGGTGGTGGAGCCGGACACCGAGGTGCGCTGTAGGGCCGAACCGGCGACCGACCGCGTCACGCCGTCGGTGCACGAGAGGGCGACCGTACCCGCCGAAGCGCTGCCGGGGGCCGTGCAGCCCACCGACAGCCCGGCGTCGTCGAAGCTGAAACTGCCGATGAACTCCCCCGAACCGCTGAACGAGGTCGGCGTCGCGGGGGCCTCGGCCGGGGCTCCCGGTGCCGGCGCGCCGGGGACGCCCGGCTCCGACCCGGGTTCGGGCGCCTCCGGACCCGGCGCCTCGTACCCGGGCGCCTCGGGGACCGGGGCGTCGGAGGCGGGCACCGATGCATCCGGTGGTGGCGCGTCCGAGGCCGGTCCCGGGTTGCCCGGCGCGGCGGGCGTGACCGCGGAGTCCGATTCGGACGAGTCCGGTCCAGCGGAGTCCGGAGCCGCCGAGTCCGAGTCCGGTGCTCCTTCCGGCAGACCGCCGTGCTCCTCGGCCCGCTCCTCGAGGGCCGGGGCGGCCGCGGGATCGCCCGGCGCGATCAGTCCGTTGTGCTCGGCGTCCTCCTCGGTGTCCGCCTCGAACGGCGTGTTCAGCGCGGCCGGGGTGGGCAGCGGACCTGACGGTGGCGGGAAGCGGCTCAGATCGAGCAGTCCGCCGAGCGGTTGCGAGAAGATCTGTCCGGTCAGGAAATTCAGCAACTGGAGGGCATCGCCGACCGGGGTGCCGGGGGCAGCCGGGACCGACGGCGCGGGCACGATGGTCGTCGACTTGCCGACCGCGGTGACGTTCTGGTTGTTGTACGCGATGCGGGTGACCGATCGACTCTTGTACCCCTCCCACGTCCGGCCCTCCAGCCGGTACCCGCCGAGCGGGGCGGCGGCCGGCGGGGCGAGCGGATTGCCGCACGAGCACATGGCGCGCGGGACGCCGGCGGAGTCGACGTAGACCGCCGTCCCACGCTGCAGGACGGACTGGAACGGGACCGCTCGGCCGGAGGTGTACGAGTGGTTGGTCACCCAGGTGTCGGTGGTCAACACCACGGGGGAGAGGGTGTTCAGATAGTGCGGGATGTCGGCGGTGCCGATGCCGTAGACGCCGGCCCAGGCGCGAGCCGCCGGGGGATCGGCGAGCAACCGGTTGCTGAGTGCCGCGGTGTCGCAGGCGGCGGTGTCTCCCGCGGCATACAACCCGGCGTCGGTGCCGTTGACCGCGCGGCCACCGAGGTCGGCTGCGCCCGCGGTACCGGTGAGTGCCACGTTCGCCGGGAGGTCGCCGGCCCCGGACACGAGGACCGGATCGGTGAACGGATCGATCCCGGGGTCGTTCGCCGCGGTCAGGGTGAGGCCGGGGACGTAGATGTCCCCGTCGCGGGCCTTGACGACGAAGACGATGCCCGCGGCGAGGACGAGCGCGAGGACGACCACGACGGCGCTCAGTACGAGGGTCAGTGCGCGACGACCGTCGGGCCGCGGCGGGATCGCGCCGTACGGGGTCGACGGGTGGGTCGGGGGACCGGGTGGATAGGTCATCGCGCAGCTCCTACTGGTCCACTCCTGCCCGGGCGGGCAATCGTTCGACCCGAGCCCAGTATCGGCGCGTCACAGAACGGGGAGCAAGGCTTGACCAGCATTTTCACGTCGTCGACGGCAAATCTCGACCGTTTGGACCACACCGCCGTAACGCCGCGCGGCGGGGCACCGACACCAGTCCGGGCCCCGCGCGCGGAGCCGGGTCAGGCCCGGCCGAACACCATCGATTCCTCGACCTTGTTGATGCGGTGGTCGATGGCGTCGCGGTAGTAGTTGTGCCGCACCTGCCAGTGACCGCGGGTGCCCGACTTCGGCAGTGCATCCGGGGACCGTTCGACGTACCCCGCCTTGAGATCCCACAGCGGCCGCGAACCCATGACCTCCGAACCCAGATGCGGATAGGCATGGGTGTAGCCGTTCGTGCGCATGTACCTGATCAGGTCGGCGACGGCGCGAGCGGTCATGTCCGCGCGAAGGGTCCACGAGGCGTTCGTGTAACCGACCGACCAGGCGAGGTTCGGGACGTCCTCGATGAGGTAGCTCTTGAAGACGAAGCGGTCGTGCGGTTTCACCTCGGCGCCGTCGACGCGGAGCCGGGTACCGCCGAAGCCGAGCAGTTGCAGTCCGGTCGCGGTGACGATGATGTCGGCGTCGAGGTGCTTGCCTGAGGTGAGGGTGACCCCCGAGGCGTCGAACCGGTCGATATGGTCGGTGACCATCTCGACCTTGCCCTCGGTGATGTCGGCGAAGAGGTCGGCGTCGGGGACCATGCACATCCGCTGGTCCCACGGGTTGTACGTCGGATTGAAGTGCAGGTCGACCGGATAGTCCTCGGGCAGGTTCGCGACGACGTTGCTCCGGATCATCTTGCGTCCGAGCTTCGGGAACCGGTGGGTCAGGTGCACGATCGCGGCCGTCTGGGCCGCGTACCTGGTGCGGATGACCTTGTGCGCCGCCTGCGGTGGCAACAACTTCTGCACGAGCGGTGCCAGGTACTGCTTCTGCTTGGACGAGAAGATGTACGACGGCGAACGCTGCAGCATCGTGACGTGCTCGGCCTGCTCGGCGAGGCTCGGGATGAGACTCACTGCCGTCGCACCGCTGCCGATCACCACGACGCGCTTGCCCCGGTAGTCGAGGTCTTCGGGCCAGTGCTGCGGGTGCACGATCTGGCCGGTGAAGTCATCGGCACCGGCGAACCGCGGTGTGTAGGGGTTGTCGTAGTCGTAGTAACCGGTCGCGAAGATGACGAATCTCGCGCGGTGGGTCTCGCGGCGCCGGTCCTCACCGACCTCGACTCCCAGTGTCCAGGTGTCGGTCGCCGAGTCCCAGTCGGCGGTCAGGACGTGCTCGCCGAACCGGATGTGTTCGGCGATGGCGAACTTGTGGGCGGTGTCCTCGATGTACTCCCGGATGTCGTTTCCGTGCGCCAGCGCCCGCGGCTTGCGCCACGGCTCGAACGGGTAACTCAGCGAGTAGATGTCGCTGTCCGACCGCACGCCGGGGTACCGGAACAGGTCCCACGTCCCGCCCATGCGTTCGCGGCGTTCGAGGATCAGATAGTCGGCGTCGGGATTCTGCTCCTTCAGCCGATAGGCGCAGTCGATGCCGGACAAGCCGGCGCCGATGATGATCACGTCGCGCTCGGTTGGCTGTGTGGCGTTCGGTTCGCTGTCGGTCACGGGGACCTCCTCGGTGGGGATGCCTCAGGTGCTGTCATCATGCAACACTTGTCTTCAGATGTGACGGAATCACACCAACCGTAGGCCTGCCCGCCTGCGGCCAGTCATCGCGCGAGGTCAGGGGACGCAAGATGCCGATGGAAAAACACACTTACGGCCGAATCTGTGAGCCGCTGTGCGGCATGATCGCGACCGTCGAGGACGATCGGCTGGTCTCATTGCGGCCGGACAAGGAGCACCCGCTGTCGCGGGGCTTCGCGTGTCCGAAGGGGATCGCGTTCACCGAGATCGTCAACGATCCCGATCGTCTACGGCACCCCCTCCGACGACGCCCCGACGGCGAGTTCGAGCAGATCTCATGGGACACGGCGCTCGAGGAGATCGGCCGCCGGCTCGTCGAGGTGCACCAGAAATCCGGCAGCGACTCGATCGGCTGGTACTTCGGCAACCCGGCGACGTTCTCGACCGGACACACGCTGTGGACCGCGATCTTCATGAACCTCCTCGGCACGCCGCACGTGTACTCGGCGGGATCCCAGGACGTGAACAACCGCTTCGTCGCCAGCCACTTCCTGTACGGCAACCCGCTGACCGCGCCGATTCCCGACATCAACCGCGTCGACTACCTCGTGATCATCGGGGCGAATCCGGTCGTGTCGCATGGCAGCGTGATGAGTTCGCCGCGTATCCGTGAGGGACTGAACGCGATCACCGCACGCGGCGGGTCCGTCGTCGTGGTCGATCCCCGCCACACCGAGACCGCCCGTGAGTTCGACTGGCTGCCGATCACGCCCGACACCGATGCGTTGTTCCTGCTGTCGCTGTTGCACGTGCTGTTCGACGAGAACCTCGCCGACCGTGAGCGGCTTCGGCGGCAGGCGCGCGGCGTGGCGGAGCTCGAGACGCTCGTCGCGGCCTACGCGCCGGAGGTGACCGCGGGCCGGACGGGCATCGATCCGGAGCGTGTGCGCGCTGTCGCCCGCTCGCTCGCCCGTACGGAGAGGGCCGCGGTGTACGGACGGGTGGGTACCTCACTGGGGCGCACCGGCACGCTGACGACCGCCCTGCTGGACATGGTGAACCTCGTCGCGGGCAACCTGGACGTGCCGGGCGGGTCGATGTTCGGTGATCTGGGGATTCCGGGTCAGCGCCTGGGCGTCGCCGCGCTGCAACGGCTTTCGAGCTTTCGCTGGGCGGGGCGCCGGAGCCGCGTCGGCAGCCTGCCGCAGGTCCTCGGGACCGCGCCGGCGTCGTTGATGGCCAAGGAGATCACCACCCCGGGCCGCGGGCAGCTGCGCGCGCTGTTCGTCAGCGCGGGCAATCCGGTGCTGTCGGTTCCGAACGGCGACGAATTACGTTCGGCGCTCGACGAACTCGACCTCATGGTGTCCCTGGACATCTACCGCAACGAAACCAACGCCCGGGCCGACTACATCCTGCCGGCCACCACGATGTACGAACGCGAGGACTTCCTGCTCCCGTTCCAGGCCCTGTTCACCACTCCGTTCAAGCAGGCCACCGAGGCGGTGATCCCACCGCAGGGCGAGGCGCGAGAAGAGTGGACGGTGATCAACGAACTGATCGGCTTCCTGTCGTCGGGGAGCCTGCTGATCCGTTCGCTGCACGTCGGCAACCAGCTGGCGCGACGCGTGGGCCGGCCGGTCACCCCGCGCCGGGTCTCGGACCTGGTGATCCGAATGGGATTGGGAGGAGACCGATTCGGCCTTCGACGCGGTGGACTCACCTACCGCCGTCTCGTCGAGGACCACCCGCACGGTGTCGTGGTCGCCGACGACCTCGCGCCCGGGCAGCTGGCCAAGAACGTCACGTACCTCGACGGCCGGATCCGGTTGGCCGCACCGGAGTTGATGGCCGAGATCGAGCGACTCGGTGTCGCTGACGACGCAGGGTATCCGTTGCGGCTCATCGGGATGCGCGAGATCCGGTCGGAGAACAGCTGGCAGCACAACGCGCCGATGTTGTTGCGCGGCGGACGGTCCCACGCGGCCCGGATGCACCCCGACGATGCCACGGCACGCGGGCTGGCCGAAGGCGACCTCGCGACGGTGGAGTCCCGGCACGGTCGGATCTCGTTGCCCGTGACCGTCACCGAGGACATCAAGCCCGGCGTCGTCGCGATCCCGCATGGATGGGGACACAACGGCTCCGGCGGTTGGACGCAGGCGAACGCGGCTGCGCAGAACGATCTGGGTGCCGGTGGCGTGAACGTCAACGCACTCACCTCGTCCGACCCGGCCGACCTGGAGCGACTTGCCGGGATGGCGAACATGACCGGGGTGCCGATACAGGTGTCGGCGTTGACCGAGAGCCGGGTGCGGTCCGAGACGGATGCGCAACCCGCTCGAACCTGAACGCACGCACCGGTTCCCGAGGAAAAAGATACTGCTCACTCAGGGAACCGGTGCGTGTTCAGGGTTTGGCGCGGTGTCCCGTGCGTCCGTACGTCATCCCGCCCACGGAGTCCGGACTCTTCCGTGTTCGAAGCGAACGGATCGCACCCGGGTCACGCAGCACGATTCTCACCGACGGATCGCGTCGGTGAGAATCGTGGAAAGCGCTCTCGCGCAGTGTTTACGGAGAGATCACATGCCGGCCGGGGGCATGAGCACGCTGTCGATGAGGTACACCTGCGCGTTCGAGGTGGTGACGCCACCGCAGACCACGCCGGCCTCATTGACCTTCAGGTTGTCGCCCGATCCGGTCACGTTGACCTGCTGACCTTCGAGAGTGGTGTGCTCCCCGACGATCTGGTCGGGGGTCGCCTGGCCCTCGACCACGTGGTAGGTCAGGATCTTGTTGAGCAGGTCAGCGTCGGTCTTGAGCTGCTCGACGGTCTCCGGGGGCAGCTTCGCGAATGCGTCGTCGGTCGGCGCGAACACGGTGTACTCACCCTCGTTGAGGGTCTTCACGAGGTTGACCTCGGGGTTCAGCTGACCCGAAAGTGCTTGCGTCAGAGTCGTGAGCTCGGGGTTGGTGGCCGCCGCGGTGGCAACGGGCACGGTCGACATCCCGTTCACCGATGCCGGTCCCGACGGATTGGCCTCGGCGTAGGCGGCGCAACCCGGCCCGACGAGGTTGGCGGCCGGATCGGCCATCGCGCTCTCGCTCATCATGGCGCTGGATTCGGTTGCCGCGCCGGTCGTTTCACTCGAGGTGTCCGAATCGTCACTGGAACAACCGGCCATCACGCCGACGGCGAGGACCAGTCCGGTCAACGCTCCTGCTACACGGGGAATTCGCTTGATCATCGTCGATCCAATCTGTGTTGGGGTGTCGACTGCGCCTGGCCGGCAGCCTCACAACGTCTTCGGCGCCCGGGGGCCCGCGGATTGGTCGGAGATGAGACTGATCGTCGAATGCCCGGTGTAGCTCACCGCGCGGGCGTCACTTCGCCCAGTCGGCGTCGGCCCACTGCTCGGCCCATTCCTGCCCTTCGGAGATGGCGCCCATCGTGGTCTGACCGTCGAGCGCCTCTCGGATGATGTCGGCGTGACCGCAGTGGTGGGCGGTCTCCCGGATGAGGTGGATGATCATGGTCCGAATCGACAGCCACTCGCGTTCCGGCTGCCACGGCGCCGTGGGCTGAGGGATCAGCTCGTCGAGGCTCTCGGCGTCGGCGATCACGCGGTCGAACTCGGCTGCCCCACGGTCGTATGCGGTCAGCCAGCCGGCGAGAGTCTCGTCGCCGGTCATCTCGTACTCGGTCATGGCCTGGCTCATGTCGAACTCGGCGTTCTCGTCCCGCTCGGTGACGACGCGGGCCGCATTCTCCTCGCCGTGCGCGAGATGCTTGATCAGCGCGCCGATCGTGAGGGTGCTGACCGTCGACTGCTTGCGGGCATCGTCGTCGGAGAGGTTGCGTGCGGTGATCTTGAGCATGTTGCGCTGATCCTGCAGCAGGATGAGCAGGTCGCGCTTCTCGCCGGTGACGTCGACGCTGAGTTCGGTGGAGGTGTAGGTGCTCATGATGTGTCCTCTCGGTTGGTGTGAGGACCACGCTATGAGTGATGGAGGACAGCTATGGTCCTCGTTGAATCGGGAGCTCCCCCGGGTCCCGGTGGCCCGGCGTGGAATGCGCCCAGCAGAGCGAGCCGGAAGTCGATATGTGGCTAGGCCCGCCCTGGTGGGTGGATATCAGCAAGGGGAGTCTTCGGCGGAGGCGCCGGCGAGCAAATCTGTTGAGCCGGGCGCGTTCGGGGGCGACCATGTCCGCATGACTTCGACCGGCAGTACCCCGTCCGACGCGACTTCGCGGCTGGCGTCGTTGACGCGCAAGCCCGATCGGGCAGCCGATCGCGAGCAGCTCGACGCCCTGCTCGACGAGACCAAGGCGGGGACCCTCAGCACCGTCGTCGACGGTCTGCCATGGTCGGTGCCGATGCTCTTCGCCCGGGACGGCGACTCGATCCTGCTGCACGGATCGACCGGGGCGGGTGCGCTCCGGCACGTCGCCGCGGGTGCGCCGGTGACGTTCACGGTGTTCGCGCTGGACGGGCTCGTCGTCGCCGACACCCTCTTCGACCATTCGGCGAACTATCGGTCGGCGGTCGTACGCGGAGTCCTCGAAGTCGCCGACGACGCCCAGGTAGCTTTGGAAGTGTTGTCCGACAAGCTGATTCCGGGGAGGGTGGCCGAGGTCCGGCCGACGACGCGCAAAGAGTTGGCAGCGACGGTGGCCCTGCGACTGCCGATCGTCGACGGCCAGTGGATCGCCAAGGCGCGGACGGGCGGGCCGGGTGGGGAGTCGGCGGACTGGACCGGCGTGGTTCCCGTGCGGACCGTGTACGACGCCCCGGTCACCTACAGCGGCGACGTGCCGCCCGACTCGGTACGAGCGCTCCTGGACTGATCTCGCCAGAACCGGAGATGCGCAACCAGCGGATAGGGGTGTGACCCGCTGGTTGCGCGTCCGGTGATCGCGTCGTGGGGCAGGCGAGGTCCTCGGAGTCTGCCCGACGCGATCGGCTGTTGGCGCGGCCCGGCTGCGGGTCGCGCAGTCGGTTCATCGTTCGCGCACGGTGGCGCCGTTACGCGCCAGGTTGGCGCACCACGGCAGCCATTCACCGCTGGCGCAGCAGGAACCGCTGGATCTTGCCGCTCGGCGTCTTGGGCAGGGCGTCGACGAAATGCACGGTGCGCGGGTAGGCGTGCGCGGCGAACTGCGTCTTGACCAGCTGCTGGAGCTCGGCTTCGAGCGCATCGGTGCCCTCGACCCCGTCCGCGAGGACGACGAACGCCTCGAGGACCTCGCCGCGGAGCTCGTCGGGGCGCCCGACGACGGCGACATCGACGACCGATGGATGAGTGATCAGCACGCTCTCGACGTCGAACGGGCCGATCCGGTAGCCGGCCATGATGATCACGTCGTCGTCGCGTGCGGAGAAGAAATAGCGGCCCTCGTCGTCCACTCGCCCGGTGTCACCGGTCAGGTACCACCGCCCGTCCGGCGAGAAGCGCTGCTTGGTCTTCTCCGGAGCGTCGAGGTAACCCTCGAACCACATCAGCGGGCTGGCCGGGACGTCGATGGCGATCTGACCGTCGACGATCCCCGCGGCGAAGCCGGGCATCGGCTGTCCCATCGAGCCCGGGACGAGGGTCTCGTGGACCGACTCGTGCCAGTGGTTGTTGATGAACATGCCGTGTTCGGTCTGGCCGTAGTGGTCGCGGACCTCGGTGTTGATGGCCCGCAGCGCCCAGTCGATGACGTCGGGGGTCAGCGGTTCGCCCGCCGACGACGCGCGGCGCAGCGAGAAGCCCGAGATGCGCGGGTCCTTGCTGAGCGCCCGGTAGACGGTCGGTGCCGCGGCGAAGTTGGTGACGCCGAGGTCGCCGAGGATCTTCGCGGTCAGTTCGGGGGTGAAGCCGGCGTGTAGCAGGAGGTTGCGCCGGCCGGCGGCCAGCGGCCCGAGCACGCCGTAGTAGAGGCCATAGGCCCAGCCGGGGTCGGCGGCGTTCCAGAACACGTCGTCGGCGCGGACATCCAGGCCGAAGTGCATGTAGGCGACGAACGAGGCGAGCGCCTTGACCGGGACCGGCACACCCTTCGGCGCGCCGGTGGTGCCGCTGGTGAAGAGCAGGATCAGGGTGCCGTCGCCGCCGACCGCGACCGACTGGGTGACCGGCTCGTGCGAAGCGATGAGTTCTTCGAACTGGTCGCCGGTTATCACCGTGGTGATCCCGTCGATGCCCGCGAGCTTGTCCGCCTGACTCGGCTCGGTGATCACGACCTTCGCGGCGCCGGCCTGCAACCGCATCTCGATCGCGGGTGTCGCGAACGCGGTGAACAGCGGGATGTAGATCGCGCCGAGACGGGCGATGGCCAGGAGCGAGACGACGAGCTCCTCGCGCTTGCCCATGAGGACGCCCACCGTGTCGCCACGACCGATGCCCATCTCCGCAAGGGCCGCCGCGAGTCTCTTGGACCGCTCGGCCAGTTCGCCGTAGGTGATGTCGGTGGTGACCGGACGTACGCCGCCGGGCTGCTGATCGTCGGTCTGCTCGACCTCGATCACGGTGAAGGCGATTGCCTCGGGATCGTGCCCGTCGACGAGGAGTGCCGCCGCATCGGCGTCGGACGCCCCGTAGATTGCCAACCATCGTTCGACCATGTCGGTGGGGGTCGTGGTGGCCTGTGTCATCGTGAACCTCGCTCCGTACTGAGTAAGCTGAGTCACAGTGTCCTCCGCGACCGGCCCCAGGAACACCCTCGAAAGAGGGGGAGAAGTGAGGTGAGATGCCCGAGCCGCTGAGCGGGATCGTCACCGAGGCGTTGCGTCGGGTGCGCAAGTCCAGTGGGGTGCCACTGGCCTTCGCGGGTGTCCTGAACGGACCGTCGAACCTGCGTCTGCAGCATTTCGCCGGTACGACCGTGGGCGCGTTGAACGGGGTGTCGGTCGACGTCGGGCACGGGCTGGGCGGCAAGGTCGTCTCGCTGAACCGGCCGATGGTCGTCGACGACTACCTCCGCACGCCGCGGATCACCCATCGCTACAACACGATCATCGAGCGGGAAGGGTTGCGCGCCATGATGGCCGCTCCGGTCATCGTCGATCGGACGCCCGTGGCGGTGCTCTACGGCGCGCTGCACACCCCGGACCCGATCGGCGGGCGGATGCTCGACGTCCTCGCGATGGAGGCCCGCACCGTCGAACACGAGATCGTCGCGTCCCGCGCCCGGCTCGAGCACGCCGCCCAGGACGAGGTGGAGATGCGCGATCGGATGACCGCGGCCTACGCGCGGCTTCGGTCGCTGGCCGAGACGGTCGACGACGCCCGGCTCGCCGACGAACTCGCGTCGATCACCGAGGCCCTGATCGCCGCGAGCCCGGCGTCGACGGCGCAGGTGGAACTGACCGGCCGGGAGCAGGACGTGATCTCCCTTGCCGCACTGGGTTATTCGAACGCCCGCATCGCGGAGACCCTCGGTGTCACCGTGTACACGGTGAAGGGCTACATGAAGGATGCGATGCGCAAGCTCGGGGCGTCGTCACGGCTGGAAGCCGTGGTGACCGCTCGCAGCGCCGGTCTGCTGCCCTGACGAACGCCGCTGGCAACCCCGGTCGGAGGGGTTGATCCGCGCGCAGATGGGTATCACCGGGTCCCATGCGAGCATTCTCAGCGGCACTGCTGGCCCTCGGCCTCATCGGAACACTCGTCGTGGCTACGCCGGCAACGTCGACGGCGGCACCCGCCGAGACATGTGGCACCGATCTCCGGCCTGCCGACCGCGAGCGGATCGTCGAACTCAGTACCTACGATCGGGATTCGAAGGACCTCCCTCTCATGCAGCTGCGACGAAACGTCGACAAGCTGTACGGGATCGTCGACATCCTCACCGACCGTCGCGACCGGCGCGGATTGTTCGCCCTCGGGTTGGCTGCGGTGGAACGCGACGCGGTGATGCCGCTGCAGAACAACCCGCCCGTCTTCCAGACCCCGCGGTGGGCCCCGGTCATCAGCCTCGAACTCCTCAACCGGTTCCTCGACGCCGTGCGAGGCAAATTCGGCGGCGGACCCGTCGCACCCCAGTGGCGGCACTATTTCGACATGGCCGATGATTGCGCCGTCCCCGGCCAACGGGTCGCGATGGCCGGTTACAACGCGCACATCACCGTCGACCTCGCCTATGCGACCGCCGACGCCCGGGCCACGACGGCGAATGCGCGGGATTTCTTCTTCATCGTCGACTCCATTGCCGCACATGGAAATTCGATCGTCACCGCGACACTCCGCGAATACGGCGTCGACCTCGGACCGATCTTCCGGTTCTACGTGGTCGGTGAGGGCCTCGACCGCGTCGTGGGAGCCGGCCGGGCGACCGGGCCGATGCTGCGGGCCGCCGACGTCGGATACAACGTGCTGACGTTCCGCAACGGGCTCGCGCTCCAGGATCCGGCGACCGCTGCTCGGGCACGCGGTGACGTGACCGGGCTGTGGAACACCGGCGAGACGGCGTTGACCGCGTTCCAGCGGGTCGGGCTGGTCCGATGACCGGCCGGTCGGCCTCATCGGTGGGTGTCGGGCAGGTCACGTCGGACGGGCCGGAATATCCCGAGCGGGGTCGTAGTTGTACCCCGCGACGGTGACGGACTCAATGCCCCGGGTCCCACCCTTTTGCCGCTTCGAGCGGCCTGTTTGCCGAGAGGCGCACTGACCGGCACCGTCCCTTTACGCAACGAAGCCGCCGACCCCTTGGGTCGGCGGCTTCGCTGTTCTCCGGGCAGACGGGTCTCAGTGGTCCCGCAGTTTCTCGATGAGCTCGTCCTTCTTCAGGTCGGAGTAACCCGAGAGGTCGAGTTCCTTGGCGCGGTCCTTGAGCTCCTCGACCGTCCAGTCCTCGTAGGACCCGGACTTGCCGCCGCTCTTGCCGACGTCCGACCGTGAGCTGTTGGCCGCGGCGTTGGCGATCCGGGCGGACTTCTCCTTCGAGTTGCCCTCGTCGCGCAGCTTCTCGTAGAGCTCGTCGTCCTTGACCGAAGGTCCAGGGTCCTTCTTGTTCTCTGCCATGGTCTACCTCCTCGTGGTGGAGATGAGCGGTGTCCGCACCAGGGTTGCCAGATGCGTCGGTGGTCAAACAACGGGATCGGGGTGGACGGATCGGACGCCGTGTTCACGATGACCGAACCCGAAGCGGGTGCGCGGTTCGTCGAACTACGGTTACATCCGAACGGGCGCGTGGATAATCACAGTAGACGACGACCACTCTGAGTAGTCGACTTTGGTCGATACCGATAAGGTTGTGGCGATGTGTTCCGGCGACGTCACCCATGCGTCGCCGCACTCGCAGCACACGTCGCACCCGTACCCCGAACAACGCAGTTGCGGAAGGAACAACGTATGTCGCAGACAGTCAAGGGAGTCATCTCGCGCAGCAAGAAGGCGCCGACAGAGGTCGTGGACGTGGTGATCCCGGACCCGGGTGCGCGTGATGTGGTGGTGGCGATCAAGGCGTGCGGTGTCTGCCACACCGACCACGCCTACCGCGAGGGCGGCATCAACGACGAGTATCCGTTCCTGCTCGGCCACGAGGCCGCGGGTGTGGTCGAGTCGGTCGGTTCCGATGTCACCCACGTCGAGGTCGGCGACTTCGTCGTCCTGAACTGGCGGGCGGTGTGCGGGCAGTGTCGAGCGTGTAAGCGGGGGCGTCCGTGGTACTGCTTCGACACCTTCAACGCCAGCGTCCCGATGACCCTGACCGACGGCACCGAACTGACCCCGGCGCTGGGCATCGGCGCGTTCGCCGAGAAGACCCTGATCCACGAATTGCAGTGCACCAAGGTCAATCCCGACACCGACCCTGCCGTGGCCGGGCTGCTCGGCTGCGGCGTGATGGCCGGTATCGGGGCGGCGATGAACACCGGCAACGTCGGCCGCGGCGACTCGGTCGCGGTCGTCGGGTGTGGCGGTGTCGGTGACGCCGCGATCGCCGGTGCCCGGTTGGCCGGTGCGACGACGATCATCGCGATCGACCGCGATGCGTCGAAGCTGGAATGGGCGAAAGACCTCGGTGCCACCCACACCATCGACGGCTCGAAGGTCGATGATGTGATCGCCGCGGTGCAGGAACTGACCGACGGCAACGGCGCCGACGTCGTGATCGATGCGGTCGGCCGCCCGGAGACGTACAAGCAGGCCTTCTACGCGCGCGATCTCGCCGGGGTCGTCGTGCTGGTCGGTGTACCGACCCCGGAGATGACCCTGGAGATGCCGCTGGTCGACTTCTTCTCCCGCGGAGGCGCGCTCAAGTCGTCGTGGTACGGCGACTGCCTGCCCGAACGCGACTTCCCGATGCTGATCGACCTCTACGAGCAGGGTCGTCTGCCGCTGGACAAGTTCGTCACCGAACGCATCGGCATCAACGACGTCGAGGCCGCGTTCTCGGCGATGGAGGCCGGCAAGGTGCTGCGATCGGTGGTCGAGCTGTGAGCGGCGAACTGCGTATCGACAACGTCGTCACCTCGGGCACCTTCAGCCTCGACGGCGGCACCTGGGACGTCGACAACAATGTGTGGCTGGTCGGCGACGACGACGAGGTCATCATCATCGACGCCGCACACTCGGCGCAGCCGATCCTCGCCGGCGTCGGCAACCGCACGGTCAAGGCGATCGTGCTTACCCACGGGCACAACGACCACGTCACCGTTGCCCCCGAACTGTCGCAGGCCACCGGAGCGCCGATCCTGCTGCACCCCGGCGACGACATGCTGTGGAACGACACCCATCCCGATGTCGCGCACCAGGATCTCGAGGACGGGCAGAAGATCGGGGTCGCCGGTACCGAGCTGACGATCATCAACACCCCGGGCCACTCGCCGGGCTCGTCGGTCATCCACCTGCCCGAGGCCAAGGTGCTGTTCTCCGGCGACACCCTGTTCCAGGGCGGGCCCGGCGCAACAGGCCGCTCGTACTCGAGCTTCCCGACGATCATCGCCTCGATCACCGAGAAGATCTTCACCCTCGACCCCGAGACCAAGGTCTACACCGGACACGGCGACGGCACGACTGTCGGCGACGAAGCACCTCACCTCGAAGAGTGGATCAAACGGGGTAGCTGACGGCCTTGTGGCTCGGCTGACTACCGGCAGTTGCCGGTAGTCGGCCGGCCTCGAAGACCTTCAGGAGATCTCTGCGACAAGGCTTTTCAGCAATCGCCGGAAGGTCGCCGCCTGACTGTCCGACATGGCGCCGCTGAGTAGCTCGTCTTCCACGGCCCGGATCTCGGCCCGGACGCCGTCGAGTAGTGAACGCCCCTCCGCCGTGAT
Source organism: Gordonia sp. UCD-TK1 (assembly GCF_001691435.1). NCBI lineage: Bacteria > Bacillati > Actinomycetota > Actinomycetes > Mycobacteriales > Gordoniaceae > Gordonia > Gordonia sp. UCD-TK1. The sequence goes on along the minus strand of NZ_LZMP01000024.1, from coordinate 319,872 downwards.
CGAGACGGTCCACTGGCGACGACTGCCCGACCTGTCCCTGGACACGAGGCCCCGCTGCTGGAGTTCGTCCAGGTGCTTGCCGAGCCGTGTCGGATCTCGCCCGGTGCGTTCGGACAACTCACGCTGCGACACTGCCGGCGTCGCGGCGATCTCGCTCACGATGGCGTACTCCCACATCGACAGTCCGGCGGCCCGGAGGATCGGCTCCTCGAGGGTGATCAGATGCGGTATCAGTCGCCCGAGAAGTGCGCCGAGATCGGGCTCTGCGCCCGAGGCACTCTCGTCGTTCACCATCGACATCCTCTCTCGAATCGTCTACCGTGGTAGACGATCGCTGCGAACGGCCTCTCCCGTGCGGTGCGGGAGCATCCTCTCATCATCGCGGTCCACCGGGACTGATCGACAGATTGATCGGGCATTGTCTGGAAGAAGGGACGTCGAATGGATACATCGGCTTTGCGGGCGGTCACTGACGATGTGGGTGCGCAAGTCTCGGAGATGACAGTCGGTGACATGGCCATCGGGACCACTTCGGGGTGGGGCGACCTCGGTGATCTGTACCTGGCCGCCGTCGAACGAAACACGCGTCTCACAGCGCTCCTCACCGGCGAGGAGCTGAACTCTCGGCGAGCTGCACCGATGGACAGGGCATCGTTCCCGCTGGTGGCGGACCAGTACGGAGGCGGATTCGAACACCGATACCGGCGAAGTGCCGACCTGCTGGTCGCCGCCTTCGCCGAAGTCCTCGACACGCAACGGGTCGTCGACCTCGACGGCACCCACACAACTGTGCGAGCGCTCTACGACCACGCGGTCCGCGATGCCTTCCTGCTCACGTGGAACATCGCGACCGCAATCGACATCCGGTACCAGCCGCGACCCGACATCGTCCGAGGGGTCGTACAGACGATGCTCTCGGACCTCGAGGATGCCGATCTGGCAACGGCAGTCGACGTCCTCGTCCAACTGACGGGTCCACACCGGGACAAGTGAGCAGTCGGGTTGGACTGCGATGCCGCGTCCGCTGGGTGTCGCGGTCCGCTCAGCTTTTTCTCAGGGGTCGGAATCGATCGCTCGAGCCGCAGGCGTAACGTCGCGCGAATGAGCGATTCCGCGGTCCGCAACATCGACCATCCCGATCAGGCGCCGGTACCCCGCAGCCGCATCGTGGTCGCGTCGATGATCGGGACGAGCATCGAGTTCTTCGACTTCTACATCTATGCCACGGCCGCGGTCCTCGTGTTCCCGGTGCTGTTCTTCCCCAAGGGGGACGACACCGCGGCGCTGCTGTCGTCGTTCGCGACCTTCGGCCTCGCGTTCGTGGCGCGGCCCATCGGCTCGATCCTGTTCGGGCACTTCGGCGATCGCATCGGACGTAAGGCGACGCTAGTCGGTTCACTGCTCACCATGGGCATCGCGACCTTCGTCATCGGCCTGCTGCCCACCTACGATTCCGTCGGCTATCTCGCGCCCGCGCTGCTTGCGCTGATGCGGTTCTGCCAGGGCCTCGGGCTCGGCGGGGAGTGGTCGGGCGCAGCGCTTCTCGCCACCGAGACGGCCGAGAAGGGCAAACGGGCGTGGGCCGCGATGTGGCCGCAGCTGGGTGCGCCGATCGGGTTCTTCTTCGCCAACGGCACCTTTCTGCTGCTGATGCTCGCCCTCGATTTCGATGCCGCGACCGCCGACCCCGACCACGCCTTCATGACCTGGGGCTGGCGAATCCCGTTCCTGGCCAGTGCGATCATGGTGGCCGTCGGGCTGTACGTGCGTCTGAAGCTCACCGAGACACCGGTGTTCGCGAAGGCCGTCGCGGACGGCAAGAAGGTCAAGGCGCCGCTGGCAGAGGTCGTCAAGACCAGCTGGCGTCCGCTCATCGCGGGCACGTTCATCATGGTCGCGACGTACACGCTTTTCTACATCGTGACCACCTGGGTGATTTCCTACGGCACCGGCAAGGTGACCGACGAATCGGGTGTGAAGCTCTCCATCAGCTACGTCGACTTCCTGCAGCTGCAGCTCGTCGCGGTCCTCTTCTTCGCCGCGTGCGTGCCGATCTCGGGCCGCCTCGCCGACCGGTACGGCCGCCGCGCCTTCCTCATCGTGATCACCGCGGCGATCATCGTCTTCGGTCTGTGCTTCCAGTGGCTGCTCGACCCGGCGTCGATGACCGACGGCATGATGCTGTTCTTCCTGATCCTGGGAATGACGCTGATGGGTCTCACCTTCGGGCCGATGAGCGCGATCCTGCCCGAGCTGTTCCCGACCAACGTGCGCTACACGGGTTCGGGCGTGGCCTACAACGTGGCGTCCATCCTCGGCGCCGCCGTGGCCCCGTTCATCGCGACGTGGATCGTCGCCGACTACGGCGTCGGCTGGGTGGGCGTGTATCTCGCGGTCGCCGCCTGCGCCACGATGATCGCCCTGCTCAGCGTCCGCGAGACCAAGTCCGTCGACCTCACCGAGGTCTGAGCAGGACGGGTTGTCGGGGGCTCGGCGTACCGTCGGACAGGTGAATGCGCGTCCGGCAGCAGGTGAGACGACATGAGGCTGATCGACGTCGTCGAGACCTCCGCAGATGTGGCGCGAGACCGGTCGCGGATCCGGAAGACGACGGTGCTCGCCGACGCGCTCTCCCAGGCGACCGACGAGGAACTGCCGGTCGTCGTCGCCTGGCTGTCGGGTGAGATCCCGCAGGGCCGGCTCGGCGTCGGGTGGCGGTCCCTGTCCAAACTGATGGCACCACCGGCCGATTCGCCGACCCTCGAGGTTGCTGCCGTCGACGCCGCGCTCGGCGAGCTCGCGTCCGCGTCGGGTCCGGGTTCGACGAAGCGGCGCGGCGAGATCATCGCGTCGTTGTTCGCCGCGTCGACCGAGTCCGAGCAGAAGTTCCTCGTGGCACTGCTCACTGGTGAATTGCGGCAGGGGGCGCTGGCCGGTGTCATGACCGACGCCATCGCGAAGGTCACCGGCCAGGATCTGGCTCTGGTGCGCCGCGCGGACATGCTGACCGGTTCGCTGCCGGTCACCGCCGCGCTGGCCCGGTTCGGCGCGGAGTCGCTGGCGGGGGTCGGCCTGGAGGTCGGACGCGCCGTCGAACCGATGCTCGCGACACCCGCCGACGATCTCGACTCCGCTCTGGCCCTCCTCGGACCCGACCTCATCGTCGACTACAAACTCGACGGCGCACGTATCCAGGTGCACCGCAAGGGAACCGAGATCTCCGTCTTCACCCGCACGCTGCGCGACGTCACGACCAACGTGCCCGACCTGGTGTCGGTGATCGCCGGGTTGCCCTGTGACTCGGTCATTCTTGACGGTGAGACGCTGATGCTCTCCGACGACGGCCGTCCCCGGTCCTTCCAGGACACGATGAGCCGCTTCGGTTCCGGGCCCACCGCCGCCGGCGAACCCGAACGCCTGCTCAAGCCGTTCTTCTTCGACTGCCTGCACCTCGACGGCACCGACCTCATCGACCGCCCCCTGTCCGAGCGGCTCGCCGCGATCGACTCGATCGCCCCGCAGTTGCGTATCCCCGCGGTGACGCGCCCCAGTGTCGAGGAGGCGCGCCGCCACTTCGACGCCGCGCTGGCCGACGGCCACGAGGGCGTGATGGTGAAATCGCTCGCCGGCCTGTACGTGGCCGGACGCCGCGGAAAGGCCTGGCAGAAGGTCAAACCGACGCACACGTTCGATCTGGTGGTGCTCGGCGCCGAATGGGGCTCGGGCCGGCGGTCGGGGTGGCTGTCGAATCTGCATCTCGGCGCCCGCGATCCCGAGACGGGCGAGCTCGTGATGGTCGGCAAGACGTTCAAGGGCCTGACGGACGAGCTGTTGCGCTGGCAGACCGAGGAGTTCCCGAAGCACGAGACGCACCGGGACTCGTACACGGTGTACCTGCGTCCGGAGATCGTCGTCGAGATCGAACTCGATGGTGCGCAACGGAGTTCGAGATATCCGGGCGGAGTCGCGCTGCGCTTCGCGCGCGTGGTGCGTTACCGCCCGGACAAGACTCCCGCGCAAGCCGACAGCATCGAGGCGATCCGCGCGCTGTTGAAGTGAGTCCGAAAACCACCCGTAGGAAACGGACAGCCGACGATGCGTCGCGTGTCCGGTTCCACAGGGTGGTTTTCGGCGAGATGCTCAGAGCAACGACAGTTGTGCGACCGGGGTGGTGGTGGGACGATCCGAGCCGCCGGGCGGTTCGACGGTGAACGCGAGCGTCGACGCATTGTTGATCCCGGACAGCACCGCGGTGGTGACCGGTTCGACGTCCTTGTCGGTCATCGTGCCGGCCGAGCGAGCGCCGCCCGGCCCGATGAGCCACATCTGATAGACGGTCCCCGGTTGGGGCGGCGGGACCGAATCCATCACCAGTACACCGGTATCCGCCGACTTGGCGAGATAGACGGTGACATTTCCGGTCGCGACGGGGCCCCCCGTCGACCGCAGGTCCTCCGCGGAGAAGACCTGTTCGGCCGGTGAGGCGAGGGGGCGCACCTCCGGTTCCGGCGAGCTCGACTCTCCCATGACCCACCCGGCGGCGCCGATGGCGACGGCCGCCACCGCCGCGGCGGCGAGATACGTCCAGCGGCGAGGCAGGCGCCGTCGGTCGTCCGATTCGATCGTCGGCGTCACGGGGGCGGGAACGCTCGGGTCGGTCGCCGCGGGAGCGGATTGCTGCTGCGGCGGGGGCGATCCCGGCCCGGTCGGCGCCTCGGCGCCCGGGCCGGCGACCTCCGGCGCGTCGAGACCTGCGTCGGCACGCGCAGCGGAGAGGATGCGGTCACGGAGCGTCGGCGGGGGCGGCGTGGCCGTCGTCTTGCTCATCGCGGCCAGCGCTTCGCGGGTCGCGCGGACCTGCTTGTCGAACAAGGTCTGAAGATCCTGCGGCGCGGCCGCGACCCGAGCCTGGACGTCGCGCAGTTCGTCGGCGGACAGTGCGTCGAGCGCGACCAGGGGTGCCATCTCCAGCAATTCGGCAGCGTCGGGATCGAGATGATCAGCCATCACGTGCCTCCTGCCGTCGTCGAACGATCTGTTGCTGTCCCTCCGAACGCCGCTCTCGGCGGGCGGGCGTCACGTTTCCGCGTGGGCCCGGAGGCAACGAGGCTGCGGCAAGAAGTATGACGTGCGCGGATGGTGTCCGGGGTATCCGGGATGTCGGCTGAACGACTCCTGGTGGAGTCGGGCGCCGGTCGCGTACAGCGAGAGACAGGCGGTCGCCACCGGCGGCAGCGTCGCGTCCGTGCCGGGCCACGCGCTCGCGACGTCAGTCTGGGACCCGAGTGTCATGCCACCTGTTCGGATCCATCGGCGTCCCGGATGGGTTGGGTGGCGGATGGGTCGGGGGAGGTCAGCGCGACGTTCGGTGGATCACATCCGCACCGGCGTACCGCCGGGCATCTGCTGATCGGTCGGGACGATCTCGGCGCCGAGGGGCAGAAGCGACACCGGCACCATCTTGAAACTCGCGATGCCGAGGGGGATGCCGATGATCGTGAGGCACATCGCGATGCCGGTGGTGATGTGCCCGATCGCGAGCCACAACCCGGCCACGATGATCCAGATGACGTTGCCGATGGTCGACGCGACGCCCGCGGTCGGCTTGCGGATGACAGTTCGTCCGAAGGGCCAGAGCGCGTAGCTCGCCATCCGGAACGAGGCGATGCCGAACGGGATCGTGATGATCAGGATGCAGCAGATGATGCCGGCGACGACGTAGCCGATCGCCATCCACAGTCCGCACAGGACGAGCCAGATGACGTTGAGGATGGTCTTCATCCCACCATTGTCCATGCGGCGCCGACCGGTGGGGACAAATGCGAGACGCGCGAGGCCTGCCCGCGGCCCGGCCCGACATTACGATGACCGTCGTGGCGGGAAGTCCGGGGCGGGCGCGTGAGGCGGTGTGGGCGGTGCTCGCCACGGTCGTCCTCGTGATCCGCATTCTGGCGACCATCGCGCTCGTGCTGTTCGTGATCGGCTGGGCCGTCGCGGCGGTCCGCGATTCGCTCGACAACGCGTTCCTCTGGCCGTCGATCGGTGCCGGCATCGCACTGCTCGCGAGCACCTACGTCTACGGCCACCTCCGCGCGCGCTACCCGCGGCACAACGGCTGGATTCCGTGAGTTCTGCGCACCGCTCCCTCGGTGCGTGCGGGCCCGCCCCCGCTCCCTGAGGAGCGGCCGGAGCTTGCGGAGGCCGCGTCACGAAGGGTCCTGGTGAGGCACGCTCACCAGGCCCTTCGAGGCTCGTCGCTATCGCTCCTCGCACCTCAGGGAGCAAGAGGAGACTCGCACCGCAGGGAGCAAGGGGAGGCTCGCACCTCAGGGAGCAAGAGGAGACTCGCACCGCAGGGAGCATGGGGAGGCTCGCACCTCAGGGAGCAAGGGGAGGCTCGCACCTCAGGGGCAGAAGGGGCCGTCTGGTCCCCGCAGGGACCTCAGGACGCGACGCGACCCAAACGGGCGAGCAGCGTCGTCTGACGATCGGCGCCGGCCGGGATCTCGACCTTGCGGCACACGCCTTCGGAGTAGATCGCATCGCCGAAACCGTCGATGGCGGCTTCCATCTCGGACAGGTCGTCGTCGGAGAACCGATGGTCGGTACCGGCTGCGCGGGCGATGTCCCAGCGGTGGGCGACCATGTCGAAACCGTAGAAGCGGATGAGGGTCTCGCCGATCGTGGTCGGTCCGAAGTGTCCGTCGAAGGTGCGTTCGCCGACGGTCGGGTCGGCGAGCAGTCCGGCGACGGTGTCGCGGTGGGTGTGCCAGGCGGCGGCCGGGTCGTCGAGCGAGGGTGCCGGTCCGGCATCGATGTCGTGGCGGGAGAAGAACTCGCGCTGGGTGTCGATGACGTGGCCGACGACGTCGCGTCCGGTCCATCCCTCGCACGGCGAGTCCGCGGTCCACGTGCCGGCGGGCGCGGCGTCGAGGACGGTGGCGAAGCCGTCGGCGAGGCGGACGTAGTGGTCGAGCAATGGTGAGGTGTCGTTGATTGCGGTCATGATGAGAGTCAACCGCGAGACCACGGGACGGTGATTGATGAAACCCGACAATCCGGCGCGACTCGACGACGTCGAGCGCGCTCACCTCATCGACCCGTCGGACGCGAGCTTTCGCATCGGACGGTGGGCGCCGAGCCCCGATCTGGACGAACTGGTGCGCCGCTTCTGGGTCCCGGTGTGGTGGGTCCCGCCCGGGGCGGAGGCGCCGCAGCGCGTCCTGCAGTATCCCGTCTGCCTCATCGTCGTCAGCAACACCTACGCCCGCTTCTACGGCGTGGTGACCGGGTTGTCGGAGACGGTGCTGACCGGCGACGGCTGGGCAGTCGGGGTGATGCTCACGCCGGCAGCCGGGGGAGTGCTGACCGGCGACGTCGGGAAATGGACCGATCGGCATGCCGAACTGTCCGAGGTCTTCGGCGACCGGGGCACCGACCTCGAGCGGTCGGTGCGGTCGGTGATGGCCGTCGAACCCGGAGTCGAGGCGACCCAGCGGACCGCGACCGACCGCGTCGAGGACTGGCTTCGGTCGTATCTCCCGCTCGACGACGACGGCCGGCTGATCAACGCGATCGTGGAGTACGTGGAAACCGATTCGTCGGTCGTCGCGGTCGCGCAGATCTGCGAGCGATTCCACCTCACCGAACGCAGCCTGCAGCGGCTGACCCGGCGTCGTCTCGGTCTCACCCCGAAGTGGCTCATCCAACGTCGACGGCTCCACGAGGCGGCCGAGCGGCTGCGCGACCGGTCGGGGACGCTCGCCTCGCTGGCGGCGGAGCTGTCCTACGCCGACGAGGCGCACTTCGTGCGTGACTTCAAGACCGTCACCGGTATGACCCCGCGGACGTTCTCCGCGCGGTTCGGTTAGACCGGGTGCGGTCGAGCGGGGCGCAACGACGACGACCTCGGTGGTTGTTGCCGAGATCACATCGCGGCAGGCAGAATCGTCGACATATCGGGCAATCGACTCGGCTGATCGTACGGAGGGTGCATGACGGACGCGGCTTCGGTGGCCACGCGCATCCGCCGGGCGTACGAGGACTTCCTCTCCGGCGGCAATCCGCCGGCCGATGCGGTTCGGTCGATCGTCCGCGACTCGTGGGCGAGGTCCCTGACCGGCGGAGTGGACCCCAGCGACGCGACCCCGAACGGCGATCGTGCCTCCACGATGTCGCCTGCGGAGTTCGCCGCCTACCGCGCCGCGCATCCCATCACCGCCGTCCGGCCGTTGGTGCAGTCCCTGATGGTCGACGCCATCGCCGACACGGGGGTCGTCGTCGCCCTGACCGACCAGTCCGGGCGCCTGCTGTGGATCGAGGGCGACTCGGCCGCTCGTGATCGCGCGGGCCACATCGACTTCGTCGAGGGCTCGGTGTGGAGCGAGGAGGTCGTCGGCACCAACGCCCCCGGACTGGCACTGGCCGTGGATCGGAGTGTGCAGGTCGTCGGCCCCGAACACTTCGCCGGACCCGTCCAGGAGTGGAGTTGTGCGGCGGCGCCCGTGCACGACCCGCTGACCGGGCACGTGATCGGTGTCATCGACGTGACCGGCGGGCGCGAGGTCGCGGCGCCGTTCGCGCTGGCGGCGGTCCGGTCGGTCGTCGCCGCTGTCGAGCGCGAATTGCGGGCGGGCGCCGTCGATCTCGCCGACCCGGCCACCTTCGACCCGGCACCGGGCCCGCGGGCCGCGGCCCACCTCGCCGTGCTCGGTGACGGTCCGGGACGCTGGCATCGCGCCGCCGACGGGCCCGGCGCCCGCACCCTGTCGCGCAGGCACGCCGAGATCCTCGTTCTGCTGCAAGCGTTTCCGGAAGGTCTGAACACCGAACAGCTCGCGTTGAAGCTGGCCGAGGACGGGCTCGACCCGGTCACCGTGCGGGCCGAGATCTCCCGACTCCGCCGCGACCTCGGTGCCGACGTCGTCGCGAGCCGGCCGTACCGGCTCACACTCGACATCACCTCCGACGTCGACGATCTCCGGTCGCGCATCTCGTCGGGTTCGGACCTCGCGTCGGTCGTCGATGACCTCGGCCGCGGCGGGTTGCTCGCCGAATCGACCGCACCGGGGATCGTCGAGATCTTCGAGGAACTCCGCGAGGACCTGCGGTCGCGTCTCTTCGCGTCCGGCGACGTCGCGGCCCTCCGCCGGTGGACGTCGTCGACCCACGGACGCGACGACCTCGCCGCCTGGCGCCGCCTCGAACACCGCCTGCCGGTCGGCGATCCCGACCGGGCCGTCGTCGGCGGACGCATCCGACTCCTGGACAAGAGGTACGGGGCGTAACCGGCTGAGCTGCGTCAACAGCAGGTGGCCAACGTTGCAACGCTCGTGCAACCACCCCGCTCCTAGAGTGTGGAGCAGATCACAACGGACGCCTCCGGTGTCCCGTGTGACATCCGCAGAGCGTCCTCAGCTTGAGGCCCACACGCAAGGAGCAACCATGACCGTCTTCGCAAAGCCGGGTGCCGATGGCTCGGTGATGAGCTACGAGTCGCGCTACGACAACTGGATCGGCGGACAGTGGACCCCGCCGGTGAAGGGTCAGTACTTCGAGAACCCGTCGCCCGTCGACGGCAAGATCTTCTGCGAGGTCGCACGTTCGACCGCCGAGGACATCGACCTCGCGCTCGACGCCGCACACAAGGCCGCACCCGGATGGGGCAAGACCCCCGTCGCCGAGCGCTCGCTGGCCCTGCTGCGCATCGCCGATCGCATGGAGGAGAACCTCGAGAAGCTGGCCGTCGCCGAGACCTGGGACAACGGCAAGGCCGTCCGCGAGACCATGGCCGCCGACATCCCGCTGGCCATCGACCACTTCCGCTACTTCGCCGGCGCCCTCCGCGCCCAGGAGGGTTCGATCTCCGAGGTCGACGAGGACACCGTCGCCTACCACTTCCACGAGCCGCTCGGCGTCGTCGGCCAGATCATCCCCTGGAACTTCCCGATCCTGATGGCGGTGTGGAAGCTGGCGCCCGCGCTCGCCGCCGGCAACGCGGTCGTGCTCAAGCCCGCCGAGCAGACACCCGCGTCGATCCTGTACCTGGTCAGCCTCATCAGCGACCTGCTTCCCGCCGGAGTCCTCAACGTGGTCAACGGGTTCGGCGTCGAGGCGGGCAAGCCGCTCGCGTCGAGCAACCGTATCCGCAAGATCGCGTTCACCGGTGAGACCACCACCGGCCGGCTCATCATGCAGTACGCCTCGGAGAACCTGATCCCGGTCACCCTCGAGCTGGGCGGCAAGAGCCCGAACATCTTCTTCAACGACGTGATGTCCGCCGACGACGGGTTCCTCGACCGTGCGCTGGAAGGCTTCTCGATGTTCGCGCTCAACCAGGGCGAGGTGTGCACCTGCCCCAGCCGCGCACTCATCCAGCAGGACATCTACGACGAGTTCATCGCCAAGGCCGTCGACCGCGTCGGAAAGATCAAGCAGGGCAACCCCCTCGACACCGACACGATGATGGGCGCGCAGGCCTCCAACGATCAGTTCGAGAAGATCTCCTCCTACCTCGCCATCGGCAAGGACGAGGGCGCCGAGGTGCTGATCGGCGGCGAGGCAGCCGAACTCGACGGCGACCTGGCCGGCGGCTTCTACATCAAACCGACTGTCTTCCAGGGCAACAACAAGATGCGCATCTTCCAGGAAGAGATCTTCGGCCCGGTCCTCGCGGTCACCACCTTCAAGGACTTCGCCGACGCCATGCACATCGCCAACGACACGCTCTACGGGCTCGGTGCCGGTGTGTGGAGCCGCGACGGTGCGACCGCCTACCGGGCGGGCCGCGAGATCCAGGCCGGCCGGGTGTGGACGAACACCTACCACGACTACCCGGCGCACGCCGCCTTCGGCGGCTACAAGCAGTCCGGTATCGGTCGCGAGAACCACCTCATGATGCTCGAGCACTACCAGCAGACCAAGAACCTCCTGGTCGGTTACGCTCAGAGCGCCAAGGGTTTCTTCTGACCTGGGAAGGTGATTGACGATGACCGCCGAGCAGAGTGTCCCTGATCGCGTGGTCGCCACAGACTCCGCCGTGCAGCTCCTGACCAAGTTGTCGGAGCTGCACGGCGGCCTCATGATCCACCAGTCCGGTGGGTGCTGTGACGGCTCGGCCCCGATGTGTTATCCGGTCGGGGAGTATCGCGTGGGCCAGCGGGATGTGCTGGTCGGCGAGATCGAATTACCCGAACCCATTCCGGCCGTTCGGGTCTGGATCAACGGCGACCAGTTCGAGCTGTGGAAACACACCCAGTTGATCCTCGACGTCGTGAAGGGTCGCGGTGCCGGATTCAGTCTCGAGGCACCGGAAGGGGTTCGTTTCCTTTCGCGGGCACGGACTTTCACCGACGAGGAGAACGACCTGCTGGCGACGTCGCCACCACTGACGGGGGCCACCGCCGGCCCCTGAGGTCCGACCCACACAGAATGCGTCGTAGGTACCGGAAACCGGTACCTACGACGCATTCTGCGTTTGTCCGCGGTAGTTCACCACTGGTCGAAGCCGACGTTGACCTGGGGGTATCCGGTGTCGATGTGGTTGTTCATCCAGTAGTTCTGGGCGTGGGGTCCCCAGATGCTGCTCATGGCGGTGTTGACGTTGTGGGGGTGGTTGGTGAGTTGGTAGTTGGCGGTGGGGCCGAACAGTCCGATGCGGTAGATGGCGTTGACGTCGAGGTGGTTGGTGAAGGGTGCGGTGGCGGTGATGGTTTCGGTGGCGCCGGGGTAGAGGATGTGTTGGGGTGCGTTGATCCATTGGCCGCCGTCGGCGTTGGCGCCTTGGAGGTATTCGGGCTTGTCGGTGTGGTTGGTGATGGTCATGGCGACGGTGGGTTCGCCGGGTCGGGTGATGGGTAGGGTGCCGGCGTGGGCTGCGCCGGCGGCGCCGAGGGCGATGCCGGTGGCGGCGGCGAGTCCGAGGGTGGCGGTGGCGATGCGGGTGGTGGTTTTCATGGTGGGCTCCGGTGTGGTGTGGGGGTGGTGTTGGTGACACCACTGACTCTGCCGGGGATGGGTGGTCGGGGGATTCCGCTGACCGGGTGATGGGTGGGGTGAATGGTGCCTCCACCGATCGGGGGACATGCGGTGGTGGTCGCGGGGCGGCTTCGAGAACGATGATCCGAGGTTGCGCCGGTTCGGGGTAGCGGAACGCGCAGGCAACTACCATCGAGGGATGTCGAACGCCGACGGCTCTCCGCCTCCCCGCCCGCGCGTCGCCGTCACGCCGCTGCGCCCGCAGCGGCCGGTCGAACGCTCCCCGGTCACTCGCTATGTGATCCTCGGCTGGTTGGTGTCGGTGGCCCTGGTCGTGGTGACCGTCGGCCTGACGCTGGTGTCGCTGAACGACATTCGGTCCGTCCTGGCCGCCGATCTCGTCCGGACCAATCCGGGCAGCGGGACCGATGCCGCACGCGCCGTGGACATCTCGTTGATGGTGGGCGGGGCGATCGCACTGGTCGTCGTGCTCCTCGGGCTGTACGGGTCCGCGCGACTCTGGGACAGTCGACGGTCCGGCCGGAGCACCCTGACGGTCGGCGCCGTCGTCGCGGTGGCGGGCGCTGTGGCCTTCCATCTCACGGTCAACCCGTCCGCGACAGCACTCTCCGACGCCGGTTTGCCGGTTGTCGCCCAGTGGGTTCCGGCGGCGGCCGCGCTTGTCGCGGTCGTCGCCACCGGAGCGTCCTACACCCGGTCGGTCACGGCATCCCTGCGCTGAAACCCTGGCCGCCGCTCCGGACCGCCTCACCGAGTTGGGCGACGATACCCTCGGCACTACGCACCGCGACCTGACATGCCGACGCCGAGGCCGGCGCGAGGAGCGGGTGGCCGGCACGTGCCCGCCAGGTCCGCGCGGCGTCGATCGCGGCGTCCCGCAGTGTGTACACGTCGGCGGTCGCGGGCAGTCCGAGGCGGGCCGCGGGATCGATGCCCGACCCGCCGATGAGCCGGGTGATCTCGGCCGTCTGGTCAGCGGGGAGGTCGACGCCCCCGGCCCGGATGGTGCCGAGCAGACGCAGCTCTCGGAAACCGTGGACGTCCGCGAGTTCCCGGCGAACCGCGGCCCGGACGTCACGCGCCCCCGCCGACGATGACGCGGCCAGGAGGTGATCCATCGTCACCAGCGCCGAATGGGACTTGAGCTGGTCCGCGCGCTGCCCGAACTGGGTGTCGATGATGGCGCTCAACTCCGAGAGTCCGCTGCGCTCGACGAGTTCGGCGGCCAGCGCCGACGAGGAGCTCGCGCCGAACCGGATGAGCGTGACCGCCATTCGGATGCCGAAGGCGCCGAAGCGTTCGGCCAGCGAACGCCGCAGCTCGGCGGGTATGTCGGGCAGGATGTCCGGCCGGGAGAACCGGTCCATCGTCAGCAGGGCCGCCTCGAGGTCGGGTGCCGGGGTCGCGGCCAGCTGTGCCAGCGCGCGGAACTCGACCTCCCGCATGGTGCGGGCGGCCAGTGCCAGCAGTCCCGCCACCGGCACGACCGCCTGGCACAGGCCCGTGCGTTCGAGCTCGCCGGCGAACCGTCCGGCGATCTGGTGCGCGGAGATCATCGCATCCATCCGGCCGGCACCGAGCTCGTCCGCGCGGGAGACGACGCCGATGACACCCAGCGGGCCCGACGATCCGCCGATGGCCGACCCGATGCGGCGCAGCATCGTCGTGTCGGTGGCGGTCAGTGAACGCAACAGGTAGACGACGGCGTCGACGCCGGACTGACCGTCGTCGGGGGTGAGGAGCCGGATTGTCGACGCGGACAACTCCGTCGACAACGACGCCGTGCCCGGGGTGTCGACGATGGTCGTCGACTGCAGCGCACGCGCGGGCCACTCGACGTCCAGACGGTCGACGCGATCGGCGGTGAGCCGCCCGAAATCGAAGCCCAGTCGACCGCCGATGCGGGTGACCGGGATGCCCACCGCGCGACCGTCGTCGACGTGTGCGGTGACCGACGGCGACCGGCCGTTGCGGTACCAGGTGACGACCCGCGTGCACTCGGTGGCATCGGTGGGGGCGATGTCCTGTCCCACAAGGGCATTCAGCAGCGTCGACTTGCCAGCTTTGAGCGAACCGGCCAGGGCGACCCGCACCGGTTGGTACAACCGGTGGGCGCACACGTCGAGCTCGGCCTGTGCGTGCGGGTCGTCGGCGAGGGCGGTGCGGGTGGCGTCGAGAAACCCTCGGACGCGGGCGATGTCGGTCATCGGCGCGGAAGCTCCGCAGCGGGCTCGTCCGGGTCGAGATGATCGGCCGCCTTGCGCAGCGCGGCGACCGCGGTGAGCCGGGACTCGAGTTCGGCGACGCGCCCGGATCGCTCCGAATCGGCGAGGGTCGCGGCAGACTGTGCGGCACTGAGGGATTCCGAGATCGAGCGTGCGGTCTGTTCGGCGACCGAGGTGAAGTGATCGCGGAGGACTCGCTGGATGACGCGCAACCGATCGCGGGACTCCTTGCCGACCTGGAAGCTGACGTCGTCGGTGAACGCGCGCACCGCGACCTTCGCCTTGGCGCGGCGTTCGAGGACCTTCGCCTCCTTGTCATCCCGGTACGCCTTGGTGCCCAGGAGCAGTCCGGCGCCCACGGACACCGGGTTGATGAGCGCCATGCCGACCATCGTCGAGATGAGTCCGAACATCAGCACACCGCCGTACGACCCGCGCATGCCGATCAACAGCTTCTGGGCGAGACCGACTCTGCCGCTGTCGAGTTCGGCGAGCTCGGCCACGGAATCGAGCACACCGGTCAGATCGGCGACGTCGATGTCGGGCAGCGAGTTCTGGCCGGCCGCCGCGAAGTGGTCGGCCACCCGCTCGGCGAGCCACACCGATCGTTCATGCGCCCAGACGAAGTTGTCACCGATGACGGCGGCGGTCTGATCGGCCAGCCACTCGCTCAACTGTTCCCAGTCGACCCCCGGATCGCCCTCGTCGATGGCCCGTTCGGCTTCCCGGGTCACCGCGCGGAGACGGTCCCGCAGGTCGTGGTCGATGTCGGCCGCGAGGTCGGCGATGCCGTCGGCCAGCGTCTGCTGCCACTGAGCGGACTGACGCCGCATGGCCTCCGCGTCGGACTTGGCCTCCCGGAGTGCGCCGACAGCGCGGCCGGCGGTCTCCGGATCGCGCAGGGCGGCGAGTTCGCTGCCCAGGGTGAGCGCGAGGTGTTCGCTGACGACCCGCAGATCGGTGGCGACGGTCGTGCGGGTCGCCTGCCGTGCGGTGGACACCACGCGCTCGCGCAGGTACCGGTACAGATCGAGGAACCCGGCCTCCGCGTTGAGTTTCTCGTCGCCGAGCCGCAGCGCGTGGGTGCGCAGCACCGATGACACGGGCAACAACGGGATGTCGAGGCCGGCGGTGTGCAGATGGCTCCGGTCGGCGTCGACGACGGCGCGCCAGTGCGGGTACAGGTCGGTCTTCGTGATGAGGCACGCGATGGTCGGGCACAGTCCGGCGACCTGCTGGAGGAAGGACATCTCCGGCGCGGTGAACTCCTGGCTGGCATCCGACACGACGAGCACCGCGTCGGCTGCCGCGACCATACCCAGAGTCGCTGCGGCATAAGGGTGTCCGTGACCGCCGACGCCGGGGGTGTCGACGAGGACGAGGCCGTCGGCGAGCAACGGGCCGGGTGCCTCGATCTCGAGCCGGAGCACCTCGCGGCCACCGGCGAGCGGGGAGTCGGGGGTGATACCGGCGATGGCGTCCATCGGCACCGGGATGCGGTTGTCGGCGGCCGGGCCGTCGACGATCAGATGGGCCGACGGTTGCGCGGCGTGCGAGATGACCGTCGGCACCGCGGTCGTCTCGTCGTCGCCGACCGAGCACACGTCCAGGTTGAGCAGTGCGTTGACGAACGAGCTCTTGCCCTGTTTCAGCTGACCCACCACGACGATCCGCAGGCGGGGGTCGGTGATCCGGGTGCGCGCGCCGTCGAGGCGACTGACGAGATCGTTACGGCCCGCCTCCCGGGCCACCTCGGACATCGTGGTCAGCAGGTCGCCGATGGTGTTCGGCGCCTGTGTCCGTGCCGGGGTCGCCACTGCCGGGGTCGCCGGGGCTGGGGCTGGGGCCGTGGCCGCGGGTGGCCGGGGCGGGGCAGCGGCGTGTGCCGGTGCGGTCGGGGCTGCTGCCTTCCACGTGGGGGCGGGACCAGGTGCGTCCCGATCGGCGGCGTGCCGGCCGACGCGAGGTGGTTCGGCGGGTGGAGTGGTCATGGTGTCCTCACGGTAGCGGTGAGTCGGCCCGTCCGGTCGGCATCGGCGGGGCTCCGCACCCGTTCGGGCGGTGCGTGCGAGCGCGCCGGGCGAAGGCGGGGCCGGACGAGGACCGCCCCGGGGCCGACCCACGTCCAGGGTTGCTGGAGCGTGAGACGGTCCCGGGGCGGGTTGCCGACGTGACCGGGTCAGTCGGCGTCGGGTCCGGCGTCCGGGGTGTTGACGCCGATCCCGGTGTCTGTGTCGCCACCGAGGCCACCGGTGAGGCCTCCGGTGAGGCCGCCGGTCAATCCGCCGGTGAGGTCGGCGGTCGTGTCGGCCACGCCTCCGACGGTCGAGTCGACCGCGCCGCCGACGGTGGTGTCGACCGCGCCGCCGAGTTCAGCACCGGTGTCGGTCACGCCGCCCAGGTCCAGGCCGCCTTCCGCGCCGGCACCGCCGCCGGCGTCCACGCCACCACCGACCACTGCGCCGCCGGTCAGACCACCGGTCACCCCACCGACGATGTCGGTGGTCGTGTCGAGGGTGCCGCCGACCCCGGTCTCGAGTGAGCCCGCGGCGTCGCCGACCACGTCCACCGCGCCGCCGGCCGTGCCGGAGATCGCGGTGGTCAGTTCAGAGGTGACCTCTGCGGGCAGCTCGGTGTCGAGCGCACCGCCCAGGCCGAGGTCGCCACCGAGGCCGAGGTCTCCGCCGAGGCCTCCGCCCACGCCTGCGCCGGCGCCGGCGCCGAGAGCACCGTCGAGAACCGGACCGGCGGTGGCGCCCAGATCGGCCTCGCCGAGCCCGGCGCCCAGGCCGGCGAGTCCGGTCTCGAGGGTCCCCTCCAGGCCGCCCTGCAGAGTGCTGTCCAGCCCGGTGACCAGGTCCGCGCCGGTCTCGGCGACGGTGCCCAGGCCGGCCAGTGTGCCCGCGCCCAGGTTGCCGGTGAGGCTGTCGACCACTGTGCCGCCGAGGGTTTCGGTGACCAGGAGCGGTCCGCCGACGGTGATGGTGCCCTCGGGGGAGAGGATGAGGCTCGGGTTGACGATCGCCTCGAGTTCGCCGGTCAGCGCCCCGCCCAGGCCACCCGTCGCCTCCAGGGTCGAGTCCAGGGTGGCGACGAGGCCGTCGGTGGCCGACAGATCCACGTCGAGTGCGGAGCTGAGAACGGTGCTGAGGGCTGCCGGGAGTTCGGCCCCGCCGGCCAGCTGGCCGGCCAGCGAACCACCCAGGTCACCGCTCAGTGCGGTCCCGAGGACGGCGCCGAGGGACGCGCCGAGGTCGGCACCCACATCCCCGCCCGCAGCCAGCACGGCCTCGAGGGTTCCGCCGAGGTCGGCGGCGGTCTCGGTCACCAGGCCCAGTCCCGCGCCGGCGTCGAGTGCGGCGTCCAGCGCCCCGCCCAGCTGTGTGATGAGGGCGCCGTCGACGCCGAGTGCACCGCCGAGGTCCGCGGCCAGCAGTTCGCCGACGTTCAGGCCGGCACCGGCGGCGGCGTCGAGGATGCCCTCGATGCCTGCGGCCGCGCCCAGCACGCCGCCCAGGGTGGCGCCGAGTTCGCCCGCGAGCTCACCGCCGCCACCGACGATCGCGCCCAGTTGCGCGGCCAGGTCGGTGGCCAGGCCGCCCTCGAGCAGACCCGTGAGGTCGGCGCCGAGGACGCCGCCCAGTTCGAGTGCGCCACCCAGGGTGGCCCCCAGGTCGGCGCCTGCAGCCGCGCCGAGGACACCGGTGAGCACGGTGCTCAGCGCGGTGTCGAGGCCGGCGCCGGCCGACAACAGTCCGTTGAGCGCGGCTCCGAGTTCGGTGCCGAGGCCGCCCACGACCCCGAGGCCGCCGCCGAGAGCGCCCTCGACCGCGCCACCGAGACCCGCGCCCAGTCCGGTACCGAGTCCCAGTCCCGCTTCGAGAGCGCCTCCGACGCCGGTTTCGAGCGCCCCGCCGAGACCGAGACCGGTTTCCAGGGCGCCGCCGAGTCCGGCAGTGAGATCGGCGGCCAGGCCACCTTCGAGGGCTGCGGCCAGCGTGCCGCCCAGGGCCGCACCGAGACCGGCGGCGGCTTCGCCACCGACTTCGAGGCCGGCAGCCAGAGCGCCGGCGAGAGTCGTGCTGAGATCGCCGCCGGCTTCGATCAGGGCCTCGACGTCGACGATCCCGCCGGCTTCGAGGACGGATTCGAGCGCCGCGGCGAGCCCGGCCTGAGCGCCGCCGCCGACACCGAGGACGGCGGTCAGGGCGCCACCGAGGACGGCGTTCGCGCCGGCCGCGCCGGTCAGGACCAGTCCGCCGGTCGCCGCGGCCGTCGACGTCAGGGCCACACCGAGTGCGGTGCCGACGGAGGCGGCAGCGGTGCCGCCCGCGGCCAGGGTCGAGCTGAGAGCGCCGCTGAGGGTGGCGCCGAGTTCGCCGGACAGGTCGGCGATGGCCTGCGCGTCGAGCAGACCCGACAGCGTCGCCGAGAGGTCACCCGCGACATCGAGAGTGGAGGTCAGCGCGGCGGCCAGGTCGCCGGACAGTTCGGCGCCGAGACCGAGCGCGCCGGTGAGTACCGCCGAGAGTGCGCCGCCCGCACCGAGACCGGCGCCGAGCGCGGCCGCGAGGTCGGCGCCGAGCGCGCCGCCCGCGCCGATCGTGGCGCCGAGCAGACCGCCCAGCGTCGCGCCGAACGAGCCGGCGAGTTCGCCACCCAGTCCGAGCGCCGCCGACAGCTGCGCGGCGAGACCGCCCCCGAGACCGAGCCCGAGGTCGGCGCCTGCGGCGAGGAGTGCGTCGAGCGAAGCCCCTAGCTGGGCGACCAGGGCGCCCTCGGCGCCGATCGCGCCGGCCAGCGTCCCGGCGATGACCGGTCCGATGCCCGCGGCGAGCTCGAGGCCCCCGTCGACGACCGTCTCGAGCGCGGCTCCCAGCGCGGCACCGAACTGCGCGGCGATCGCGCCGCCGGCGCCCAGGCCCGCGGACAGCGCCGCGCCCAGGGCGACGGCCAGCTGGCCCGCGAGGTCGAGGTCACCGAATGCGATACCGCCGAGGTCGAGATCGGCCAGGGACAGACCCGAGAGGTCGATGTCGCCCAATCCGATGCCGCCGAGGAGACCGCCGAAGTCGATGTCGCCCAGATCGATTCCACCCAGATCGAGTCCACCGAGGTCGAGGTCGCCCAGTTCGAGCCCACCGATGCCGCCGAGGTTCACGTCACCGAGGTTGACGTCTCCGCCGCCGACGTTGATGTCGCCGAACTCCAGGCCGCCCAGGCCGACTCCGACGCCACCGCCGCCGATCACGCCGCCACCGACCGCGCCGCCGCCGATCACGCCGCCGCCGACCGCCCCACCGCCGGCACCGATGATCGCACCGAGGCCGCCGCCCGCGGCCAGACCGCCTCCGGCGACCAGCGGGGCGGCTGCGGAGATGTCGGCGGGGGTGACGCCGGTGAGTCCGGCGCGATCGATCGCGGCCTGGGGATTGCCGCAGTAGGCGTTGAAGGATTCCTCGTCGCGAAGCAGACCGAGGATGAAGTCGAGTACCGCGTTGGTCGCCATGGCGTCGTTCCTTGCGTCGGGGAGATCGCAGTTCGATCCCGTGTCGAGTTCGACCGTATGGACTTCGGGGCCCGACGACATCGGGGTAAATCCCCAGTCCTGCCGACGACCGGGGGGTGGGTCATCCCCCCAGGGGGATTTCGACCGGGGGACGGGGTTCCGGGCGCCGCCGGCATAGGGGGGTCGGGACTTTCCCCTAATCCCCGGTCAGGGCTAACACCAGGGGGCCGGTCCGCGACACACTGGGTGAAGTGCGCCGCCGGGGCCGGGGCACGTGACATCGACGGATTGCCCGCACGACGCGGCACCGTCACCGCCCACCGTCTGCAGGTGCGAACAGGAGTGAGCGTCATGGCCATCGGGATCGGTGTGAAGATCGGGTCCGCGAACAGCGTGGCGGTAGCCGCCTCGGAAAAGTCCTGGGAGGGCGCGGTCTCGGTCGAGACGTCCGCTCTGGTGGATGCCGACGACTTCCTCGGACGGGTCGGCGACCCGGTCCCGATGCTCGACGACCACGGCCGCACGATCGCGGCCGCCGACCTCTACGCCGACGCGGTCGCGGCGCTGGTCGCCCGGCTCGACCTCGGCACGGACAGCGTCGACT
The DNA here is from genome assembly GCF_001691435.1 of Gordonia sp. UCD-TK1. NCBI lineage: Bacteria > Bacillati > Actinomycetota > Actinomycetes > Mycobacteriales > Gordoniaceae > Gordonia > Gordonia sp. UCD-TK1. Next base: position 299,537 of record NZ_LZMP01000024.1, on the reverse strand, counting down.
CGACACCGTCCGACGACGTGCACCTGACCGTCGTGCACCCCGACAACTGGTCCGATCAGGCCGTCGACGACGCCCGGGCGGCACTTGGCGCCCACCCCGACTCGGTGCCGGCGGACGCGATCACCTGGGTGCCCGAGTCACGGGCGACCCTGGCCGCAGCCGAACACGCCGAGGGCGCCTTCGGCGACGGCGCGGTCGTCGTCTGCGACCTCGGCGCCGCGGGGCTCACCGTCTCCGTCCTGACCACCGGCTCCGATCCGGCCCCGGTCGGCCGTCCGTTGCATCTGGACACCGTGAGCGGCAACGAGTTCGACCGCCTGCTGCTGGCGCACACCCTGCGGGTGACCGGTGCCGACGCCGAGGTCGACGCGGGTCTGGCCGACCCAGCCCGGAGCGGCGCCATCCTCGACGACGTGAACCGGCTGCGGGAAGAGTGCCGCCGAGCCAAGGAGTCTCTGTCGGTGGACACCGACACCGTCGTCGACGTGCGGATCGGGCAGGTGAGCACCGAGGCGCGGCTGGTCCGCGACGACATCGAGGACCTGCTGCGCGCACCGGTCATGGAGGCGGTTGCGCTGGTTCGTGAAGCGGTCTCCGCGTCCGCCGTCGGCCACGACTCATCGGGCGCGTACGCGGCCCCCGGGATGAAGCCGGCCGGGGTGTCCGCGGTCCTGCTCGGTGGCGGCGGTGCGGCGATCCCGCTCGTCACCGAGATGCTGTCCTCGACCCTGCGTCTGCCGGTAGTCCTCGACCCCGATCCCGCGTCCGCCTCGGCAGCCGGCGGTGCGCTGATGGCCGGCACGACGCTCGCCGCCCGCCGGTCGGCGATCGCGCCGGCCGCCGCCACGACCGCGGCCCTCGTCTCGGCCGCGCCCGAGGAGCGGCCGCTCCGCGAGATCGTCCCGGCTCCGAGCACCCCGGTCGCCGAGCCCGCTCCCCGGTTCTCGCGTCGTAAGCGGGGCACCCTCATCACGGTCGGCGCCGCCGCACTGGCGCTCGTCACGGCAACCGGACTCTCCGTCGGCACCGGACTCGTCGGCTCGGTCGGCGAGGCGACGCCCCCGCCCGCGGGAGCGGCGACCACCACGGCCACCTCGACGCAGAACCCCGGTGGCGCTCCGGGCACCACCGCGACCGGTGCGCGTCCCGGCACCACCGCGGCACCGGTGACCGGTACGGGAACCCGGGCTCCGGGTACCGCAACCGATTCGCCGCGGCGGACCGCGGCCGGCGCCCCGTCTGCGGGCGCCCCGTCTGCCGGCGCCCCGGCGCCCGGAAGCACCCCCGGCCGCCCGGCTCCGGCCCCGGCGCCCGCGCCGTCCGCGCCCTGGACACCCCCGACGCAGAGTCCGAACCCGCAGCCCGAGGTACCCGAACAACCGAGTACCGGTGGTGGCGGGGTCACCCCGGGCGGCGTCCTGGAGGCCCCCGGTCGAGTCCTCGACGGCACCGGTCAGATCGTGTGCGGCGTCACCGGCGTCGTCGGCATCGACTGCTGAGTCCGTTGACTCACCGGTCACCCCTGGACCGTTCGATGACCCCGACGACACCGGTCTCCACGATCGGTGACCGTCCGGACCCGTCCTCGGCCGCGTCGCGCACCTCGTCGTGGGTGGCGGGCATCGTCGATCGCGCGCACTCGGGCCATCCGGTGTGTGCCGTGGCCGTCGGCACCCCCGGCAGCGGACGCTCGGCACTGCTGAACGCCGTGCACGAACAACTCCGACGACGGGACCTCCCGGTGAGTGTGGGGCTGCCCGCCGCGGACGGCGCGGGTCCCGTGTTCGTGCTGGCCGACGACATGCATCTGTGGCCGGTGGCCATGTTCGAGACCGCGCTGGGCATGCTCGACGCGGGGACGATCGGGCTGATCGCCACGATCGAACCGCGGGAACTGGACCCGAACGTCCGCCGGTTGCGCGACCGCGCCCGACCGTTCGGGGCGGTCCTCGAACTCGAGGCGCTGGGTACCGCCGATGTCCTGACCCGCGCGTCCCGCGCCGGGCTGACCCTCGCGCCGACCACGGCATCGCTGATCCGTCGACGCTGTGGCGGTGCGCGAGCTCCCATCGACACTGTGCTGCGGGCGCTCCGGAGCACTTCGAGCAGCGCCTCGCGCGTCATAGACGAGCCGGGGGCCGACGAAATCGCCGTCATCGATCGGGTGTCCCGCGAGTGGCACCATCGGCTGCTGCGCGGACTCGATCCGCTCACGCTCGCGGTGCTGGCCCTCGCCTCTGTCCGGGCGCCCCTCGACCCCGACAGCGTCGCCGAAGCGGCGGGCACCGACCGAGCCGCCGCGCTCGAGGCGGTCGACCGGGCTCGCGGGTGCGGCCTGTTACGCGGCGCGGACGTCTTCGTCTCGGCTGCGGCCGGTCCACTGCGTGATGTGCTGGGAGACAAGCAGATCGACGAGCTACGACGCAACTCGGTCGTCGTCGGACTGCGTGCGACCGAGCTCACCCCCGACACCGCGCTGCTCGCGGCCGAGGCCGGTGTCGACGACCCGCGGRTCGTCGACGCGCTGCTGGCCGGCGCGGTCGACGCGACCGCGGCGCGGGCGGTGGTCCTCCTGCAGGCCGCCGATCGGGTGGAGCCGGGGCGTGATGACGTCCGGCTGCTGATGGCCCAGCGCGCCCTGGCGTCGGGTGATCTCGACGGTGCGGGTACCGCGGCTGACCGACGGCTGGAGTCGGCCGCAACCACAGACGAATGGGTCGCGGAGTGGGTGGAGCTCGCCGCCGCCGCCGCGGCGCTGCGCGGACTCGCCTCGCACGCCGCCGACCTCTACCGCTGGACGGGATCCGATCTTTCTGCATCGCAGTCGTTGTCGGCTGCAGTCGCCCTGCTCGCGGTCGGAGACCGCGCGGCAGCCACGGCCATCGGCGCGGCCGATCGTGGCCGCGCGCCGGTGGCGAGTCGGGCCACACGGTCGCTGGTGGTCCGCGGGCTGCTGGCCACCCTCGACGACACGGCCGAGATGAGTACCGGCGACGCGGTCGACGTCGTGGTGCGTGGGATCTCAGCGGGAGCGACGTCGTCCCGAGGCCCGTCTGCGGCCCGAATTCTGCACGCGGCCGCCGCGGTGGCGTTGAACCTCGGCGACACCGTTGCCGCGCAATCGATCCGGACGGTGGCGGCGGAGCCGGCCCGAACCATTCTCGACGCCGAGGCCGCGCTCACCGTCGGCGATCTCGAAGCGGCGGCGCGTCTGCTCCCGACGGCGGAACCGCAGGGGATGTCCGAACGCTTTCGGGTGCAGGCCATTCGGCTCGGGTTGGCCCGGCGCCACGGTGACCTGTCCGCGCTGTCGGCCGCGTGGCAGGACGGCCTGTCACTCCTCGCCGCCATCGAGGTGGACCTCTACCTGTTGCGTCCGCTCGGCGAGTTCTGGATCGCCGCAGCGCGACTGGGTCAGATTCCCGCGATTGCGCGGTATGTGCACGCAGCCGACCGGTTGCTCGCGGATCTGGGCGACCCTCCGGCGTGGTCGGCGTCGTGGGACTTCGCGGGCGTCCACGCCGGCGCCATCACGCGCGACCAGTCCGCTGTGGCACACCGGTTGACTCGTCTCGACCTCGCGGCGGCGCGGGACCGCACCGCCGGGTCGCTGACGATCGGTGCGCGCGCCTGGGTCGCGCTGAACGACGCCGGCGAATCAACGGAACCCGTCACCGCCGCCGTCGAAGCGCTACGGAGCATCGGATTGCACTGGGAGGCAGCGTGCCTCGCGGGTATGGCCGCGTCGCGCGCCGACGATCCCGCGACCGCGGCCGGCCTCCTGGACACCGCTCGCGCGGCCGGCGAGGATCGGCGGTTGACTCCGCTGATCGGCGGGCCGCTCACCGATCGCGAAGCCGAGGTCGCCCACGAGCTGCTCCAGGGTTTCACCTACCGGGAAATCGGTGAGCGGCTGTACATCTCGGCGAAGACTGTCGAGCATCACGTCGCCCGGATTCGACGCCGGCTCGACGCCGGATCGCGGTCGGAACTGATGGCTGCCCTCCGTGCGGCCGGGTATCGGTGAAGGGTCCTGCCAGCGAATCCCCGGGAACGGGCTGACGCGCAGTGTGCCCTTGTTTGGGTGGGCGTGGGACGGCTATCTGTGACGTGACCGGACGAGATGCCACGAACCGGACACCGTGAGTGGTACCAACAGGACATGCAACACATCCGGTGCCGCGATATGTGGGGTCAGATCTGATGCCGGCGGTCCTTGTCGAGCGCGATGGTGAGATCACGACGCTCACCCTCCATCGCCCGGACGCGCTGAACACGCTGAACGCCGACCTCGTGCGGGGACCTGACGGTTGCACTCGACGAGGTCGATGAGGACCCCGGTTGCCGGGTGGTGATTTTGACCGGAGCGGGCCGCGCATTCTGCGCCGGACTGGACCTGAACGGTTACGGCGACGACGACCTCGTCACCGAACAGGGCGGGGTGATCCCGATGTTCGAGCGCCAACAGGACATCGCCGGGCTCGCGCTCCGCTTGCACGGGCTGCGCCAGCCCGTGATCGCCGCGGTCAACGGGCCGGCGGCCGGCGGCGGTCTCGCCCTCGTGTGCGCGAGTGACATCCGCATCGGGTCCACGTCGAGCGTGTACGCGGTCGGATTCATCCGGGCCGGGTTCTCCGCCTGCGACATCGGCGTGTCCTGGTTGCTCCCGCGCCTCGTCGGGACGGGCCGCGCACACGAACTCATGCTGACCGGCCGCAAGTTCACGGCCGTGGAGGCGGAGTGATATGGGCTGCTCGTCGAACTCGCCGAGCCCGACGATCTCCTGGAGCGGGCACGCTCCACGGCGCGTTCGATCCTGGCCAACCCGCCGCTGTCGGTGGAGCTCACCAAGGTCGGGATGTGGGCCGCGGTGGAGTCCGATTCCTTTAGTGCCACGGTCGAATTCGAGAACCGGCAGCAGATGATCACGGCTATGACCGAAGATCGGGGCGAGGCGACCGCCGCCTTCCTGGAGAAACGAGCACCGAGGTACCGACGACGATGACTTCTGACCTGTTCGATGTGAGTGGCAAGACGGTGCTGGTCACCGGCGGCACGTCGGGTATCGGGGCGATGATCGCCCACGGACTGCACGACCGCGGGGCACGGGTCCTCATCACCGGTCGCAATGACGACGCGCTGGCCGAGGCGCGCGCCGCGGGACTGACTGCGTTACAGGCGAATCTGTCGACGCCCGAGGGTGCACGAACCCTCGCGCAGCAGGTGGCGTCGGAGACCGACACCCTCGACGTCCTGGTGAACAACGCCGGCGCGACCTGGGGTGCGCCCCTCGAGGAGTTCCCGGACTCCGCCTGGGACCGGGTGCTGAAGCTCAACGTCCAGACGCCGTTCGTGCTCACGCAGACACTGTTGCCGTTGCTGACCGGCACCGCCACGGCCGAGAACCCGTCGCGGGTCATCATGATCGGCAGTGTCGACGGGATCCGGGTGCCCCGCACCGCGTCATACTCCTACTCGTCGAGCAAGGCGGCCGTCCATCAGCTGACCCGGCATCTCGCGCGTGACCTCGGTCCGCGTCATGTCACCGTGAACGCCATCGCGCCAGGACCTTTCGAGTCCAAGATGATGGCGCCGATCCTGGCCGAGCTGGGCGAAGAAGTCGCGGCAGCATCGCCGTTGGGCCGTATCGGTCGAGCCGACGACATGATCGGCACGGTCGTGTACCTCGCCAGCCGCGCCGGCTGTTACCTCACCGGGACGGTCATTCCGGTCGACGGTGGGATTGCGACGACGCTCTGAGTCCACGAGTCCAATTGACGAAATACGGCACACAGTCAACGAAATTCGATGCACAGTCAATGGGATTCGGCGCACAGTCACCGGGTGGTGCGGAATAGGCAGATAGCCGGGATTTCCGGATTTAAAAGCGAACATGCGACATGGTCCACTGATGCACTGTGCGTGCAGGTCAGGTCCGCTGTGTGAAGGTGTTCCTCATTCAGATGCCTTTAATCGCGCTGGTATCTGATTAATCCCTTTGTTAGCTTGCGGGAGTTCGATGGACCCGAACGACAAAGGAGGAAAGAACCAGTGCGAAGAAATCTCATTCGTGTGACGACGGCTGGCGCGACCCTCGGGGTCGCGGCTCTGATCGCTCCCGCGGTGGCAACAGCAGCCCCCGTATCGGAGGCGAACTGTGCCACGGTCTCCACTCCGGCCAATCCGGCGGGGTGGGGCAACACGTTCGGTGACGAGCGCGGCCAGGCCGGCAAGGTGACGGCGACCAATGTTGTTGATCAGGACGGGTCTCTCGAGTTCGTGACGACAGAGCAGACACCCCGCCAGGCGTCGTACAAGAGTGCCGGGCAGCTCAAGCTGACGGAGGCCATCACGAAGCCGCTCACGTTCAACAAGTCCGACGGGCAGGCGAACTGGCAACTCCGCGTGACCGGGGCCAACTCCGGTGAGAGCAATGGATTTGCGACGCTCGTCTGGACCGCGCCGGCTGGTGCGGGCAAGGCGGATGCCGGCGGATCTGACCAGTGGTGGTCCACCCGAGATCTCGGCACGATCAAGAGAGGCACCAACGCCACCCTGGATGATCTGGTGAAGGCCGCCAATTCAGAGGGCCACACCACCGTGGTCGACCACTACGGGGTCTCCAGTCAGCCCAACGAAAAGACCGGCAAGGTCAATGTCGACAACGTCTCGTTCAACGGCTGCACCACCAACTTCGCCGCATCGGGTGCCGGCGGAGCCTTCGGATCGCTGGAGAACATCTTTCCCTGATCCGTGAGTTCGACTCTGCAGCAGGCGCTCCGCGGCCGATGACCGGTCGCGGAGCGCCGCCGTCGCGGCGAGAATGTCGTGACGGCCGGCTAGTCGTACAGACCCGCTTCGCCCCGCTGCCGGAGTGCCTCCAATCCTGCGCGGAACTGTCGGAGGTATTCCGGCGAATGTCCCACCCAGTCGATCATCTCGCCGACGACCCGGACCGGCTGGGCGCTCCGGTAGGAATGGGTGGGGTTGCCGGGAAACTTCTTGTCGGTGACGTTCGGATCGTCGTGTACGTCGTCCTGGGGTTCCACGACGTAGACCCGGGGGCGCCCGTCACCCACCGCCATCTCGGCCGCGAGCACCGCGCCGTCGAGCACCTTCGTCATGTAGACGTAGTTCGAGATGTGCTCGCGCCGGTAGTTCGATCGGTGACCGGGGGTCAGGAAGTCGCCCACCCGGAGGTCGGCGCGGGTGCCGTGGAAGTAGGCCCCGGACTCGTGCACCCGGAATCGTTCCGGGGTACCCGCCATGTCGGGGTGGTCTGCACTCTCGGGCATCGATGGCCTCCTGCGTCTCGTCGTCGTCGAGCGATTGTGCACGGCCACCAGGGCCTTGCGGCAAGCCCCCGTCGTCGACATATGGTGGAAGTGGCGGGGTTCGGGGGCGGGCGACCCGCCCCCGAACCCATCTGGGTCCTCCCTCCTCCTCACCACGTGTTCTCTTTCCTCACCACTGGTCGAAGCCGACGTTGACCTGGGGGTATCGGGTGTCGATGGGGAGTATCAGATTAACGGTGTAAGTGGCGTTTTCGGTTAGTTGTCTTCGCTGGCCGGCATGCGGTCGGCGAAGGTGATGGCGAATGCGTTGAGTGCTGGTTTCCACCGCATTGTCCATCGTTTCTGTCCGGTACCGGTCGGATCGAGCGACCGGGTCACCAGGTACAGGCACTTTAGCGCCGACTGCTCGTTCGGGAAATGCCCACGAGCCCGCACTGCGCGCCGGTAGCGGGCGTTGAGTGACTCGATCGCATTCGTCGAGCAGATCACCTTACGGACCTCGATGTCGTAGTCGAGGAACGGTATGAATTCTTGCCATGCGTTGCGCCACAACCGGATAGCTGCCGGGTACCGGTGCCCCCACTCGGCGTCGAACGCATCCAACGCCTCGGCCGCGGCTGCAGCGGTGGGGGCGGTGTAGATCGGTTTGATCGCCTTGGCGATAGCATCGCGGTGCTGGCGGCCGGCATAGCGGAATGTGCCCCGGATCAGATGGATGACACACGTCTGCACCACCGTGTCGGGAAAGACCGCCCCGACCGATTGCGGCAGGCCTTTTAGCCCGTCGCAGACGAGGAAGAAGATGTCGGCTACACCCCGGTTCTTCAGCTCGGTAAGCACCGCCAGCCAGTACTTTGCCGACTCACCATCGCCTTCACCTGCCCACATCCCGAGCACGTCACGATGCCCGGCCAGATCCACCCCGATCGCGGCGTAGATCGGCCGGGGCCCTACCTGCCCATCGCGGATTTTGACATGGATGGCGTCGATGAACACCGCGGCGTAGACGCGTTCGAGCGGACGGGCATGCCAGGTGGCCATCTCTTCGAGCACCCGGTCGGTGATCCGGCTGATCGTGTCTTTGGAGACCGCAGCACCGTAGATGTCGGCGAAATGGGCGCTGATTTCACCGGTGGTGAGCCCACGGGCATACAGCGACAACACCACCTCATCCACATCAGTCAAGCGTCGTTGGCGCTTCTTCACGATCTGCGGCTCGAAGGTGCCCGCCCGATCCCGCGGGACATCGATCTCGACCTGCCCACACGCATCAGTCAGCACGGTCTTCGACCGAGACCCGTTGCGCGAGTTGCCACTCCCGCGACCACGCTGGTCGTGCTTGTCGTAACCGAGATGCTCAGACATCTCTTCATCGAGCGCCGTCTCGAGCACCGTTTTGGTCATCGCTTTGAGCAACCCATCCGGACCGGTCAGGCGGACCCCGGCCTCCCGGGCCTGGCGGACCAGCTCGCGGGCTACCTCGAGTTCATCGACGCTGCGGTCCGCAGGCACCTCGACGATCCCGTCATCGTGTTCATCAGATGGCTCCACAGCCACCAGAGTGTCGGTCATGATGCGACCTTCCTGCCCCCGACACACCGAGGGCGGTAAGGCCACTTACACCGTTCTCACGACAGTCCCTGTCGATGTGGTTGTTCATCCAGTAGTTCTGGGCGTGGGGTCCCCAGATGCTGCTCATGGCGGTGTTGACGTTGTGGGGGTGGTTGGTGAGTTGGTAGTTGGCGGTGGGGCCGAAGGCGCCGATGCGGTAGATGGCGTTGACGTCGAGGTGGTTGGTGAAGGGTGCGGTGGCGGTGATGGTTTCGGTGGCTCCGGGGTAGAGGATGCGTTGGGGTGCGTTGATCCATTGGCCGCCGTCGGCGTTGGCGCCTTGGAGGTATTCGGGCTTGTCGGTGTGGTTGGTGATGGTCATGGCGACGGTGGGTTCGCCGGGTCGGGTGATGGGTAGGGTGCCGGCGTGGGCTGCGCCGGCGGCGCTGAGGGCGATGCCGGTGGCGGCGGCGAGTCCGAGGGTGGCGGTGGCGATGCGGGTGGTGGTTTTCATGGTGGGCTCCGGTGTGGTGTGGGGGTTGTGTTGGTGACACCACTGACTCTGCCGGGGATGGGTGGTCGGGGGATTCCGCTGACCGGGTGATGGGTGGGGTGAACGGCACGTCCACCGATCGGGGGACGCGGTGGCCACGGGCGCTGCGCGCCTCACACCTCGCGGGCGGGAACCTCGACGATCGCGACGGTTCCACCGCGGGGATGGTTCGCCAGTGACAACGTGCCGCCGGTGCCTTCGATACGCACGCGCCGCGAGGCGAGTCCGATGTGGCCCTTGGCTTGTCGTCGACGCATCAACTCGTCGACGTCGATGTCGGCAGGTAACCCGATGCCGTCGTCCACGACGACGAGGCGCGCTCGCCCGTCATCGAACTCGGCGGTGACGTCGACCGTCGTCGCGGCCGCGTGCTTGATCACGTTCGTCAGCAATTCGCGGGCGGTGGCGAACAGCAGCGAGTCGGCGGACGTGCGTAGGTCCGGCGGCCAGCCCGCGGTGTCGACGGAGATCGTCGGGGCACCGGCGCGGCTACCGATCGAGGCGGCGAGGTCGGTGAGGGCCACCGACAGACCGGCCTGTTCCAGAACCACCGGGTGCAGCTCACTGAGCGTCGACCGCAGCAACTGCGCCGCGTCGCGCAACGCACCGTCCACGCGATCGAGGGTCACCGGATCTGCGGAGTCACGGAGCGTGGCGAGTTCCTGACGCGCCGCCAGTACGTACTGCAAAGCCCCGTCGTGGAGGTTGTCGGCGAGATCCCGGCGCTCGCGTTCCTCGATCTCCATCGTCGCGTCCAGCAACCGGGCGCGTTCGCCGGCGAGCGCCCCGATGGTCTTCACCCGGGATCGCTGTAGGCGGGACAACAGGATCGCGCCGACGGCCAACGCCGCGACGACGAGGATGCGCAAGACGATCACCGACCACGGCTCGCCGTTTGATGTGCGGGCCAGCATGGAAGAGACGGCGTACACCGCGGTCGTGACGATCACCACGACCGCACAGGTCCTGGGCTACAACGCGATCGCCGCGATCATCGGCACGAGGACGAAGCCGCTGAGGAGAACGTCGGTGGTCCAACTCAATTCGTTGGACCGGCTGGCGGCGACGGCGAGCGCGGTGAGCAGGAGGAGGTCGATCGGCAGAGCGATCCACGAGTACCGGATCATCGCCGATTCGTGGCGGACGACCACGACTGCCCCGCCGATGCACCAGGCTGCGTAGAGAATCGCCGTCACGACGCTGAACGTCTCCGCGCGCGCGGGTGGGTCGAGACTGACGGTCAGCAGCACAAACAGCGACAGGAACAGCCGGAGGACCACCTGAATCCGGATGCCACGGATCGCGTGGTCGATCAGGATGTCGTGGATCCGCGGTTCGTCGGCGAACTCGTCGAGACCCAGATAGCGTGTCGCTCCCGCGATCTCGACGCTGCCACCGTCGTCGACCCCTGGCTTCGAGGGGTCCGCGCTATTCGAGGAGCCCACGGCGCATCGCCTCGGCGACCGCGGCCGCACGGTCGGACACGCCGAGCTTCTCGTAGAGGCGCTGGGTGTGCGTCTTGACCGTCGACGCACCGATGTAGAGCTCGGCGGCGACCTGTGGAATCGACTGTCCGCGTGCAAATCCCGTGAGCACCTGGCGCTCCCGCTCGCTCAGGGCCGGCGCATCACGCTGGGTCTGCGCGCGGATCTCGCCGGCCAGTCCCGCGGCGAGCTCCGGCGGTACCACCGTCTCTCCCTTGGCCACCCGGGTCACCGCGCCGACGATGTCGTCGCGATCGGCGTCCTTCGACAGGTAACCGGCCGCACCTTCCTGCAGCGCCCGGAAGACGATCGGGCCGTCGGTGACCGCGGACAGCAGCAGCACTCGGGTCGGCAACCCGTCGCGCGACACCGCATGGGCAACCTCGACGCCGGTCATGTGCGGCATCTGGTGGTCGACCACCGCGACGTCGGGTTTCTCCCGACGGATCAGCTCGAGCCCGGCCAGACCGTCGGCGGCCTCGCCGACGACCCGTACCCGTCCACTGGCCGCCAGGCCACGGGATACACCGTCGCGGAAGAACGGGTGATCGTCGACGACGACCACGGTGACGAGGGTGTTCATCGGATCAGGATAGGCGGGGTGAGGACCTGAACCGAGCCGAACAGTGCTCCCGTCCCCGAATGGGTCATACCGAGAGACCAGCCACCGCCGGTCGCGCAACTCGACGCGATTTGGCAACCTCGGATCGGGGACCGATACCGAGGATCGGAGTGGGGGATGTTTCGACCGGACCTGCACCTGGGAGCGCTGAGGGGCCCGCTCCCGCGATCGCCGCTGCATGTGCTGCGGACCTATCTGGCGGTGACGACGCTGCTGTACGCGGTGGGCGTGGCTCTCACGCTGTTCCCGGCCGACGACTCGGCGACCCTGTCCGACCCAACGGGGGGACTGGTCGCCGTCGTGCTGGGCCTCGCGGCGCTGGGGTGGCTGTCGGTGCGGCCGCAGCGCCCGCTACCGGCCGTGATCGCGGCCGGTGTGGCCACCCCCGCGGTGATGGCGTTCCACGAGCTGATCAGTGCCGAGTTCCTGTGCATGATCGCGGCGATGTTCCTGGCGATGTACGTACGTGCCACTCTTCCGCGTCGGCAGGCGTGGGCGTTCATCGGTGTGCTGACGGCCGGGTGCGTCGTCGCGCTTGCCGTGGCGCCCGCACCGAAGTACCTCAGCACGTACATCGTCGTCGCCGTCGCCATCCCGGCGGCGGCCGAGTCGTTCGGGTTGCTGACGCGGACGCTGCTCACCGCGGTCTGTGCTGACCCGCTGACCGGCGTGTTCAACCGCGCGGGCTGGGAACTCGCGACCGCGGGGCTCCTCGACGGACGGCGGTCGGCCGCGGCGGTCACGGTGATCTCGTGGTCAGTCGACGACTCCGAGACGACCGACGACCCGCGCGAGAGGGAACGGCGACTGGTTCGCCGTGCCTGGACCTGCGTCGACTTGCTTCCCGCCGATTCCGCCCTGGCACGCCTGGCCGATTCGGAGTTCGCGATCTGCGTGGTGCACGACGACTACGGTCCACCCGGGCAGGCGGCGGCGCTGATCGATGAGCTGCGTCGACACCTGCCCGATGCCTCAATCGCCGCCGCCACCGCGCCGGCGCCGGCAGCGGATGTCGCCGCCCTACGCGCGCAGGCGTCGTCCCGCCTGGCGTCCGTCAGACGCAGCGAGCCCGGGCCGGCCCGACGTTCCGATCACCCCGACATGCAGTGAGGCGGGCGGCTCATCCGGGCAACCACCATGTCGAGCCCGGCATCGAGTTCTGCGATCGCGGTTGTGCCGGTGCACATCGAATACGATGCCGCTCATGACCTCGGCCATCGTGGTGGGGGCGGGGCCCAACGGGCTCGCCGCCGCCATCACCCTCGCGCAGCGGGGCATCGAGGTGACCGTGCTGGAGGCGGCCGAGACGATCGGTGGTGGTGCCCGCTCGTCCGAGCGAATCCTGCCCGGTCTGCTGCACGACGACGGTGCTGCCGTGCATCCGATCGGGCTGGCGTCGCCGTTCTTCCAGAGTCTCGGACTCGCCGACCACGGCCTGGAATGGGGTTGGCCGGAGATCGACCTCGCACACCCGCTGCCCGACGGCCGGGCCGGCGCCATGATGAACTCGCTGGACGAGACCAGTCGGCTTCTCGGGGTCGACGGACCACGATGGCGGAGCCTGTTCGGTCCGTTGGTGGAGAACTTCGACGACCTGGCGCAGGAAGTGCTGGGCCCGCTCCTGCACGTGCCGCGTCATCTCGGCCCGCTTGCCCGGTTCGGGCCCGCCGCTCTCCTGCCCGCAACCGTCCTGGGACGGGTGTGGCACACGAACGAGGCGGCGGCCTTGTTCGCCGGGAACGCCGCCCATGGGTGGCACCCGCTCACCCGGCCGACCACTTCTGCGTTCGCGCTGATGTTCGCCGCCATCTCGCATCGGTACGGCTGGCCGATCATCAAGGGCGGCACGGCCCGAATGCCGGCGGCCCTCGCCGCGGTGCTGACAACACTGGGCGGCCGCATCGAAACCGGCCATCGGGTCAGCTCCCTCTCCGACCTCCCACCGGCGGATGTGGTCCTGCTCGACCTGGAGCCCGGCGCGGTCGCCGACCTTGCGGGGGACGCACTCCCGAGGCGAGTCCGTAAGGCGTATCGACGGTTTCGGCGGGCGCCCGCCGCGGTCAAACTCGACCTCGCCGTCGACGGCGGAATCCCGTGGCGGGACGAGTTCTCCGGTCGGGCGGGCACCGTGCACGTGTGCGGCTCCGCCGCCGAGGTCGTCGCGTCCGAGGCCGAGATCCATCGTGGCCGGATGCCGGAGCGGCCCTTCGTCCTCGTCGCCCAGCAATATCTGGCCGATTCGGCGCGGTCGGTCGGTGACGTCCATCCGGTGTACGTCTATGCACATGTGCCGCATGGCTACAGCGGCGACGCCACGAACGCCGTGCTCGCGCAGCTGGAACGCTTCGCGCCGGGGACGCGCGATCGGATCGTCGGGTCCGTCGTGCGCACGCCCGCAGATCTCGCCGCGAGCAATACCAACCTCGTCGGCGGCGACATCATCGGCGGGGCAAACGATCCCCTCCAGGTCGTGATGCGCCCCCGGATCGCGGCCGACCCGTACGCAACCGGAATCCCGGGTGTCTACATCTGCTCGGCGTCCACGCCACCGGGCGCTGGCGTGCACGGAATGTGTGGCCACAACGCGGCTCTGAGTGCACTGCGCCGGCTCGGCCCGTAGATCAGAGTCGCGATTGCCCGCGAGAACCCCCCACGCTCCCGCTAGGGTCGGGGGATGACCGGGTGGTTCGATGAGCGGATCGTCGAGACCGGTCGTCTGCCGTTGTTCTTCCTGTTGCTCGCCTTCGTCCTGACCTTCCTGTTCATCCGCTTCAGTGTGCGGATGATCCGCGCAGAGGTCAGCTGGTGGCCGGGGAACGTGACGCCTGGCGGGGTGCATGTCCACCACGCCTTCTTCGGCATGATGGCGATGTTGGTGGCGGGCTTCGGATTCGTCGCGGTCGACCCGCTCCGGACACCGGTGATCGACTGTGTCCTGGCGGCCCTGTTCGGCATCGGAGCGGCGCTCGTGCTCGACGAGTTCGCGCTCATCCTCCACCTGCGCGACGTCTACTGGGCGGAGGAGGGGCGGACGTCGATCGACGCGGTGTTCGTCGCGATCGCCATCGGTCTGCTCTTCCTCCTCGGGTTGCAACCGTTCGGCGCGTTCGAGGTCGTCGGTGACATCCGGAACGAGAACGGCCTGGTGGCACGGCTGGTCGCGGCGGGTGTCGTCGTGCTCAACGTGCTCCTGGCGATCGTCACCCTGATCAAGGGCAAGGTCTGGACCGGACTGGTGGGCATGTTCGTCCCGGTCCTGCTGTGGTTCGGTGCCGCGCGACTCGCGCGGCCGCGATCACCATGGGCCCGGTGGCGATACCAGAACCGCCCCCGCAAACTGGCTCGCGCGATCGGGCGCGAGCAGCGCTATCGAGAACCGTTGATGAGATGGAAGATCGTCGTGCAGGAGGCGGTGGCGGGGCGTTTCGGGGTGCCCGACGCGCCGGCTCCCGTTCCGGTTCCCCCGCCGGCGTCCGTCCCGACGGCGGTCGGCGTGGTGACCGAGAAGGTACCGAGCGCGCTGGCGACCGCTATCCGATGGCGGCGCACGCGCCGGGCCCTGCGCACGGTCCCGATCTGGCGGCTGCCGGTCGTGCTGGTGACGTTCGCGATCGTCGCCGCGTGGACCACCGTCGGATTCGATGAACTCCTCGAATTGGAAGTCGATCCCGGAACGCTGGCGACGCTGCTCAGTGTCATCGCTGGTTCGATGGCGACCCTGACCGGTCTCGTGTTCACCGCCGTCACGCTCGCCATGCAGTTCGGGGCGTCGTCGATCTCGGTGCGGGTGATCCCGATGCTGCAGCAAGAACCCGTCATGCGATGGTCCACCGGCTTCTTTCTCGCGACCTTCGTCTACAGCGTGATCATCGCGATCGACCTGTCGGTCGGGGGTCCGGACGAGCCGACCCCCGGCCTGTCCACGGCGATCGCGTTCATGCTCACGACCGTCAGCGCGTACCTGTTCATCGCGCTCGTCGGCAAGGTCGGGACGATCCTGAACACCTCGCGCCTGCTGCAGTGGATCGCCGACGACGGCCGGTCGGCGATCGTGCGGCAGCTGCCGATGCCACCGGTGAAGCACGGCGAGCATTCTGTGGCAATCGGATTCGGCGGTGACGCCGTTCCGTCGGTCGTCGCCGGACCGGGCGAACCGAGCGTCGACCTGGACGTCACGACGGATGCGCCACGCATGCAGATCAGGCTGGGGGAGGTGTCGGCGCGGGGCCGGGTGTTGCTGGCCGTCAACGGTGATCGTCTTCGTCGATACGCAGCGTCGTGGAACGTCCGGATCGACGTGCTCGTCGCCGTCGGCGACCATGTGCCACACGATCTCCCGGTGATCGAGATCGTCGGCGATCCGATCCAGGTGGAGAAGCGTCGCGTGCTGGCCTGCCTGCTCTTCGGCGACACCCATCAACCCTCGGTGAGTCCCGCCGCGGCACTGCAGGCCATCTCGGACATCGCGCTCAAGGCGATGTCCGCGGGCAGCAACGACCCGAGCGTCGTGGTCCAGGCGCTCGACCACACCGAGGACCTGTTGCTCCTGCTGGCTCCGCGGCTTCGCGGCGAACAGTTCTCGAGCGACCCCTCGGTCCGCGGCATTCGGCGCAGCTGGGCGGACTACGTCGCGATCGGGACCGACGAGATCCGACGGCACAGCACCGGCCAGGTTCAGGTGCAACGCCGCCTGCGCGCGCTGTTCGAGTCCCTTCTCGCCGGGTGCGGGCCCGCGCAGCGCGCGCCCGTGGCCGAGCGATTGGCCGTGCTCGACGCGCAGGTCGCCCGCGACTGGACCGACGACCTCGACCGGCGACTGGCCGCGGCTGCGGACCGGCAGGGATACGGGTCCGAGTTCGGCCGGTGAGGTGAGCAGATGGATCACGCGAATCGGACACAACCGATACCCTGAGTTCGTGCTCGCGTCCCAGTCCGCCGACCGTCGTGCGGTGGTCGACGAGATGCACCACTTCGTCGCCGCTGCCCAACGCGATTCGGGTTCCGCCCGCCGTGGGGTCGGCGTGATCACCGCCGGCCCGGGCGCCGGAAAGACCCATACGCTCCGGGAACTGGCCTCTGCCACTGATGGTTCCGTTCGCACGGTGCGGGCAGACGAACTGTCATGGCGCCAACCGTTCGGACTCGCCGGGCAGCTGCTCGGAGTGGATCTGCCGACGCCGGTTCCCGATGGCTTCGACGACGATCTCTACGCGCGCGTGGACACGCTGTGTGCCGACGGGCCGCTCGTGCTCGTCGTCGACGACGCCCACCACGCCGATGCGGCGACGCTGGAACTGTTGTCCCGCCTCGTAGCTGCCACGCGGGTGCTACCGCTGGTGATGCTCCTCGGCCGGCGGCCGCTCCCAGAACGGGATCTGCTGAACCGGTTGGTGGCGCGAGCGGAGGTCGTCGACTGGTCCCTGCCCCCGCTGGGCGCCGACGAGGTCCACCGGATCTCGATCGAGACCGTCGGTGCCGCACCGGACGCCGAACTCTTCGGGCTGCTCGGTGCATCGGGTGGGAACCCGATGCACGTGATCTCGGTGCTGCGCGCGCTGCAGCAGTCGGGCGGTCTCCGGATCGTCGACGGTCACGCGGCGGTCGACGCACGCACCGCGTCGGGGGTACCGAGTGGACTCGAGGACGCGATCGCCGAACACGTCGCCCTCCTCGACGGTCGTGCCCGCGAGCTGACGCAGAAGCTCGCGGTGTGGGGCCGCCCGGCGACGCTCGCCCAACTGGCCGCGGTCGACGCGGTTCCACCCGCCTCGCTGGTCGGGCCGGCCCAGTCGGCGATCGACGCCGGGATCGTCGGCGTCGACGACGGGGGAGCGCTGCGGTTCACCCACGATCTGTACGCCGATGTCACCTATCGACAACTCGATCCGATGCTGCGCTCGGTGCTGCACGATGCGATCGCCAGCCATCCCAGTACCCGGCACGATCCGCAGTCCGTGGCTCATCATCGAATCGCTTCGGGCAGTGACGAATCCGCGATGTTCGCGGCGGTACGCCGCGCCGAGAGCGAACTCGCCAGCACACCGGCGGTCGCGGCGGAACTCCTGGAGACGTTGGCCGGCACCGCACGTCCGTCGGCGGGGGTCAACACCGCACTCGCGCTCGCCCTCGCCCGAACCGGGCAGCTCGACCGGGCTTCACGCGTCGCCGAGGACGGCATGGCACTGGCGACCGAGATCGCCGAGTTCGCCGAGCTGCATCGGATCCTGTTGTTCGCCCTGATCGCCAAGGGGGACACCGACCGGGTGCGGGACCTGATCGACGAGACCCTGCAGCTCCCGGTCGGCGACGACGTCGCCGGCACGCTCACCGACCTGCGGCACTACGTGGGCATTCTCGACGGACGAAGACCCGCGCCGGACACCCCGTTCTTCGACGTCGAGCGGGACGCGTCCACCCGATCGGTGTCCGGCCTGATCGCCGAGGCGCTACGCCGGTTCCTGCGCGGCGAGGTGGAGGAGGCGCTCGGGATCGCGCTGCTCGCCTCGCGTCGGGACGCGGCGGAATCCGCCGGCGGCACACTGTCGACGTCGTCGGCCGACATCTGGCCGTCGCTGATCGAACAGTATGCGCACGGCCCGGCGGCGGCGGCCGACCTGCTCGCGGGTGCCGCCCGGTTGCGATCGAGCCGGGGCGCCGACTGGATGACCGCCTACCACGAGTTCACCCGCGGCGGAATAGCTCTCGGGCTCGGCGACCTCGACGACTCGGCGGCATCTTTCGATGCCGGACTGGATCGCGCGGACTCCGCGGACATGGGCTGGAAGTCGATGGCGGTCGGCGGGCGGGCCATGGTCGACGTGCTGCGCGGCGACCTGGCGGCCGCGTCGACCCGCCTCGACGCGTGGGACGACACGGGGTTACCGGACCAGTTCGGTTTCCCGGTGCCCACCCGCGCCCGCGCCCTGCTGCTCGAGGCGAACCGGAAACTACGTGCGGCCGCGACGACAGCCGGCCGCGCATGGGACCACGGCCGCCGGTTCGGTCTGTACTCCTGGCTGCCCACCGTCGTTCTCGAGACCGCGCGGATCGGCGCGCGTGCGGGCGACACCGCGCTGCTCGGCAGCATTCTGGACGGGCTCGACGAGTTCCCGGTACCGCCCGCGCGGCCCATGTCCGGGCCCGTCGCGGTGGCCCGCGCGATGTGTTCGGTGGTGCTCCACGACGCGGACCCGTTGACGATCGTGCACGCCGCCGACGAGTACGCCGAGATCGTGCAGGCGGTCGGGGACCGGCAGTCCGAGGCGTGCATGTGGGAGGAAGCCGCGTGCGCGGTCGCCCTTTCGGGAGACCGGGACCGCGCCCGCGAGCTCGCCCGGCGAGCGATGCGACTGACGCGTGCCATGGGAGCAAGCACCAGCTCCGCACGCGTGGCCTCGCGGTTGCGTCCGTTGGGGATTCGGCTCGACCCCGCGGCACGCGACCGGCCGACCCATGGTTGGGACAGTCTCACCAAGACCGAGACGACCGTCGCCGAACTGGTCGCGGCCGGCATGAGCGGCGGCGAGATCGCCGACCGGTTGTTCATCTCGACCCGCACGGTGCAGACCCACGTCTCCCACGCCCTCGCCAAACTCGGCCTGCGCACCCGCGTCGAACTCGCCGCGTTCGTCGTGGGTCGGCAGCAGAACTGAGCATCGTCGCACGGTTGGCGCAGATTTCTCCGTCATGACGCAGATGTACGCGTCATCGGCCCGGCGGACAGTGGATGTACCCCAACGAGGACCCACCTCGGCCGTACCGAAGGAGACCAGCCGTGAACGCCAAATCCATGATCTTGGGACTAGCCCCCTGGTTCGTGTTCGCCTGGGCGGCCGAACGCCTGGGTGCCGACCACGTCACGCTCGCCGCGATCGCCGCCTGCGCGCTGGCCCTGGCCGTCACCATCTACGAGGCCGTCCGCACCGGCGGCGGTTGGAAGATCATCGACGTCGCCGGGGTCGTCCTGTTCGGCGTCATCGCGCTCATCGGCATCGTCGGTGACACCCAGGTCGATGAAGCGCTCGTGTTCTTCGGTCGCGGTGGTTCGGCGTTCGTCCTCGCCGCGGTCATGGCCGTGTCCGCGTTCACGGTTCCGTTCACCGAGCAGTACGCCCGCGAGACCGTCGATCCCGCCTTGTGGCACTCACCGGTGTTCCGCGCGAAGAACCGCCAGATCAGCCTCTTGTGGGCCGGGGCGATCGCACTCATGGGCTGCTCGCACATCGTCGCCGGATTGCTGGCGTCGTCGGCATCGGTGTCCGGCAGCCACCCTGGCAACATCCTGCTCAACTGGGTCGTGCCGATCGCGCTGATCGTGTTCGCGGTCAAGCGGACCCGGGCCATCGCCGACGCGGCCCCCAGCGCGCCCGCCGCCTCCACCGCCCCGACCGCCGGCTGACCCCCGCGGCACAGCCCTCCTACCGACCCGCCCTAAGGACATCCGATGACCATCACCACGCCCCCCACGCCCGCTCCCGTCGACCTCGCGCATCACGCCCACCTCACCGGTGTGTACGCCCCGCAGCGGGAGGAGGTCGATGTCACCGACCTGCCCGTCCGCGGCGAGATCCCCGCGGATCTGCGCGGCAGCTACCTCCGCAACGGCCCCAATCCGCGTTTCGATCCCATCGGATCGTTCGTCTATCCCCTCGACGGTGACGGCATGGTGCACCGGATCAGCATCGACGGCGGACGCGTCGGGTACACCAACCGCTTCGTCCGGACCCCGATGGTCATCGCGGAAGAGGCTGCCGGACATGCACTCTGGTCCGGTCTCACCGACGGGTACACGCCACCCGCGAGTGTTGTCGGGGACGAACTCGCCGGCACCTACCGCGAACTGCCCGACATCAACATCGTCCGCCACGGCGGACGGTTGATGGCGATGGCCGAATCCGACCAGCCCTACCTGCTCGAGCCGTCGACGCTGGCGACGCTGGCCAAGACCGACTGCGACGGCGCGATGCGGGTCGGCAGTACCGCCCACCCGAAGATCGACCCGGCCACCGGCGAGATGGTGTTGTTCAACTACAGCCTCGAAGCGCCGTATCTCACCTGGTCGATCGTGAATCCGGACGGGACGGCGGCAACCGGACCCAACCCGGTCGACGGTCTCGACAAGGCGGTCATGATCCACGACATGGCCCTCACCTCGCGGTACCTCGTACTCTTCGTGTGCCCGTTGATCTTCGACCTCGAAGCCGCGATGACCGGTGGCTCGCTGCTGTCTTGGCAACCCGACGACGGCACGCGCATCGCCCTCATCCCGCGCGACGGCGGTCCGGTGCGCTGGGTCCAGACCGACCCGTTCTGGGTGTGGCACTTCGCCAACGCCTTCGACGGGCCGGGCCCCGACGACGGTGTCACCGTCGACTACGTCGAGTGGAGCTACCCGGGTGGTTTCGCCGCCGAACCCCGGCCGGCGACGTCGGCGCTCACCCGCGCGATCATCCGCCCGGATGGCACCATCACCCGGAACACGATCAGCGACAACGCCTTCAACATGGAGTTCCCGCGAGTCGACGACCGGTTGCTCACCCGGGACCACCATCGCGTGGCAACGGTGGCGAAGGGGCCCCGCGACACCGATGCCACCGACAGTCTCTGGTTCCACGATCTCTCCGCCGGCACCGAGACCTTCTGGAGTCCCGGAACCGCGATCGGCGAGCCGATCTACATCCCGGGCATCGAACGCGATCACTGGGGCGCGATCGGCACCGACCCCGCCGACATGCGTTCGTACTTCTACCTTCTCGCCGCCGACGAGCCGACGGCCGGACCGGTCGCCACCGTCGAACTCCCGATCCGCGTCCCCGCCGGGCTGCACGGGGCATGGCTCGCGGACCCTTCGTGACGCGCCCTCCGCAGGCTCCGGGCGCTCCTCAGGGGGCGGGGGGGGTGAAGCGGGGATCGTAGACTCGTGCCTCCTTCCTGAGCAGCGAGCTTCATTCTCTGTTCCCTGAGGTGCGAGCGAAGCGAGCCACGAAGGGTCTCGCAAGGCATCTCACCAGGCCCTTCGTGGCTCGTCGCTATCGCTCCTCGCACCTCAGGGACCAGTGCTCTTGCGATTCCTTCGGTTCAGGGAAGAGTGAGTGTGCGAATTATTCGGATTTGATTCTGTACGAGGGGCCCTTCGGATCATGTAGCAACCGGCGCGGTCACCTCGATGAACCGCGCAGCGATGTCGATGGCCGACCGCGCCTCGGCCGACAGGCGGGGTATCAGTTGGAAGACGTGACCCTGGTCCGGCCAGGCCTGGATCACCGAAACCCCTCCGGCGCCGGTGATCTCGTCGTGGGTGGCCCGGGCGTCGGCCCCCATCACCTCGCGCGCCCCGTATTGGATGAGCGTCTTGGGCAGGGTCATGTCCGGGGTGAGACGGACGCGCATCCGTGGATGATCGGGGTCGGCGGTCCGGGTGTAGAGCCGCAGGATCTTGCGGGCGGACATCGCGTCGATGATCGGGTCCCGCACCCCGGTTCGCTGATTACGCACGGCCAGTTGAAAAGTCGGGTCGTAGAGCGGTGAGAACAGCACCATCGAACCCGGCTGCGGGGTCCCGGTGGCGTGGTTGACGGCGAGCAGGTCGAGCGCCAGGTGGCCGCCGGCGGAGTCACCCGCGACCACGATGTCCTCGGCGCGGTACCCCTGGGACAGCAGCCAGCGATAGCCGCGGACGGCGTCGTTGCCCGCGCACGGCCAGGCGTGCTCGGGGGCGAGCCGGTAGTCCAGGCTGAAGGCGGGCAACCCGGTCTTGTTGCCGAGCCGGCCGACCAGGCCCCGGTGCGTTCGCGGCGAGCACACCACGTACCCGCTCCCGTGCATGTAATACAGAATCCGCGAACCGGGGACCGGAGCGCTCGCGTGCCGGCCGATGACCCACTCGCCACGGACCTGCCCACCCCGGAAGTTCTCGCGCACGATCTCCACCCGGGTGTTGGCCGGGGGTGGGTTGATCCGCTCGATGGTCCGGTTCAGTGCCGGGCGCGTCCGCTGGATCATCTGCGCGGTGACGCGGGGGTGGCTTACCCCGGCCGCGGTCATCATCGGCCAGGTGACCCGGGCCAGATAGGCGTTGACCGCACGGGAACGCCGCGAACCATACGGATCGACGCCCAGGCGGCCGAACGGATGCGCGAGGAGATCGCTTCCGGGGTGGGCTCATCGGCCGGTACGGTGACGCTCATCACCTGACGGTAGTGGCTCGACGACGTGCGGGTGCGGGATCGGTGAGGGCGAGACCCGGCCGCAATCGGGCCGCGACCGTCGACGCTCCCGAAACGCCCGCGCGGGCCGTCTCCGGGGCGGACCCCGAATCGCCGGATTTCCGTCTGACGTGCACCGGCGGTGTCTCTGTGGTAACCGGATTTCGAGAGTGGGCCCTTCGCGTGGAAAAATGACTCACAATGCTCATACGGCTGCCCGGGGGCGCTCTGGCGTGCTGCGCGCGGTAGCTGCGATGAGCAGGGTGGTTCGGGTCCCGACGAAGCGGCCCGAAGGGACCGTCAGCAACGGCGCTGACCGGGACTCACCGCCGCTGTGATCGTCGGCTCTGCCCAGGTCAGCCCCGATGCGGGTGGAGCACGACGACGCCGGGGACATCGTGGTCCGCGGCCCGACACGGCCGGGTGTGGCCACAGACATCGACGACGGGTAGTGCGTGCACTCCTCGCGCGCAAAGTGAGGCGAACTATGAAGCAGGCTCCGGGACCGGTGGGTCTCTACGACCCACGCAACGAGCACGACTCGTGTGGCGTGGCGTTTGTCGTGGACATGCACGGGCGGCGCAGTCGCGACATCGTCGACAAGGCGATCATGGCGCTGGTCAATCTCGAGCACCGCGGCGCTGCGGGTGCCGAGCCCAACACCGGCGACGGTGCGGGCATCATGATCCAGGTCCCGGACCGTTTCCTGCGGGAGACCGTGGACTTCGAGCTGCCCGCGGAGGGCAGCTACGCGACCGGTATCGCCTTCCTGCCCCAGGGCTCGGAAGACGCGCGCCTCGCCTGCGAGGGTGTGGAGAAGGTCATCGAGGCAGAGGGTCTGACCCTGCTCGGCTGGCGCGAGGTGCCGACCAACGAGAACTCGCTCGGAGCACTTGCCCGCGATGCCATGCCGACCTTCCGTCAGGTGTTCGTCGGCGGCGCCGAGGGCATGGAACTCGAGCGCCGCGCCTACGTCGTGCGCAAGCGGGTCCAGTACGAACTCGGCAACAAGGGCGCCGGCGCCGACGGGCCCGGACGTGAGACCGTCTACTTCCCGAGCCTGTCCGGACGCACCTTTGTCTACAAGGGCATGCTGACGACCCCGCAGCTGCGGGAGTTCTACGTCGACCTGCAGGACTCGCGTGTCGAGAGCGCGCTCGGTCTGGTGCATTCGCGCTTCTCCACCAACACCTTCCCGTCGTGGCCGCTGGCGCATCCGTTCCGCCGCGTCGCCCACAACGGCGAGATCAACACCGTCACCGGTAACGAGAACTGGATGCGGGCCCGCGAGGCGCTCATCGACACCGCGGCCTTCGGGGCCGACGCGGCGTCGAAGATCTTCCCGATCTGCACCCCGGGTGCGTCGGACACCGCCCGGTTCGACGAGGTGCTCGAGCTGCTCCACCTCGGTGGACGTTCCCTCCCGCACGCCGTGCTCATGATGATCCCGGAGGCCTGGGAGCGTCACGAGTCGATGAAGCCCGAGCACCGGGACTTCTACCGCTACCACTCCGCGCTGATGGAGCCCTGGGACGGACCGGCGTCGGTGTGCTTCACCGACGGCACCGTCGTGGGTGCCGTGCTCGACCGGAACGGCCTGCGGCCCAGTCGGATCTGGGTCACCAAGGACGGGCTCGTCGTGATGGCCTCCGAGGTCGGCGTGCTCGACATCGATCACTCCGACGTCGTGCAGAAGATGCGTCTTCAGCCCGGCCGCATGTTCCTGGTGGACACCGCTGCCGGCCGCATCGTCGACGACGAGGAGATCAAGGACGAGCTCGCCGCCGAGCACCCCTACGGTGAGTGGCTCGAGCAGGGACTGGTCGCGGTCGACGACATCGAGGCGCCGCCGCATCAGCACATGCCGCACGACCGGGTCGCGTTGCGCCAGCAGGTGTTCGGTTACACGCGTGAGGAACTCGACCTGCTGGTCGCGCCGATGGCGAAGACCGGTGCCGAGGCACTCGGCTCGATGGGTACCGACACCCCGATCGCGGTGCTCTCCAAGCGCCCGCGCATGCTGTTCGACTACTTCCAGCAGCTGTTCGCCCAGGTGACCAACCCGCCGCTCGATGCGATCCGCGAAGAGATCGTGACCAGCGTCGGCGGCACCATCGGCACCGAGGCCGACCTGTTGCACCCCGGCCCCGAGTCGTGCCGTCAGATCGAGCTGCCGTCGCCGGTCCTCGACAACGACACGCTCGCGAAACTGGTGGAGATCAACTCCAACGACGGGCTGCCCGGTTTCCGCAGCGTCCACATCCACGGCCTCTACCCGGTGGCCGAGGGTGGCGCCGGTCTGCGCAAGGCCCTCGACGAGGTGCGTGCGAAGGTCAGCGCCGCGATCGACGACGGCGTGAACCTGGTCATCCTGTCCGACCGCGAGTCGGACGAGACCTACGCACCCATCCCGTCGCTGCTGCTGACGGCTGCGGTGCACCACCACCTGGTGCGGGAACGCAAGCGCACGCAGGCCGGTCTCATCGTCGAGTCCGGTGACTGCCGCGAGGTCCACCACGTGGCCGCGCTCGTCGGTTTCGGTGCGGCAGCGGTGAATCCGTACATGGCCTTCGAGTCGATCGAGGACATGACCGAGCGCGGTGTGCTCGGCAACCTCGACTTCGCCACCGCGCAGAAGAACTACATCAAGGCCGCCGGCAAGGGCGTGCTGAAGGTGATGAGCAAGATGGGCATCTCGACCCTCGCCTCGTACACCGGCGCACAGCTCTTCCAGGTCATCGGTATCTCGCAGGAGACCGTCGACGAGTTCTTCACCGGGCTCAACAGCCAGCTCGACGGCATCGGTCTCGACGAGATCGCCGCCGACGTCGCGACCCGCCACGCGCTGGCATTCTCCGATCGCCCGTCCGAGCGCGCCCACCGCGAGCTCGAGGTCGGCGGCGAGTACCAGTGGCGCCGCGAAGGCGAGTACCACCTGTTCAACCCGGACACCGTCTTCAAGCTCCAGCACTCCACGCGCACCGGCCAGTACCAGGTGTTCAAGGAATACACGAAGCTGGTGGACGACCAGTCCCGCCAGATGGCGTCGCTGCGGGGCCTGTTCGACTTCAATTTCGGTGACCGCGACCCGATTCCGATCGAGAAGGTCGAACCGGCCCGCGAGATCGTGAAGCGGTTCTCGACCGGCGCGATGAGCTTCGGTTCGATCTCCGCGGAGGCGCACGAAACCCTCGCGATCGCCATGAACCGGCTCGGTGGTCGCTCGAATTCCGGTGAAGGTGGCGAGGATCCGCGGCGCTTCCATCACGACGAGAACGGTGACTGGCGTCGCAGCGCGATCAAGCAGGTCGCGTCGGGCCGTTTCGGCGTCACCTCGCACTACCTGTCGAACTGCACCGACATCCAGATCAAGATGGCGCAGGGTGCGAAGCCGGGTGAGGGCGGGCAGCTGCCGCCGCACAAGGTGTACCCGTGGGTCGCCGAGGTCCGTGGATCGACGCCGGGCGTCGGCCTCATCTCGCCGCCCCCGCACCACGACATCTACTCGATCGAGGATCTCGCGCAGCTGATCCACGACCTGAAGAACGCCAACCCGCAGGCCCGCATCCACGTGAAGCTGGTCTCCGAGGTGGGCGTCGGCACCGTCGCGGCCGGTGTCTCGAAGGCGCACGCCGACGTCGTCCTCATCTCAGGGCACGACGGCGGTACCGGCGCAACGCCGTTGACCTCGGTCAAGCACGCCGGTGCGCCGTGGGAGATCGGCCTGGCCGAGACCCAGCAGACCCTGCTGCTCAACGGACTCCGCGACCGGATCGTCGTGCAGGTCGACGGCCAGCTCAAGACCGGTCGCGACGTCGTGGTCGCCGCCCTGCTGGGTGGCGAGGAGTTCGGTTTCGCCACCGCGCCGCTGGTGGTCGCGGGTTGCATCATGATGCGGGTGTGTCACCTCGACACGTGCCCGGTGGGTGTCGCCACCCAGAACCCGCTGCTGCGTGAGCGTTTCGCGGGTAAGCCGGAGTTCGTCGAGAACTTCTTCCTGTACATCGCCGAAGAGGTCCGGGAACTGCTGGCGCGCCTGGGCTTCCGCACCCTGCAGGAGGCCGTCGGTCACGTCGAGGCGCTCGACACGACCAAGGCGCTCGCGCACTGGAAGTCGGAGAAGGCGGGCAAGCTCGACCTGTCGTCGATCCTGGCGATGCCCGAGTCGCCGTTCATGAACCAGGACCTGTACTGCTCCGGCGTGCAGGACCACGGCCTGGACAAGGCGCTCGACCAGCAGCTCATCGCGCAGAGCCGCGAGGCCATCGACCACGGCACGCGGGTGTCCTTCACCTCGAAGATCACCAACGTGAACCGCACCGTCGGCACCATGCTGGGCCATGAGGTCACCAAGGCCTATGGCGCACAGGGTCTTCCCGACGGGACGATCATCGTCGACTTCACCGGATCGGCCGGCAACAGCTTCGGTGCCTTCGTTCCCAAGGGCATCACGCTGCGCCTCGAGGGCGACGCCAACGACTTCGTCGGCAAGGGTCTCTCGGGCGGTCGCCTCGTGGTCCGTCCGGCACGCAACGCGCCGGACGACTTCGTCGCCGAGCACAACATCATCGCCGGCAACGTGATCGGCTTCGGTGCCACCGCGGGCAAGATCTTCCTGCGCGGCATCGTGGGTGAGCGCTTCTGCGTTCGCAACTCGGGCGTCACCGCGGTGGTCGAGGGTGTGGGCGACCACGGCTGTGAGTACATGACGGGTGGACGCGTCGTCGTCCTCGGCGACACCGGCCGCAACTTCGCGGCGGGCATGTCCGGCGGTATGGCGTTCGTCTTCGACCCCGAGGGCAAGCTGGCCGACAACCTCAACACCGAGCTCGTCGACCTCGAGCCGCTCGAGGACGAGGACATCGAGTTCCTCGCCACGATCATCGAAGAGCACCGCGCCGAGACCGAATCCCCGGTCGCAGCAGCACTGCTCGGCGATTGGGACACCGCCCAGACCAAGTTCGCCAAGGTCATGCCGCGCGACTACAAGCGTGTGTTGCTGGCCATCTCCGAGGCGGAGAAGACCGGGCGAGACGTGAACGAAGCGATCATGGAGGCCGCACGTGGCTGATCCCAGAGGATTCCTCAAGCACCCCGAGCGGGAGCTGCCCGACCGCCGCCCGGTGGAACTGCGTCTGCTGGACTGGAAAGAGGTCTACACCGACTTCGACAAGGGCCATCTGAAGACGCAGGCGAGCCGCTGCATGGACTGCGGTATCCCGTTCTGCCACAACGGCTGCCCGCTGGGGAACCTGATCCCCGAGTGGAACGACCTGGTCTACAAGGACCAGTGGCGCGACGGCATCGAACGTCTGCACGCGACGAACAACTTCCCGGAGTTCACCGGCCGCCTGTGCCCGGCTCCGTGCGAGGCGTCGTGCGTGCTGGGGATCAACCAGCCGCCGGTCACCATCAAGCAGGTCGAGGTCGAGATCATCGACAACGCCTTCGACAACGGCTGGGTGACCCCGGTCATGCCGTCGGAGAAGACCGGCAAGTCGGTGGCCGTCGTCGGCTCCGGGCCCGCGGGACTCGCTGCGGCGCAGCAGCTCACGCGTGCCGGACACGACGTGACGCTGTTCGAGCGGGCCGACCGCATCGGTGGCCTGCTCCGTTACGGCATCCCCGAGTTCAAGATGGAGAAGCGCCACATCGACCGTCGTCTGGCGCAGATGGAGGCCGAGGGCACCGTCTTCCGCACCGGCGTCAACGTGGGTGTCGACGTCACCGTCGAGCAGCTGCGCGCCGACTTCGACGCGGTGATCCTCGCCAACGGTTCGACCATCGGTCGCGATCTGCCGATCCCCGGGCGTGAGCTCGACGGCATCCACCAGGCCATGGAGTTCCTGCCGCAGGCCAATCGGGTGCAGCTCGGCGACGAGGTCGAGGGCCAGATCTCGGCCAAGGGCAAGAAGGTCATCATCATCGGCGGTGGCGACACCGGCGCCGACTGCCTGGGCACCTCGCTGCGCCAGGGCGCGGAGATCGTCCACCAGTTCGAGATCATGCCGAAGCCGCCGATCGAGCGCGCCGAGTCGACCCCGTGGCCGACCTACCCGCTCATGTACCGCGTGTCGTCGGCACACGAAGAGGGTGGCGAGCGCGTCTTCTCGGTCAACACCGAGCAGTTCGTCGGCGAGGACGGCAAGCTCACCGGGCTCAAGGCGCACGAGGTCGTCATGCGCGACGGCCGCTTCGAGAAGGTCGAGGGCTCGGACTTCGAACTCGAGGCGGACCTGGTGCTGCTCGCCATGGGCTTCGTCGGACCCGAGCGCGAGGACCTCCTCGACAAGATGGGCGTCGAGTACGACCCCCGCGGAAACGTCAAGCGCGACGGCAACTTCGCTGCCGTCGGTCAGCCGGGTGTCTTCGTCGCCGGCGACGCCGGGCGCGGACAGTCGCTCATCGTGTGGGCCATCGCCGAGGGGCGCTCGGCCGCCGCGGCCGCCGACGCGTTCCTCACCGGGGCGTCGGACCTGCCCGCACCGATCGTGCCCACACAGGTCGCGCAGCGCTGATCGCGCGTTTCGTGTAGTACGTACGACACCGAACTCCCGCTCACCCGCTCAGGGTGGGCGGGAGTTCTGCGTAGGCAGATCCGTCGTTCCACGGGAGTTCCGCAGGCGGCAACACGCCCGCCGGACGTCCGACCTAGACTCGGCGGTGAAGCTGCCTCCTCGGCTGGTACGAAGGGAACGGACCATGCGTCGGATCATCGCGACCGTATGCGCCCTGCTGTGTGCGATCCTGGCCGGCGGTGTGCTCGCCGTCCCGACGGCGACTGCCGCGCCCCGGGGGTGCCCGGAGATCTACGTGCTCGCGGTCCCCGGGACCTGGTCCAACGGCGCCAGCCCGGGTGTGCTTGGGGAGATCACCGCCGGGCTCGGACCGGAAACCCGCGTGCAGTACGTCGGCTACGACGCCACGGCGTTCCCGTGGGAGAAGGCGATCTACGGCAAGTCCAAGGCGCAGGCGGTTGCCAACACCACGGGGCTCGCCCTTCAGATGCTCCGACGATGCCCCGGTACCCGGATCGCGCTCGTCGGCTACAGCCAGGGCGCCGACGCCGCCGGTGACCTCGCATCCGAGATCGGCACCGGTCGCGCCGCGATCCGTCCGAGCCAGGTCGCGGGGGTCGTGCTGATCGCGGATCCGCGGCGGTCCAAGCGGGACAATCTCATCGGCCCCGCCCTGAGGGGTGAGGGCAGTGGCGGACCACGCCTCGACGGCATGGGGTGGGTCCTGCCCAGGGCGTTCACCCTCTGCGAACCCACCGATGTCTACTGCAACGTGCCCCGCGACTACTACGTGACTCGGATCGTCGGCTACCTCGCCGAGACCAGCGACCCGACGCCGAGCCAGATCGTGCAGTACCAGGCCGAGGCGGGCGCGATCTTCTCCGAACTGCTCACCCTCGGCGGCCCCGGCGAGATCGCGCAGGAGCTCGGTGACGCGCGCGCTCGCGAGCAGATCAGGTCGTTCAATGAATTCCTCCAGTCCGGGTCGCACGGCACCTACCGGGACTTCGAGGTCCGTCCCGGCGTGACTGCGGTGCAGTGGGCCAACCGGTTCCTCGCCGGCCTCGCCTGACGGCGCCGGTCGGCTGACCTGCACGAGAACCGGATGAATCGGACGTCCGACTAGAGTGGCGGCCGAAGTGGTCACCGAAGCCGGGGACCAGCCGCCCGCCCTCGGACAGACGGACACATTCCTTGCCAACGCAGCTCGCCGCCGTACTCGCCCAGACCGACCCGTCGCAAGGTCACAGCGGTTTCATCGGCTGGATTCTCGACCTCATGGACACGCTCGGCGAGCTGGGTGTCGGGGTGGCGATCCTCCTCGAGACCTTCCTGCCGCCCATTCCGTCCGAAGCCGTTCTTCCCGGCGCCGGCTTCCTCGCCTACGAGGGCCGTATGAACGTCTGGCTCGCCTGGGCCGCGGCGACCATCGGTTCGCTCGTCGGGGCTTGGCTCTGGTACTGGATCGGCGCGGCTCTGGGCCGCGATCGCACCCGGCGACTCGTCGGCCGGATGCCGCTGCTCGACTACGACGACTTCGACAAGGCGGAGGAGTACTTCGTCCGCTGGGGCGGAATGGCGGTTCTCCTCGGTCGGTGCGTGCCCCTCGTCCGATCGTTCGTCTCCATCCCGGCCGGGATCGAGAAGATGCCGTTCTGGCGTTTCACCGCCTACACGACGCTCGGCTCCGGCGTGTGGAACGCATTGTGGATCGGGATCGGCTTCGGCTTCGGTCCGGCCATCGCCCCCGCGCTCGAACGGTGGAGTGGCGTGCTGAGCAACATCGTGATCGCCGTGCTGGTCCTCATGGTCGCCTGGTTCGTCGTGAAGCGGGTCCGCCGACGCCGCGCCAGTGCCGCGGGATAGCGGGCCGGAAGAGTGGGACGACCCGTGGAATACCTCGTGCGGAAGCGCGGTTGTACCCCGCGACGGTGACGGACTCAATGCCCCGGGTCCCACCCTTTGCCGCTTCGAGCGGCCTGTTTGCCGAGAGGCGCTCTGACCGCCATCGTCGTCCATCACACCGAAGCCGCCGGCCCGATTCCCGGGTCGGCGGCTTCGGTCGTTCGACGGCAACCGCGGTGGGCGAGTGGTCGCCTGCCCGCCCGGGTCATTCATGCAGGTGAGGGGCGCGTCGCTACGCGCGAGGTAACAGTTCTCGTGCGACGATCGATCTAGCCGTCGTGTGCGGCACTCGCCGTTTCGGGAACCGGAGCTGCGGGATTCACACGTGTCGGCAGTCGCGGGGGCGTGGCGAAAGCCACTGGAAAGTCCGGCGACACGACCGGGAACAGCCGCTACAGTAAAACAAAGTTCCAGTCCGTTGTAACGAATGTGAAGTATCAGGAAGTGATTGGTCATGAAGTTGGCTGACACATTTCACTCGCCCCGCCGGGGCTCTCTGTTGAACTCGCTGACCGGCTGGCGACTCGGAGGCCGCCGCGGTTCCACGACGATGTTCCCCGCCGAAGCGGAACGACTCATCACACCCGCCGAGCTCAGACGGTTCGGCGTCCGGTCCTAGCGCCCTTCGAGGCTCGCTTCGCTCGCACCTCAGGGAGCAGGAGGTCGTCGCTCGCACCTCAGGGAGCAATGGGGGACGCTTCTTCGGATCAGGGGGCAGGTGGCACGTCGCCTTCGGTGACGACACGCACGCTCATCCCGCCGACCGACACCACATCGCCGATCGTCAGCTGACGGCCGCGCCTGGTCTCCACCTCGTCGTTGACCGTGACCAGACCGTCGGCGACCACCTCCTTGGCCTCGGCCCCTGACTCGATCAGGTTGGCGAGTTTGAGGAATTGGCCGAGTCGGATGGAGTCGTCCCGGATCGTCACGTCGTACACGGCTTCGATCATGCCGGTCCACCGCCCGCCGGGCCACCTCGGCCGTCGGGGACGCAAGACGATCTGTGCCGGACGGGGCCCATCCGCGTGGAGTGCCGGGACATACCTCTCATCCCGACTACCTTTTACGCATGGCCACCGACACCCCCCTCGCGCCGGTCGACCCCGAGACCCCCGGCGAGCACCGCGACGCGGGACCGCGGACGCCCACCGCGGCCGACCGCAGGTCCCTCGCGCTGCTCGACAAGATCCGACGGCCCTCCGGGTTCGGGTCCCGCGCCCCGCACATCGCCGGCACGATCGTCGGTGTCCTGGCGGCAATCGCGTTGCTGTCCAGCCTCTTCCCGGCGATCCGGCATCTGATCCACGACCCGCGCCGCTACGTCGACGACTACATCATCACCCTCCCCGACACCAGCTTCGCCTGGGCGTTCGTGCTCGCCCTCATCGCCGTCGCGCTCTCGGCCCGTAAGCGGATCGCCTGGTGGATCAGCGTCATCTACCTGATCCTGTTCATGGCGACCAACGCGCTCTATCTCGTGCCGTCGCTGGCCGACGACCTGGGCGTGACGCGGTGGGACCGCACGAACATCTACCTCGGACTGTTCATCGACGCGCTCGCCCTGATGTTCCTGCTGTCGACGTACCGCCAGTTCTACACTCGGGTCCGCAAAGGCGCCGTCCTGGCGGCGTTCGGCACCCTGATCGCCGGACTGGCGATCGCGACGCTGCTGGGCTGGGCCCTGGTGTGGGCGTTCCCGCACACGCTGACCCGAGGCGACCGGTTGCCGTACGCGTTCAACCGGGTCGTGGCCTTCGGCGCCATCGACCAGGATGCCTCGTTCGACGGTCGGCACACCCACCTGTTCGTCAACGGCCTGCTGGGACTGTTCGGCGCCCTGGCGCTGATCGCCGCGGCCGTCGTGCTGTTCCGGTCGCAACGGCTGCGCTGGCTCATCACCGCCGAGGACGAAGCCCTCATCCGGGCGCTGATCACGCGGTTCAACGACGACGACTCGCTGGCCTACTTCTCGACCCGTCGCGACAAGGCCGTCGTGTTCTCGCCCGATGGTCGGGCAGCGATCACCTACCGGGTGGAGGTCGGCGTCGGACTGGCGGGCGGTGACCCGATCGGCGATCCGGAGTCGTGGCCGGATGCCATCGCCGAATTCCTCACCCTGTGCGAGAAATACGGGTGGCATCCGGCATCCATGGGGTCGAGCCCGCGTGGCGCGGCCGCCTTCGACGCCGCCGGTTTCGTCTCGCTCAACATCGGCGACGAGGCCATCCTGCACACGCGCGAGTTCAGCCTCAGCGGGCCGGCCATGAAGGCGGTGCGCCAGGCCGTGACGCGCACCCGCCGTGCCGGGGTCGGTGTCCGCATCCGACGGCACAACGAGATCGGCGACACCGAGATGGCGCAGATCGTCGCGCGCGCCGACGACTGGCGCGACACCGACGAGGAACGCGGCTTCGCGATGGCGCTCTCGCGCATCGGCGATCCCGCCGACGGCGACTGCCTGCTGGTCGAGGCCGTGATGGGCGAGGGCACCCCCGACGAGCGGGTCGTCGGCATGCTGTCCTTCGTGCCCTGGGGGCGTCGGGGTGTCTCGCTCGACCTGATGCGTCGTGACCGGCACGGGCCCAACGGCGTCGTGGAGACCATGGTCGCCGAATTGTGCCGCAACTCCGAGCGATTGGGTATCACCGAGGTCTCGCTGAACTTCGCCGCGTTCCGGGCGTTCTTCGAGCAGGGTCCCCAGATTGGGGCCGGGCCCGTGATGCGGATGGGCTACTCGATCCTCATGTTCGGCTCGCGGTTCTTCCAGATGGAGTCGCTGTACAAGTCGAATGCGAAGTATCTGCCGGACTGGCAGTCGCGATACCTGTGCTTCGAGGACAGCAGGATACTGCCCCGGGTGGGCCTCGCCGCGATCGTGACCGAGGGTTTCATCACGTTGCCGCGCTTCGGACGGGCCAAGCACTACACGCAGGGGCCGCCGTCGATCCCGCCCGGCGTCAACGCGCCCGCGCTCATCGCCGAGCTCGACGCCGAGGCAGCCACACCCGAGGGCGCGATCGTCCACCGGCCGGAACAGGTGCGCGTCCGGCTCGAGAAGATGGACCGGCTCGTCGAGCGCGGCTTCGATCCGTACCCGCCGGCCGATCAACCCACGCATACGATCGCGGCGGCCAAGGCCGAACCCGAGGGAACCGTCGTCACCGTCGCCGGACGTGTGACGCGACTTCGGGACTTCGGCAAGGTGGTGTTCGCCGACGTCCACGACTGGTCCGGCGAGGTGCAGGTGCTGGTCGAGGATTCCCGGATCATCCCGGGCA
This sequence comes from Gordonia sp. UCD-TK1, assembly GCF_001691435.1. Taxonomy (NCBI): domain Bacteria; kingdom Bacillati; phylum Actinomycetota; class Actinomycetes; order Mycobacteriales; family Gordoniaceae; genus Gordonia; species Gordonia sp. UCD-TK1. The sequence goes on along the minus strand of NZ_LZMP01000024.1, from coordinate 265,124 downwards.
CACCCGATTTTGGTACCGACGTCGACCTCGGGGATCTGATCCAGGCCCGCGGCGTCGTCGGCACGAGTCGTAAGGGCGAGCTGTCGATCCTGATCGATGCCTGGCGGATCAACGGCAAATGCCTGCGCCCGCTGCCCGACAAGTGGGCCGGTCTCACCGATCCGGAAGCGCGTGTCCGGCAGCGCTATGTCGACCTCGCCATCAACGAGCAGACGCGCAAGTCGCTGGCGACCCGCAGTCTCGTGGTGAAGTCGTTGCGTGACTTCCTCGGCGCTCGTGGCTTTCTCGAGGTCGAGACACCGATCCTGCAGCAGATCCACGGCGGCGCGAACGCCACCCCGTTCCAGACGCACATCAACGCCTACAACCTCGACCTGTATCTGCGGATCGCCCCGGAGCTCTACCTCAAGCGACTGTGTGTCGGAGGTGTCGAGAAGGTCTTCGAGATCGGCCGCAACTTCCGCAACGAGGGTGTCGACTTCAGCCACAACCCCGAGTTCACGAGTCTGGAAGCCTATGAGGCGCACAGTGATTACCTCAAGATGCTCGACCTGACGCGCGAGATGATCCAGTACGCGGCGACGGCGGCCTACGGGGAACCGGTCATCGTGCGCACCGATGCCGACGGAAACGAAGAGCGCGTCGACATCTCCGGGGAGTGGCCGGTCAAGACCGTTCATCAGGTGGTCTCGGAGGGCGCGGAGCAGGAGATCACGCCGGAGACCTCCGTCGAGGAATTGCGCGCGGTGTGTGACCGCCTGGAGATCAATCACCGGCCCGACTGGGACGCCGGGCAGATCGTCCTGGAACTGTACGAGCACCTCGGTGAGGATCGCACCACCTTCCCGACCTTCTACACCGACTTCCCGACGTCGACGTCACCCCTCACGCGCGCACACCGGAGCAAGCCGGGCGTCGCCGAGCGGTGGGACCTCGTCGCCTGGGGCGTCGAACTCGGTACGGCCTACACCGAACTCACCGATCCGGTGGAGCAGCGGGCACGCCTCACCGAACAGTCGATCCTGGCCGCCGACGGTGATCCCGAGGCCATGGAACTCGACGAGGACTTCCTGCAGGCACTGGAATACGCGATGCCGCCGACCGGAGGTCTGGGGGTCGGTGTCGACCGGGTGGTCATGCTCATCACCGGACAGTCGATCCGCGAGTCGCTCGCGTTCCCGCTGGCGAAACCGCAGGACGCCTGACCCGGTCGACCGAGTTCGAATTCGCCTCAGCCGCAGAGTGCTCCGACGGCGTCATGGTCGTGGGTGGGGATCACGCGCACGGTGTGGCGGGCCAGGTGGAGGCGGTGCAGCGTCGCGAACGCCGCGTCGCGGTCGTCGTCGACGAATTCGCCGGGGATGCTCGGCTTCTGGCGCAGGCGCGCCACCTGCTCGAAGTGCCAGGCCGCATCGCCGGCGAGCAGGACCGGGCCGGAGGACGTGCGGGCCAGGACGCCGACGCTCCCGGGGGTGTGCCCGCCGAGGTCGACGACGACCACGGAGCCGTCGCCGAACAGGTCGTGGCTCGCGACGAATGTGGACACGGGCGGGCCGTCGAGTTCGTAGTCGAGGATCGGTCGGCCGTCGGTCAGAGCCGCCCGCACCCCGCCGACCGGTGGTCGCGTGCCCGCCAGTATCCATTCGCGTTCGGGCCGAGGTAGCCACACCGGCAGGCCGGGCAGGTCCAGCAGGCCGCACACGTGATCCCAGTGAGCGTGCGTCGGCAGGGCGAAGTCGGGGGAGCGGTGCAGCGGCCGCAGCTCGAGACCGTCGGCGGTGCTGACCGTCGACCGCGGCGGGGTGATCAGCGGGCGCAAGATCGTCGGCAATTCGGGCAGGACGCGGTGGTGGGCGTCGCGGCAGAAGCCGGGATCGACCAAGAACGTGGCCTCGGGGTGCTCGACCACGAAGGTCGTCATCGCCGACGACGCGCGACGCAGGGTACGAGCTCCCTCGACGAGGCCGGCGAGCGGCACCCGTCGTGCGACCTGGGGCAGCGCGCGCACCCGGACCGTCACCTCGCTGTCGGGGAGCCTGGCGTCCTCAATCGCGTCGATGAGTCGCAGGTCTGGTGGGCGTGGTCGGATTGCACCGCGCACGGCGAGTGCGCCTGTGCGCAGCATCTCGGCCGGCACCGGGCCCGGCTGGCGAAAGGTGGCCACCGCGTATTCCTACCCCGGCCGCCAGGTGTGCGCGCCGATTCCGGGTAAGCGGATGTCATGTGTAGTTCACCGAGGAGAGGTTTTGGGTACCACTCCGCCGTCGTTGAATGGTCCTGGCCCCTCGAAAGGCCTGCTGTCCTCCCAGCGGGCTACAACCGAACACAATGTGTAACGACGCGCTAGGGTCCAACGACCTACTCATCGACCCCCGACGTCTGACGAGAGGTACCGGAATGGTTGTCGAAGAGCTCGTACACCAGGACCGTCGGGCGGACCGTCGCTGACATGCACCCGACCCTCATCTGGTTCACGGCGACTCCCAGGCAGCCACTGAGCCTTCCCGTGCCTCGTCCTCGATCCGGCAATACCTGAAACCGTGGCGCCGAGGGAGAGCGACGCCACCGCGAATGCGGATCATGGGGGCGGGGGAGAATCGCAGGTCCTACGCGACCTGCTGGCTCTGGTGGCCGCAGGGGACCGAGCGGCGTTCACGCGCTTCTATGACCTGACCAGTTCGCGGATCTACGGTCTGGCCGTCCGGGTGGTGCGTGATCGGCACTACGCCGAGGAGATCGTCCAGGAGGCCTACCTGCAGTACTGGCAGCGGGCGGCCGACTACGACCCGACCCGCGGATCGGTGATCACGTGGATGATGACGATCGCGCACCGGCGCGCCGTCGACCGGGTCCGTACCGAGGACATGCAGACCGAGCGGTTGTCGGAGTACGGCGTCCGGGCCGCCGAACCCGAGATGACGCAGGATCTTCCGCTCGAAGCGGTGCTGCGGTCGGTGGAGGTGAGCGCAGTGCACACCTGCCTCGGACATCTCACGGAACTGCAACGAGGAAGCCTCGAGATGTCGTACTTCGGCGGACTCACCTATCCCGAGGTGGCGGCGCGCACCGACACGCCCCTGCCCACCACGAAATCCCGTATCCGGGACGGCCTGAGACGGCTGCGGAGCTGCCTGGACGCGCAGGACGACCGCTGACGGATCGGCGGTGAGCGCGTCGTGCCGTCCGGCGACGCCGCGCCATCCGCGCGGGCACACTGGACGGGTGCACGAGACGACACCCGACGCGGGTCTGGATTCACCCGGTGAGTTCGTGACGGTCGGGGAGCATCGGCTCCACGTGCTCGACGAGGGGGCGGGTCCGCCGCTGCTGCTCATGGCGGCGCTCGGGAGCAACTGGTTCGACCTCGATCCGCTTGTCGCGCGGCTCGTCTCGTCGTGGCGGGTCGTGCGGTACGACCGCCCGGGTTACGGGCTGTCCGATCCCATCGGTCGGCGTCACCATCCGTCGCTGCTGGGCGAGGTGGAGCGGATGGCCGCGGTGCTCGACGCTCGGGGTATCGCCGAACCGGTTGTCGTCGTGGGGCATTCGCTGGCGTCGCTGTATGTGGAGGCGTTCGCACGCCGATATCCCGAGCGGACCGCGGGTGTCGTCATCCTCGACGGGTCATTCGTCTTGTTCCCGTGGCGGATCGTCCCGCTGTCGTTCCGGGTGGGCAACGCCCATCGGGTGGTCGGTGCGGCGCGCGCGGTGACGAGCCGCGTCGGGATACGTCGCTGGCCGAGTTTCCAGGTGTGGAGCCGCGTCGTGCCCGCGCCACCGGAGGGTCGAGGCGAGCAGCAGCGCCGATGGAGTACGCGCGTCTTCGGGCAGCCGCCCTACCTCCTGGCCCTTCTCGTCGAGAACGCCGCGTTCGGGTCGATGAACCAGACGTTGCGGAGTCTGCGACGGTCCGAGCCGATGCCGGACGTCCCGGTGATCGTCGTCGTGGCGTCGTCCAGGCTCCCGGGGTGGCGCCACTTCTGGGAATGGAAGCAGCGACGGTACGCCGAGGTGTTGAACGCTGATGAGATCGCGGTACTCCCGAGGGCGCGGCACTTCCTCGTGTCGGAGCGCCCGGACGACGTCGCCGAGATCATCGGCGGGGTGCGGCCCATCCCTACCCGCGAGTAACCAGCTACTTGCGGTTACACCTAAACTGTTCGGCATGAGCGAGCTGACCTTCACCCCGACGGCCGACCTCGTCGACGAGACCGGCGCCGACGTCCGTAGCTGCGACACCCAGTTCACGCAGTTCGGCGGAAACCGGGAGTTCGTCGGACGCGTGTCGACGGTCAAGTGCTTCCAGGACAACGCCCTGCTGAAGTCGGTTCTGGGTGAATCCAACCCCGGCGGGGTGCTCGTCGTCGACGGCGACGCGTCGGTCCACACCGCACTGGTCGGAGACCTCATCGCCGAACTCGGCCGCTCCAACGGCTGGGTGGGGATCATCGTCAACGGCGCCATCCGCGACGCCAAGACCATCGGCGGGATGGCGATCGGGGTCAAGGCCCTGGGTACCAACCCGCGCAAGTCGACCAAGACCGGCGCCGGCGAGCGCGACGTCCCGCTGACCATCGGCGGCGAGACCTTCACCCCCGGCGACATCGTCTACTCCGACGACGACGGCATCGTGCTCGTCGCCGCAGGAGACAACCAGTAGAGCCCCGACCGCAGACCACGATCCACATCGAAGACCGGACACCCGCACAGCGCTGAGGAGCACCGCCATGCCGAAGCCCACCGCCGACTATTTCGCTCGCCTGGGTGCGCTCGTCGCCATCGACGACGCCGCGAGTCGTCCCACGCGCCCCGTCCTCGAGGCGTTCAGCGGGACGGAGATGGCGACCATCCCGGTCGCCACCGCCGACGATCTCGAGGTGGCGGTCGCCCGGGCCCGCCAGGCGCAGGAGGGATGGGCGGCCCGCACGCCGGCCGACCGCGCCGCGATCATCGACCGCTTCTCCGACCTGGTCCACCGCAACGCGGCGTCGCTGATGGACATCGCGCAGGCCGAGACCGGCAAGGCCCGCATCTACGCGCAAGAAGAGGTCATCGACGTCTCGATCACCGCGCGGCACTACGCGACGAACGGCCCCAAGCTGCTCGCCGACCGCAAGGTCAAGGGCATGCTGCCGGGCGCGACCAGCGTGCGCGTGCGGTACCTGCCCAAGGGTGTGGTCGGCATCATCAGCCCGTGGAACTACCCGCTGACACTGGCCGTGTCCGATGCGGTGGCCGCCCTGATCGCCGGCAACGGCGTCGTGATCAAACCCGACAGCCAGACGCCGTACTGCGCGCTGGCCCTGGCCGAGTTGCTGTACGAGGCGGGTCTGCCGCGTGAGCTGTACGCCGTGGTGCCCGGACCGGGAAGCGTTGTCGGGCAAGCAATCATGGCCAGCACCGACTACGTGATGTTCACCGGCTCCTCGGAGACCGGGGCCACCCTCGCCGAACAGGCCGGGCGTCGGCTCATCGGCTTCTCGGCCGAACTCGGCGGCAAGAACCCGATGGTCGTCACCGCGAGTGCCGACATCGCCAACGCCGTGCGCGGCGCGGCGCGCGCGTCGTACTCCAACTCCGGGCAGCTGTGCATCTCGATCGAACGGATCTACGTCGACAAGAAGATCGCCGACGACTTCGCCGAGCGGTTCGCTGCGTATGTCTCCACGATGAAGCTGTCGGCCTCCTACGATTTCAGCGCCGACATGGGTTCGCTGGCCTCGGCCGCGCAGATCGACACCGCCGAAGCACACGTCGAGGATGCGGTCGCCAAGGGCGCGAAGGTGCTCGCCGGCGGCAAGCGTCGCGCGGACCTGGGCCCCTTCTTCTTCGAGCCGACGGTCCTCGCCGACGTCACCGACGACATGGTGTGTTTCGCGAACGAGACCTTCGGACCGGTCGTCTCGATCTACCCGGTGGACTCCACCGACGAGGCGATCAAGCTCGCCAACGACACCGACTACGGTCTCAACGCCAGCGTCTTCGCCGGTAGCAGCGCCGAGGCGCAGCAGGTCGCCGAACAACTGCGCGCCGGGACGGTGAACATCAACGAGGGTTACGCCGCCGCATGGGCGTCGACGGCGGCCCCGATGGGCGGCATGGGCATCTCCGGCATGGGACGCCGCCACGGTGACGAGGGCCTCCTGAAGTACACCGAGCCGCAGACCATCGCCGAGCAGCGTTTCATCGGCATCGATCGCATGCCGGTGGTCCCGACGAGCATCTACCGCGCCATCACGCCGACCGCCGTCCGCGCGTTGAAGTACCTGCCGGGTCGCTGAGAACAACTCCCGACGCGCGCGTACTCCGCTCCCTGATCCGAGGGAACAACAAAGCCGCTGGTCTGTGGGGTGCTCGGTCTGTTCCCTGAGGTGCGAGGAGCGCTAGCGACGAGCCACGAAGGGTCCCGCGACTTGGACTCGTCGGATCAGCGATCAGGCGCGGGTTCTCTGGAGCCGAGACGCGCGTTGCACTGCCGCATCGGTGTGAGCGTGGTTACGGTAGGCCTTGTGACCCGAACACGTCATGGACGCAAAAGATCCGTCCCATCACCGACCCGTGGGCTTGTGACGATGACCGCGTCCGCGGCTGTCGTGGCTGGGTTGTTCTTCGCCGGCCCGGCGGCTCATGCTCGAGCGCCGCTGCAGGTCACTGCTGTGACTGGCGGGATGACCATCCCCTGGGGTGTAGTGGTTGCACCCGATGGCACCGTGCTTTCCGGTGAGCGCGCGGGGCGGTTTGTTGCAGTGCGCCCCGGTGGAAAACGTGTGAACGTCAGAGCAGACCTGTCGAAGATCTTCGCGGTCCACGAGGCGGGCCTCATGGGGCTCGCCATCGACCAACGGTTCTCGGACAACCGCCGTGTGTATTCGTGTCAAGCGGAGTACACGGTGCCCGGCGCCTTTGTCGTGCCGGAACCTCTTGCCGGCGCACCTCTTCCGGCCCCACAGACTGGTCAGACCATCAAGGTGGTGTCGTGGCGGGTGAGTGCGGACTGGACGCAGATGACCCGTGAACGGACGGTCCTCGGTGGAATCCCCGTGACGTCCTCCGGCAGTCGTGCCGGATGCGGCTTTTCCGCTACTGCCGACAGCCTCTGGGTCGGTACCGGCGACACAGGCACACCATCCGTTGCCCAGGACCGGAAGTCGCTGGGCGGCAAAGTTTTACACATCAAATTCGACGGTGCGCCCGCTCCGGGAAACCCGAACCCGCGCAGTCCGATCTATAGCCTAGGGCATCGCAACGTACAGGGCGTGGCGGTCCAGCCCGGCACTGGTCGCGTGTACGCCATCGAGCAGGGCACGAGCCGCGACGACGAACTGAATCGCATCGTCGCTGGGGGCAACTACGGCTATAAGCCCGACCGCACACCGATCATCTACGACGAATCGGTGCCGATGACCGATCCGGTACGGGTCCCCGGCGCGATCGGTCCGGTCTGGAGTTCGGGCAACGAGACGATCGCTCTGCCGGGAATCGCATTCCTGCCCGAAACCGGTTGGGGCGCATACAACGGCGGCGTCGTGCTGACGGCGCTCAAGGGTGAACGACTGGTGTTCCTTAAGCTCTCCGACGACGGACGCCACGTGGTGTCGCGAACCGAGGCCCTGAAGGACGAGCATGGTCGCCTGCGCGGGGTGGCCGTTGCGCCCGACGGCTCGCTGATCCTGACAACCAGCGACGGCGAAGGCGCAGACCGCATCCTGCGGGTGCGCTGGGACGGCTGAGCAATGTGCGACAACTTGGCCGTCGGACACGCAATCGACCGTGATCGTCGGCGCACCGAAGTTCGCCGGTGGTACCGGCGGTCCGGCGCGCGTGATCGCCATGGTGTGAATCGGACACAGAAAGGTCATCGATGACGACGCGCATCACCCGGTTCGACCGCGGACCCCACACCTTCGACGTCACCGACGAAGGTCCGATCGACGGTGAACCGATCGTGCTGTTGCACGGGTTCCCCCAGCGGGCCTCGTGCTGGGAACTGGTCGCGGAAATCTTGCACGACAACGGGTTCAGGACCCTCGCACCGGACCAGCGTGGGTACTCGCCCGGTGCTCGCCCCGCACGCCGACGGGACTACGTGCAGAGCGAACTGACCGCGGACGTGCTCGCCTTGCTCGACGCCGCAGGCCTCGTACGAGCCCACGTCGTCGGCCACGACTGGGGCGCACTCGTCGGGTGGGCGGTCGCCGCGCACCATCCCGATCGGGTGAAGACGCTTACCGCCCTGTCTGTTCCGCACCCAGGGGCCTTCCTGCGCTCGATGCGCCACGGACAGATCTTCCGGTCCTGGTACATGGCCGCCTTCCAGATTCCGGTCCTGCCCGAGAAGTTCCTCGGCTGGGCGATGCGAACACAACCGGACTTCGGGGAGCGGATGGGACTTCCGCAACCGTTCGCGTCGCGGATCGCCCGTGAGATCGGTGACTACGGCGCCCTTCCCGGCGCGCTGGGTTGGTATCGCGCGATGCCGCTCCCCGACAGGCGATCCGCGCCCCGGCGGGTCCGCGTCCCGACCACGTTCGTGTGGGGCGACGCGGACCCGGCGATCGGCGAGGAGGCGGCCCGCCTGTGTTCGGGGTGGGTCGACGCGAAGTACGAGTTCATCGCGTTGCGCGGTGCCGACCATTGGCTGCCCGAAGCGCACGCCGACGACGTTGTCGCCGCGGTTCTCGACCGGGTCGGCGATCTCGCCCCGGCGAACGGGTCGACCACCGCCCCGTCGGCGGCGGGACCGTCAGCGCAGGACTCGGCGTAACACGACGAAGACGATCAGCGCGACCACAGCTGCGAGCCCGGCATACGCGGGCGTGAGATTGGTGGTCGGGGGTTCGGTGGGCGAACCCGATCGCAACTGCGCGAAAGTCGCACGGGCGGCGTCTGATTCGGCGACCACATCGACCGGCGGGTGCGCGGGCGTGGGATCGGCGGGCGCGGGGGCCGAGGACGCGGTCGGGGCCGGCTTCGGGGAGTGCGTCACCGGCGGCTCGGGGGGCGACGCCGCGGTCGTGGCCGACGACACCTGAGGCGCTTCGGGTTCCGGGGTCGGAGTCGGCGGATCCACTGGCTCCGGGGCGGGCGGCGCCGACTTCGGCGGCGCCTTCTTGGCCGGTGCCTTCTTGGCTGCCGACTTCTTCGCCGGTGCGGCCCCGGCAGCCTTCTTCGCCGGTGCGGCGCCGGCAGCCTTCTTCGCCGGGCTCTTCTTGGCCGGCGCCTTCGTCGCGGGGCTCTTCTTCGCCGCCTTCTTCGGCGGGAGCTTGTCGCCGCCGGATTCCGCGGCCGCCGTCTCCGGCGAGGCCTTCTTCGCTACCGGCGCGGCGGGTGCGGCGTCGGGTACGGAGGCGGACTCTTCCGGTGCGGCAATCGGGAACAGCGCCTGCTCGTCTTGGTTCGACTCACCGGCGGACGGCGTGGCGTTCGGATCCGGCTCGGTCATACGGCGCTCCCTCGCAAGTGTCCGACAGGCGCCCGGCAACTGCTGCGCCGCGCGACACGTTCGCACCCATCCTAATGGTGTGCCCCGGAACCGGGCACCGGCGACCGGATCCCGCAGCCTGTTTCCAGACGTGCCGCTGATCGCTCGCCGATCTCACCCGACGGGCAGTCGCCCACCGGCACGGCGAGGACCCGGCTCGTGGGTCAGGAACGGACCCCGAGCCGCGCGAGGATGTCGGCGTCGACGGCTTCGAGTTCGTCGGCGATGGACTTGTGGGCGGTGCGGCGCTGACCGGCCGACATCGTCTCGGCGGTCTGCACCGCGACGTCCAGATTGTCGAGGCGCTTGGTCATCGCCGCGACGAAATCCGTGGAGTCGGAGCTGGTGTCCTGCGCGACGACCTTCTCCAGTGCCGTACGGGTGGTCGCGATCCGCGCGGACAGGGTCGCTCCGTGACCGCTGAACTGGCGCAACACCTCCGGTGAGACCCCCGCGCGGTTCGCCTGCAGCGTGGAGAGCTGTTCGCGTCCGGCGACCGCGGCCCGGTAGACGACGGGTGCGGCGATCGGTGCCACGAGCCGGGCGACGGTGAGGTAGCGCTTCACGCTGGCCGGGCTGAGAGCCTTCGCGTCGGCCGCGGCCTGCGCCTCGACGGCGAACTTCTTCGCCTCGGCCTTGCTCACCTTCGTCTGGGACTTGGCGAGCTGCTTGGCGGTCTTGCGCTCGGCCTTCATCTCCTTCTGGAAGTACTTGTGCTCGTTCTTGCGCCGGGCCTTTTGTTCCTTGCGCCGCGACTTGGCGTCGAACTTGGCCTCCAGCTTGGCTTTCGCCTTGAGAGCCTTGGCCTCTGCCTTGCGCTGAGCACGAGTCGTACCGTCGGAGGAGAACAATCCCATCGAATGCCCTTTCGCTGCTGCCGAGAAGACCGCAGTCGACCCCCGGCCTGCTCTCGTTCCGCTCCCGGCGCCGGTGTCGACCGGCTCGCTCGATCGCGTCCGGCGCCGCACTTCGTGGCCCCGCTCGCTTCGCTCCCGACGTCAGGCGCGCGTGATAACAAGTACAAGCATGACATGTGGTTGTATCCGACCACGTGTCCGTCCGTTCGAGCCCGGAAAGGGATGGCGTGGTCCCTGTCGTGTTGTCGCCGCGCGACCTCGCCGGTTGCGAGCACCGGGTCGCCCTCGACTTCGCGCACGACAGACGTCCCGCCGACGAACCCGATCCGCCTGGCGTGCAGCGTCGCAAGGAGGCCGCGGCCGACCATCGAGCGGCGATCCGCGAGCTGCTCCGCGGGGTACACAGCGATCAGCCGGGCGCGTTCGTGGTCGTCGACGCCGATGCGAGCACCGCTGAGCGCGTCGCGGCCACGCTGCGTGCCTGCGACGCCGGGGCGTCGTGGATCTGGAACGCGACCCTGCCGACCGACCGGGAGCACGGGCGCCGTGGCCATTCCGAACTGCTGGTGCGGGTCGGGGACGGCTACACACCGGTGATCGTCGTCAACCACCGGGTCAGCCAGCCGGCGAAATCGACGCCGGAACCGGACGGGCGTGCGCCCAGCCTGGTGACCAGTCCGTTCTGGATGTGGGCACCGAGCCCCGACCCGTATCGGACCGGCCGGCCGAACCGACGGGACAACCTCCGGCTGGCTCATCTCACCGCCATGCTCGTGGAGATCGGCAGGGCGTCGTCGACCGACACGACGGAGTTGCGCGGCGGCGTGATCGGCGTGGACGCGGACTGCATCGTCGTCCTGGACACCGGGGCGATGCTCGGGGACTACTCGGCGATCCTCGAGCATCGGCTCGCGGTCGCGGGTGGGAAGGTCCCCACCGAGCCCCGCCGGATCAGCGAATGCCGTTCGTGCCCGTGGTGGGTGCGCTGCGGACCGGAGCTCGAGGAGAAGCGCGACGTCAGTCTCGTGGCGAGTGGCAACCAGGGTTCGGTCCTGATCGATGCCGGGATCACGACGATCGACGAACTGGCCGCACAGCGCGGGGCCCCACCGGAGGGCTGGCCGGGCGGCGTCCGGTTCGGCGACGCGATCATCAACGCGATCGCCTGGCTCACCGGCACTGAGCTCGTCCGTCGCGTCGACTCGCCGCGGGTCCACCGCGCCGACATCGAGATCGACGTCGACATGGAGAGCTACGGCGAGCACGGGGCGTATCTGTGGGGGACACTGCGCACCGACACCACCGACTCGTCCGCGCCCGTCGAGTACCGCCCGTTCGTCACCTGGGACCCGCTACCCACGCGCGACGAAGCGCGGTCGTTCGCCGAGTTCTGGGGATGGCTCATGGCCGAACGCGCCGCCGCCCGCGAGGCCGGGAAGACGTTCGCGGCCTACTGCTACTCCCAGCAGGCGGAGAACCGATGGCTGCTGGGGTCGGCCGACAGGTTTGCCGGCGAGCCGGGCATCCCGGCGCGCGCCGAGGTCCAGGCCTTCATCGCATCGTCGGAATGGGTGGACATCTACGAGGCGGTCGGCGAGAACTTCATCTGCCCGCGGGGCAAGGGCTTGAAACGAGTGGCGCCGGTCGCCGGGTTCTCGTGGCGCGACGACGACGCGAGCGGCGAGGCGTCGATGGAGTGGTACCGGGCGGCTGTCGCGCTCGGGGGCGGGCGCCCCGACGACGGGCAGCGCCGGCGACTTCTCGAATACAACGAAGACGATGTCCGTGCCACAAAAGTGTTGCGCGAGTGGATGACCGACGGCGCGGCCGCGCAGGTGCCGCACGAGCGGGATCTGCTCGACCGGTTCCGGGCGAGCTGACGACCTCAGCCGAACCGCGGGGTCGAACGTCTCGTCGCCGCGTGTCAGGGACGCATCGAGCGCAACGAGTCGAGGAACGACCCGCTGCCGAGCAGGGCGACGGCGCCGAGCAGCAACAGTGCTCCCGGCGCCACGCCGAGGACGAACTTCCGCACCGACGTCAACGTCGAGTCCTCCGGCACACCGGGCGAGGCCTGCGGCGGATCGACCGGCGGACCCGCTGCACCCGCAACCGTCTGCGAGGTGTCGGAGCCGTCGGATTCGACACCGGTGTCGGGCTGTGGAGAACGACGATCGGTGTCCGGCCCGCTGCCGGAGCCGGAGTCCGGAGTCGGCCCGGTCGAACCACCTCCACCAGGCGGGGCGACCGCCGGTACGTCGGTGACGGCCGGACCGGTGTTCGCGGGGACCCCGGCCAGGTCGGACCCGCTCACATCGCCATCGGACGCCGAGGGAGCGTCCTCCTCCCGGCGGATGCCGCGGGACGGGTCGTCACCGTCGCCATCGCGCCCGGACGTGGTTTCGCGCCCGGACGTCGACGGATCCGGATCGCCGGTACTGGTCGTGGTCGTGGTCGTGGTCGTGGTCTCGCTCGTCGTGTCCGACGTCCCTGGCATGGGCGACGATCCACAACCGCAGTCCGTGGGATGGGACGGTGCGGAGGACTCGTCCGTGGTTTCGGGATCGGTGGTCTCGGGGTCCGTGGTTTCGGGTTCGGTCGTCTCGGGGTCATCGGTCGCCGAGCCCGCGGGTGTGTCGGTGTCGGTGTCGTCGACTTCGTCCGTGTCATCGGGATCGCTGTCGGAGTCGGAGTCGGAGTCGCTGTCGGAGTCACCCGCCCAGTCGGCGCCTGGCGCATCGGGGCCCGTTGGAGCTGTCGACGCAACCCCGGGCGCGACGACGATGAAGAGGATCGCGGCGAGAGCGATCAGAAGGACGGCGAGACCACGCGGCTTGGCACGGGCGCCGCGGGGGGTCGGGAGACGGTGGCTCATCGTTCGTCAGGCGTACAGTCGAGGGGGTGAAACATTGTCGCTGACACCATGCGGCGGATCGACGCGCACCGCGGGCCGAACCCGAATGTTCATCTGACGGATCCGCGTCGGCAACCCATGACCCCCATGAATGTGAAGAACGCCACACTAACGATCGTTACACCATCTTCACAGGTGATACGCGCAGAGCGCGGCGGTCCGGTACTTTCTGATCGTACCGACCGTTGCAACGGCCGTGTACAGCGGGCTTTAATGCTTGCAAATTCAAATTTTGCGTTTCGGAGAAGATTGTCATGACTTCAGGAGGGGCGGAGAAGCCTATGGGCGACACCGGACGCACCGACTCCGATCGTTCGAGGACGACGGACGCGGATGCTCTCGACCCTGGGCTGTTCGCCCGGCGGCTCGAGGAACTGTTCCGGACGGTTCCTGGTCCGAACGGTAGGGCGTACAGCGCGAAGGCGATCGCGGCGCGATCGACCGAGCGGGGGTTCCGACTCGGCGAGTCGTATCTGAGCCAACTGCGATCGGGGAAGGCCAAGTCTCCCTCGTTCCGCACGGTGGAGGGCATCGCGGCCGCTTTCGGGGTCGACGTGCACTACTTTTTCGAGGATCGGGCCGCGCAGCGTACCCGCGACGAGATCGATCTGATGCGGTTGCAGGCCGACACGAACGTCCAGCTGGCGGCCTTCCGCCTGGCCGGGTTGTCGAGTGATTCGGTCACGGTGGTGAACGAGCTGATCAAGGTGCTGCGCGAGCAGCAGGGTCTGCCCAAGGATCCGCCGGACGTGATCGCGGCCGGTCTGAGCGACACCAAGCCGTCGGCCGATTCGCGGCTTCGCGTCGTCGGAGACCACAGCGACGACTGACCGCCGATGAGGCGTTCGCGGAGCCATTCGTTCCGGACCGAGGGGTGTCGGCCCGGACAGGCCAGCGAAGTCGATCGCTGCGGGTGGATTCCGGCGTGGTGCGCGCTCGTGATTCGATGAGCTCATGCGTCGATCCGAGCGCGCATTGCGCGCATTGTGCCGCGCCGAGCTGAAGGGGCTCGATCTCGATCTGCCCCTCGACGTGGCTCAACTCTGCGAACGGTACGGTGACCGTCGCGGTCGGCCCATCCGGTTGATCGAGCATGCATTGCCCGCGGGGGTTCCCAACGGCATCTGGCTGGCCGCGACCGACGCGGACTACTTCTTCCACCAGGCCCACACCTCACGCTTGCACCGCAACCAGATCGTCGTCCACGAGTTCGGCCATCTGATCGCCGGCCACCAGATCCTCGGTGAGGCCTCGGCGGCGGGGATCGCCGCCCTGACGCAGGACGAGTCGGCAGCCGCGCTCCGGCGCACGTGCTACTCCGACGACGCCGAGTGGGAAGCCGAGATGCTCGCCTCGTTGATTCTCGGCTGGGCCGAGGACGCCGGCACCGGCGTCGGGAGCACCGCGTCGCACGGCGAACTGCGTGGACTCCAGAAACTGTTGGGGGGTCATCGCGGATGGCTGTGACACGCCGGTCGGTTGCGGCACCGGGAAGAATGTGAGTCCCTGTTGGGCGTGATCACTGTCGCGGACGGGGGCCCGACGGTCAATCTGCTGGCCTCCGGGGTGGACGTCGGGATCGGCGCGGTCAACGCCGTCGCCGCAGTCGTCTTCGCCCTCGCGTTCTGCTGGCGCCTCGATCAGATCCGCCGTGCGGGATGGGGGTTGCAGCCGCTGGCGATGATGATCGCCGTGGCGGCGCTGACCCTCGCATTCGTCGTCGTCGACGACTCGGTCGCCGACGTGCTCAACGAGGTCGGTTTCACCGGCCTGTCGAGGGTGGCGTTCTACGCGCTCCTCGCGATCGGGGTCGCGGCGCTCGTGGTGGTGTTCTTCTTCCCCGGGAAAGTCACGCGCGAACGCCGGGCCGGATGGGAGGCATTGCCCCTCGTCGTGGCACTCGTCGGGCTGCAGGTGACCATGCTGGTCATCCCGGTCGAGATCCGGACCGCGACCATCGACGAGTGGACCGTCCAGAACTGGGGTTTCGCGCTGTTCATGCTGATCGCCAGCGGTTACCTCGCCTACGGCTTCGTCGCCTGCGTCAACAGCGTCCGCAAGTTCTATGCGACGGCGGACGGCTATCTCCGTGTGTCCCTTGGCCTTCTGATGACGGGTCTGACGTGTCTCGCGGTCGGCGCGGTCTGTCAGATCGTGTTCGTGATCGTGTCCGCGACGAACGTCGCCCGGTCGCCGTGGCTTCTGACGACGAATCGGGCCGTCGCCATCGTCGGCGTCGTCACGTTCCTGATGGGGATCAGCTATCCGATGGTCTACGCGCGGGTTCAGTCGGTCGCGGCCAACCGGCGTCGTCGACGCCTCGACGCCGAACTGGTGCCCCTGTGGCGACTGGTGACCGACGCGGTCCCCGGAGTGGTGCTACCGGATGCCGGCCGGCTGACACCGACCACCCGATTGCATCGGCGCGTCGTCGAGACCCGAGACGCGTTGACGCAGTTGAGTCCTCGGGTCCCGGCGGTGTTCGGGTATGCCGAACCCGAGGTGCAGGCGAGGCTGTTGCGGGCCGCCGTGGCCGGACACGATCCGCGAGAGGGTGACGGCGGTGCCGTCCGAGACCTGGCGCCGGCGGACGGCGAGGGTCTCGAAGCTGATGCCGTGCCGTTGATCAAACTGGCCCGGGCGCTCGACGCCGTGCAGTTGGTCGAGGAGCCGGCCGACCGGTGACGCGCCGGCCGGCCCTCGAACCACGCGAAGTCGCCTCAGGTGAATCCGGCGAGTCGGTCGGACTAGCGCGGCGCCATCCGGATCGCGCCGTCCATGCGGATGGTTTCTCCGTTGAGGTAGTTGTGCGCGACGATGAACTCCGCCAATTGCGCGTACTCGTCGGGCTCGCCGAGACGTTGCGGAAACGGGATGCCCTCGGCGAGGGTCTTCTGGAACTCGGGGGTGACACCAGCCAGCATCGGCGTGCTGATGGTGCCGGGGGCGATGGTGCACACGCGCACGCCGACGCGTGCGAGGTCGCGGGCTGCCGAGATGGTCATCGCGTGCACACCACCCTTCGACGCCGCGTAGGCGATCTGTCCGATCTGGCCTTCGAACGCGGCCACCGATGCGGTGTTGATGATGACGCCGCGCTGACCGTCGCCGTCGATGGTGGACTCTTCCTGCATGCGGTTGGCGGCCAGTCGCATGACGTTGAAGGTGCCGACCAGGTTGATGTCGATGACCTTGCGGAAGAGGTCGAGCTCGTGCGGGCCCTTCTTGCCGAGTATCCGTGCGGCCCAGCCGACGCCGGCGCAGTTGACCGCGACACGCAGCGGTGCCCCGGACTCGGCGATGGTGTCGATGACGGCCTGGACCTGGGTCTCGTCGGTGACGTCGGCCGCGACCAGCGTGACTCCTTCGGTGGGCGCGGCCTTGTCGATCGAGGCCTGCAGGTCGAGGCCGAAGACCTGGGCGCCGGCTGCGGCGAAACGCCGTGCGGTGGCCGCACCGAGGCCGGAGGCCCCGCCGGTGACCAGTACGGAAGCGCCTGAAACGTCCATGTGTGAGGTGATCCTTTCGCGGTACCCGACCCGTTCTCCTGCCGGCCGCGCCGCCGTCGTCGGCGACGCCGCTCCGGCTCGTGCTGCAGTTTCACGATAGTCAGACGGCTCGCACCAACCGCAAAAGACCCCCTGGATTACCGAACGAGCGCTCGGACGCCCTCGTCGGAACGGAGGCGGTTCTCCCGGCGGATCAGCACGATGCCGATCCCGGTGATGATCACGACTGCACTGAGCGTGCCCGCGATCACAGGTACCGACGCACCGATCAGACCGTCGGTGATGAGCCAGGCCGCGAAGGCGAAGAAGAGAACTGCCGCGCCGATTGCGATGACGCGCTCGGGAAGGTGGCGGCCGAGCAGGACACCCACGCCGATGGCGAGTGCGTCGGCGGCGACCATGCCGAGCGTGGACCCGATCCAGACCCCGAGCCAGTCGTTGTCGGTGGCCAACGTGATGGTCGCGAGCATGGTCTTGTCGCCCAGTTCGGCGAGGAAGAACGCCGACATGACGGCGAAGAACACCGAGGCGCCGACGCGGGTCGCCCGACTGGACTCCTCGTCGTCGAGCCGGTCTCCGCGCAGCGTCCAGAGGCCGAAGACGAGCATCGCCAGGCCGGCGAGGATCGTCAGAAGCGTGGTGGGTATCGACAGACCGAGGAAGTGGCCGAAGAACACCGAGACCGCGTGCACCGCGGTGGTGGCCACAGTGATCGCGAGGAGGATGACCCACCAGCGGTAGCGCAGGGCGTAGGTCATCGCCATCAGCTGTGACTTGTCACCGAGTTCGGCCGCGAAGATCACGCCGAAGCTGAGGAGCAGGGCGGCAATCACGGACGCCAGGTTAGTCAGCGCTAACTCGGGGACGCAACTCGTCGAAGACCCGTATTTCCGCAGGTAGGGCCATCAAAAACAGATGTTCGGGGACCCGTATCCACGGGGTCGGTGACCCGTCGTGCGGCCTTCGGGCGGCCGCCCCGCCCTACGCTGCGAGAAGCATGGCCAGCACGGCGGTGTCGGGGTCGGCGTTGGGGTCGATACCCACCTGATTGCGGAGGTTGACCACCGTGCCGTCGGCCTCCGCCTCGGCCCATCCCGCCCGGTGTTCGAGCCCGAGTTCGGGGAGTCCGGGCAGCAGCACGCAGCCGGAGGCGACCTGCGAACACTCGGGCAGGGACGGGCGCGTCTGCGACGGGGGATGCAGCATGACCAGCGCCGGCGGATTGTTCAGGAAGCGGCCCGCCTCGACGAAGCTGTCGTCGACGACATTGCCGATCGCGACCATCATCCCGACGGTGTCCGCCTCACCCTGCTCCGGACGCTGCTCGACCACGCCGAAGATCGTCGTCGTGGGCAGGAAACCCGGCCGGCAGGCGATCCGGACCGAGGCCACAAGCGTCTGCGTCCACTCGAGCGTCGACTCCGGCCAGCGGCCCGAGATGAGAATGCCGTTCAGCGTGCCCTCGTGCTGGAACGGTGTGAGGCCGATCGGAATCGATTGCATCATGTCCTCCTCCGACCCGGGCACGACCTCGGGTGATCCACGGACTGGGGACCGACGGCCGACCCTGGTGAGAAGACCATCCACCGGTGGCGAGGCGCCGACAACTCGAATCACCGTGTTGTGATGGATCTTTAACATGCGAACGAACGACAGCGGCGGTCGCGGAGCACTGTCCCCGCCGGTGGGGGCGACGGCACCAGGCACACTGGACCGGTGAAGAACTCGCCCCCGCTGCGACCCATGGAGTTCGCGTCCGTCGCGATCTTCGGCGGACTGACCGTCGCGGCGGTGGTCATCGCGTCGGTCATCCCGCTGGCCCAGGCCGCCGGACTGCTCGCCCCGGTGCCGCTCGCACTCATCGCGGCGCGTACGCGGCCGCGGGCCCTGGTCACCGCCACGGTCGCCACCACCGCGGTGGCGTTCGCGATGGCGGGCACCGGCGCGATGGCAACCGTCCTCGGATCCGCGCTGGTCGGCGGCCTGGTCGGCGACATCAAGCGCCGGGGCCGGGGGATCGGTGTGCTCGGGGTCGCCACGCTGGTCGCCTCGCCGGTGCTCGGTGGGATCTCCGTGCTGATCCTCCTGATCCTGGTGCCGCTACGTGAACTGACGATCGAGGCGATGACCAACTCCATCCACGGCGTCGCGAAGTGGCTGCACGGATGGGGCCCGACCGGCGGCGTCGCCGATGGGCTCGACGCCATGAGCCGGAGCATCGCCGACGACTGGTGGGTGTGGGTCTGGGTGTCGGGAACCCTCGGCACCGCGATCTCGCTGCTCGTCGCGTGGTGGATCCTCGGTTCCGTGATCAGTCGGCTGCGGGACGTGCCGAGCGAGGACACTCTCGATGCCGTCCCGTCGGGGTTCGCCCCGGCCGCGGTGGTCGCCGCGGCCAACGATTCGGGCATCGCGCCGCTTCCGCTGGTCTTCGAACGCGTCGGGTTCGCGTATGCACCGGAGGCGCGCCCGGTGCTGCACGACATCGACCTGCGGATCGATCCCGGTGAGTTCGTCGCCGTCGTCGGCGCCAACGGTTCCGGGAAGTCGACGCTGGCGAAGATCCTGGCCGGGCGCGACCCGTCCACCGGTGTGGTCCACCGGCCGGGCCTGCCCGGTCTGGGCGCGCACGGCGGGACCGCGCTCGTCCTGCAGCGTCCAGAGATACAGATGCTGGGTTCCCGCGTTGCCGACGACGTCGTCTGGGGTCTGCCGCCCGGCGTCAACGTCGATGTCGAAGCACTGCTCGACGAGGTCGGTCTCGCCGGACTCGGTGACCGGGAGACCACGGACCTGTCCGGCGGTCAGCAACAGCGGCTGGCGATCGCCGCGGCGCTCGCCCGGGATCCGCGGCTCCTCATCGCCGACGAGGTGACGTCGATGGTCGACCCGGAAGGCCGGGGACAATTGCTGGCGCTGCTGGCGGGCCTCCCGGCACGCCGGGGGATCGCCGTCGTCCTGGTGACGCACCGCGGCAGCGAGGCGGCGGCGGCCGATCGGGTGATCCACCTGGCCGGGGGACGCCTCGTGCCGCACGCGCCCGACTGGATGCCGGGTCCCGACGCCGACCTGGGCGCGCCGAACCCGCGCCCGTCGCCCCCGCCCGCACCGACCTCGCGGATCGGCGGGCCACTCCTCGTGCTCGACCAGGTGGGTTATGCGCACCTGCCGGGCTCACCGTGGGAGGTCGTTGCCCTGCAGGACATCTCGCTGACGGTCTACCGCGGCGAGGGACTCCTCGTCGTCGGCGGCAATGGATCGGGCAAGACGACTCTCGCGTGGATCATGGCCGGCCTGCTCCCGCCCGGGACCGGTACCTGCCGTCTGCTGGACATCCACGAGAAGATCACTCCCGGAGCGGGTTTCGACGCCGGAACGCCGATGACGGAGCGGGTCGGCGCGGTCGGACTCGGATTTCAGCACGCGCGTCTGCAACTGCAGAAGGTCACCGTCGCCGACGAGATCATGGCGGCCGGTGGTGAGAAGGTGGGCACCGCCGAGGTCGCCCGGGTCCTCGAACTCGTCGGGTTGCCGCGCCGGATGGCGGTCACCAAGGTCGACGCGCTGTCGGGCGGACAGATGCGGCGTGTCGTGCTGGCCGGTCTCATCGCGCGCCATCCCGACCTGCTGGTCCTGGACGAGCCGCTGGCCGGTCTCGATCCGCCGGCACGCGAGGAGATCGTCGCACTGCTGGCCCGGCTCCGCGCCGACGGGATGACCATCGTGATCATCTCGCACGACTTCGAGTCGTTGGAGTCGGTGTGCACCCGGCGGGTCCGACTGGTCGACGGACGTCTTCTGCCCGATTCGCAGCAGATGATCGACCAGGCTCCCGGCTGGGACGGAGGAACCCTATGACGATGCGTACCGTCCCGCTGCGGCAGGTGCCCGGCGACTCGTTCGTGCACCGGCTGTGGGCGGGGACCAAACTCGTGATCGTGCTGATCCTCGGGATCATGACCTGGGTGCTGCCGTCGTGGCCGGCGCTGGGCATGGTCGCCGCGGTGGTGGTGATCACCGCCCTCGTCGCGGGAATCCCGTTGGGCGCCATACCTCGTCCGCCGTGGTGGTTCTGGGGTCTGATCGGCATCGGCGTCGCGTTCAACGTGTCGTTCGCCGGCATCCCCGGCGCCCTGGTCTTCCTGCGCGCGATCACCCTGGCACTCGTCCTCGTCGCCAGTTCGATCCTCGTCATCTGGACCACTCCCATGGCCGACGTGGCGCCGGCGCTGGCGCGGCTGATGCGCCCGCTGCGGTGGCTCCGGCTGCCCGTCGATGAGTGGGCGGTCGCGATCGCGTTGTGCCTCAGAGGTCTTCCGCTGCTCATCGAGGAGTTGCGCATGCTGCGTGCGGCGCATCGCCTCCGGCCGACGGCCAAGGGCCGCAGCGACCATCCGTCGGCGGAGATGGGGATCATGGATCTGATCACCGCGGCGATGTCGTCGGCGCTCCGACGCAGCGCCGAGATGTCCGAGGCGATCACCGCCCGCGGCGGCACCGGCCGCCTGACCGCCCATCAGGCCGGCCCCGGGCGCGCAGATGTGGTGGCGCTCATCGTGATCGGCCTGGCCTGCGCGGTCGCCATCACTGTCACGCTCGTTCTCTGAGGGCGACACTCGTAAGCTCGCTCCTCAGTATCTGCGGCCCGACGGCCGTCGTGGACCGCGACGGAACTCGTTGTCTCGGAGCGGGCCCACCCACTGCTCCCTGAGGAGGCCGGAGCTTGCGGAGGCCGTCACGAAGGGTCCTGGTGAGATGCGTCGCCAAACCCTTCGTGGCTCGTCGCTAACGCTCCTCGCACCTCAGGGAGCAATGGATGTGTCGCACTCTCGGATCAGGGAGCAGGGGGACTTCGCCTCGCACGTCGGGGGAGCAGGGGTTTGCTCGCAGCAGAGAACGTGGCCCCGAACAACAAACAGCGCCGGTCACCCGAAGGTGACCGGCGCTGTTGAGGTTCGGCGAACCGGGATCAGGCCGGGACGACCAGGCCGCTTCCCTGGCTCTTCGCGCGGGCGAGACGCTCGTTGGCGTCGGCCCAGTTCACGACGTTCCACCACGCCTTGACGTAGTCGGGCTTGACGTTCTGGTAGTCGAGGTAGAAGGCGTGCTCCCACATGTCCAGCATGACGACCGGGATGATGGCGGCGGGGATGTTGCCGCTCTGGTCGGTCAGCTGCAGGATGACGAGCTTGCCGCCGATGGTGTCGTAACCCAGGATCGCCCAGCCCGAACCCTGCAGGGTGGTGGCGGCGGCGGTGAAGTGGGCCTTGAACTTGTCGAAACCACCGAACTGTTCGGTGAGGGCGGCCGCGAGGTCGCCGTCGGGCTCGCCACCGCCGTTGGGCGACAGGTTCTTCCAGAAGATGGAGTGGTTGGTGTGACCGCCCAGGTGGAACGACAGGGTGGCGGAGAGTCCGTAGACCTTGCCGGCGATGCTGTCGTCGTCGCGGGCCGCGGCCAGCTTCTCCAGGGTGTCGTTCGCGCCCTTGACGTAGGTGGCGTGGTGCTTGCTGTGATGGAGCTCCATGATCCTGCCGGAGATGTGCGGTTCCAGTGCCGCGTAGTCGTAATCGAGATCCGGCAAGGTGTATTCAGCCACGATGTTCCTCTCTGAGGTGCTACTCGTTTCCCTGTCCACGCATGGCTCCGACGACTCCGCCGGGCGCCACGCGAATGCTTCCAGCCTTCCCCAGAGCATGGGTGATTGCAACAATCCCGCGCCAAGAAACATCAAGTGCGGTTGAGATGTCAACGACGCGAGAGTGCGTCGGCTGAGAGTTGACCAGGCCGCATCGAGGCGGCTGGGTTCAGATGAGGATGAGCAGGATGAAGACCGCGATGAGCGCGAGAATGGTCAGGGCGCTTGTGCGGCAACTCCTCGCGACGTCGTAGTTGGCGCCTGGAGCGGTCCGACCGAGCCCGGGGGCGCGTCGGAGATCTCCGGTCGCGTGCGTCGCCATCGTCGCCTCTCGTCCCTGGAACGGCTGCACATCCCTGCTGGCGGACGGGCCGCGATGGCGTACGAGTGATCGGTATCACAGTGCCACGGATGTGACCGCCATCATAAACAGACTCGAACGGTCAGCTCAACTCGTCGTCGCCGGGCCGTATCCCACCGCGCGTAGACTTGGCGCATGTCATGGCTCGACCAGCTCTTCGCCGCCGGTTCACGCAAACAGGATCTCGTCGCCGCCGACGCTGCACTGCCCGGCCGCTCGTCCGAGATCACGGTCCCGGGCGAGCACCTCGTTCTCGGAACGCCGATGCGGGGTCGGGCCGAGGCCGACGGCTCCCACGTACACGGCATCGGACGCTTCGACGACGGCCTCGACGCGATCGTCCTGGCCGGTGGCTGCTTCTGGGGGATCGAGGAGATCTTCTGGCAGGTCCCCGGTGTGTACACGACTGCCGTCGGATACGCGGGCGGTTACACGCCCAACCCGACCTATGAGGAGACCTGCACCGCGCGGACCGGTCACACCGAGTCGGCGCTGGTGGTCTTCGATCCGGCCGTCGTCGATCTCGAAGGCCTGCTGAAGGTCTTCTGGGAGTCGCATGACCCGACGCAGGAGATGCGTCAGGGCAACGACATCGGCACCCAGTACCGGTCAGCCGTGTACGCCCTGACCGACGCGGACCTTGACGTCGTCCGCAGCACCGCCGCAACCTTCCAGACCGCACTCGACGCTGCGGGCGAGGGTGCGATCGCCACCGAGATCAAACCGCTGGCGCAGGCGGGCGACGGACGGTTCTACTACGCCGAGGACTACCACCAGCAGTATCTGGCGAAGAATCCGCATGGATACCGCTGCCATGCCGCGACCGGTGTCGCCTACCCGGCCTGACGTCGCGGTGCGCCGCCGTACCCATCGGTCGCAGACCCGACGAGACACGCGGTGACCGAACGGATCTCGCTGCGGCAGTGGAATCGCACCCTGCTGCAGCGTCAGCACCTGCTCACCCGCGTCGCGGAGGACGCCATCGAGGTTCTGGACCGCTGCGTCGGACTGCAGTCCCAGGACCCGCGGGCGGCATTCTTCGGATTGTGGTCGCGGATCGCGGATTTCGATCCCCTCGAGCTGGACGATCTGCTCACCGACCGCGAGGTCGTGCGCATGACGCTGCTGCGCGCGACGATCTTCCTGATCGACGCCGAGGACGCACGCTGGATTCGTCCACTCGCCGAGCCCACGCTGCGGCGTGGACTCACCGACATCCACGCCCAGCGACTGGTGAACGCCGACCCGGCGCAGGTCGTGCGGTCCGCCGCCGAGATTCTCGCGGGTCGCGAACTCGCCGTCGCCGACCTCGGGAGCGAACTGGTTGCCCGCCATCCGGCGGAGGATGCGTCGACCCTGACCGCCATCGCACGGTGCGGGCTGCCACTGGTCCAGGTCCCCCCGCGTGGTTTGTGGCGCGGGCGGGGCGCTCCGACGTACCGCCTGTTCGACGAGTGGGCCGGCCCGGGCGTGCCGGCCGTCGTCGACGACGAAGCCCGTGCCGATCTCGTCCGGATGTATCTGCGCGGGTTCGGCCCGGCAACCGTGAAGGCCATCCAGACGTGGTCCGGGCTCACCCGGTTGCGACCCCTCGTCGAAAAGCTGGAGGCGGACTGGGAGCTCGTCCGGCTCGACGGCCCGAACGGCGAGGTTCTCTACGACCTCGACGGTCTCGCCCTCGCCGACCCGGATGCGCCGGCGCCGGCGCGGCTGATCGCCCCCTTCGACCACGTGATCGGCGCCCAGGCCGACCGAATCCGGGTCGCCGACCCGGAGATGTACCGGCGCACCGTGACTCCCAATGGCCGGTCGCCCGGATTCGTGTTCCTCGACGGATTCCTCGCGGGGACATGGTCTCTCGATGCCGAGGACGTTCCGGCGGTCGAGTACCTGCGTCCGGTGACCGCCGCCGAACGGCGCGAGGTCGACGCCGAGGTCGATCGGCTCCGTGAATTCCTGGTCGATACCTGAAGCTCGGAGCGACGGGGCCCGGCAGATGTCGCACATCGTGGCGCCGATCGCAACGACACACTACGTCTGCGAACCGGATCGAAGGAGCCCGCGACTCAATCGCCGGTGCGCGGGTTCCGCGAGGTGATGCAGTAGCGGCGACCGACCGGATCCGCCATCGTCGTCCAGTGCGGGAAGTGCTCGATCGCGCGGGCGCCCCAGTCCTCGTGTCGTGCGACCTCGTCGGGGACGGAATTCGTGGCGATGTCGAGGTGCGCGGTTGCCACATCGCTGTCCGGCGACTCATCCTGCTTGCGCTGCAACAGGATTCCGAGGGTCACCGCGGGGTCGCGGCGGAGCGCGACCAGCTCGAGCCGACCCCGGGGCTTCGTCGGCCAGCCGGTGAACCCGGTCCAGAAGTCGACCTCGGCGTCGAACATGCCGGCGGGGATGTCGATGCACAGCTGGTCGATGATGCTGATGGCGTCGCCGGGCCAACGGATGGGTCGCGACCGCTTCGATTCGCCTTCCCACGGCACGAGGCAGAACACGAAACCGGCGGGTGACCGGAGGGTGAGGTGAGTCCCGGCGTCGACGACGAAGGTCGCACCGAGTCCCTGTGCCTCGGCGGTGGCGGCGTGCGGATCGTCGGTGTGGATGTCGAGGTGGACTCCACCCGGTCCGTCGTCGATGCGCTGGACGCGCAGATGCGGGTCGCCGTAGAAGGGCTCCAGCGAGGCGAACTCGCGGTGCTCACCCCGCGGCGGTGAGACCGTGCTGCCCGAGATCGCGCGCCAGAAGGTCACCTCGCTGCCGAACACCTCGGCGGGGAAGTCGAGGAATGCGCTGAGCCACCGCACCTGCACCCGGCAGATTCTACGGTGCGTCCCACGTCGCGGACTGTCGCGGCGCGTGGGAAAACAGCAGGCGGGTCGCCGTCGTTACACTCGGACAGATGACTGCAGGACCGCTGGGGGCGGTGGGGAAGAAAATCTCGAAGGCGCGGACCGAGCAGGTCGCGGTCGTCCGTCTCGACGGCCCGATCGGGATCGCGGGGATGGGCAAGCACGGCGTCAACACCGAGTCCGTCGAGCAGGTTCTGAAGAAGGCATTCGCCACCGAGCGATTGCGGGCCGTCGTGGTCGTCATCAACTCGCCCGGTGGCTCGCCTGCGCAGTCGGAGTACATCGCCGAACGCATCCGCCAGCTGTCGGCGGAGAAGGGCGTGCCGGTCCTCGCGTTCTGTGAGGACGTCGCGGCCTCCGGTGGCTACTGGATCGCCTGCGCGGCCGACGAGATCTTCGCCGCCCACACCTCCATCGTCGGCTCGATCGGGGTCGTGTCGTCGGGCTTCGGTTTCTCGGCCGTGCTCGACCGCTTCGGTGTACAGCGCAGGCTGTACACGACCGGTGAGAACAAGGCGCGACTCGACACCTTCTCGCCCGAACAGCCCGAGGACGTCGAATGGCTGAAGGAATTGCAGGGCCAGCTGCACGAGGCGTTCATCGCGTGGGTCCGGCAGCGCCGCGGTAAAAAGCTGACCGCTTCCGACGCGGAACTCTTCAACGGCGACGTGTGGATCGGTCACCGCGCCGCGGAACTCGGGGTCGTCGACGGGATCGGCGTGATGCGCTCGGTCGTCGCCGAGCGGTACCCCGACGCGGAGATCACCGTCGTGGAGACGCCGAAGCCGCTGCTCATGAGACTCGTGGGAAGCCAGACATCGGTTGCCGGATTTGCGGAGAGCGTGACGACCGGCGTTCTGGCGGCATTCGACCGCGCCCCGTCGTTGCGGCTGCCGCTGCTCCACCGGGACTGAAAGGCCCGATCACAGCCCGTTCACATGGTTTTGCTTGTGAATTGTCCCCACGTTATCCACAGGTGCTGTTCATCGAAGGAAGAGTTCACGACGTTCCGGCGTGTGCACTTTCGTGAATTTCCTACGCGCACATTCGGCTAAACGAGTGATCGCGGTCACAAGTCGCGGGCCGGTGGCCAGCGTTTTTCCACAATTCCACAGTCTCATCCCCAAGTAGACGGTCAGTGCGCGAACGAGGGACAAATGTCCAGGACGTACATGTGGATAAATTTATGTAGGTCTACATAGCGCCTTGCTCCACACCCGTCTCGGTATGACAGCGGGGCGCGCGGGCAGTGGTCCGGTCGAGCTGCCGCCGCGCCCGGCCGTCTCTGTGCCACCATGGAAAACGTGAGCATGGGCGACATCACTCAGGTGCCGGTGACCGACCTTCCGGACGACTTCACCGGGCAGACCGACGCGGTGATGCTCGACGTCCGTGAGGACGACGAATGGGCGTCCGGTCACATCCGGGGCGCCGTGCACATCCCGCTGGCCGAGGTGCCCGGCCGCCTTGCCGAACTCGACCCCGATCACGATCTGTACGTGGTCTGCCACTCCAGCGGCCGATCGATGCGCGTGCTGCAGTACCTCGCCCAGGTCGGTTACGACGGGATCTGCGTCCGCGGCGGCATGCTCGCCTGGCAGGAACACGGCAAGCCCGTCGAGATCGGTGATACGCGACCCGAGGGCGACGCCGGCCGATGATCGACCTGTGCCCGCGGTGTCGAATCCAGGCACCGCACCGTCCCGGCCGTGAACACTGCCCCCGATGCGGCGGACCGCTCAGCGTCGTCGAGGATGCCGCGCGGGCGCTGGCCGCCCGGCAGACGCCGGCACGATCGTCGGCGCCCGGCGCGGTTCGCCCTTCGCACGTACCGTCTCGTCCCGGCCCGGCCCCGGTGTCCCCCGGACGTCTCTACCGCAGTCGCAACGTCCGGTGGGTGGCCCGCCGCCCACCCGAGGCGATTCCTGTCCGCCGCGGCCCCTCGGGCCGTCGTGGCCCCCGACTGATTCCCCGGTACGTCTACATACCCACCTGGGGTCTGCACGACGAACCGGCGGAGGTCGACACGGCGCACCAGAAACTCGAGAGTTCGCGTGTCCGACTGCAGTTCGCCCTGAACGTGGCGGGCTCTGCGCTGGCCGCGTCCGCACTGGTCCATCTCGTCCGCTACCTCCTGCTGGTCGTCAACCGCGACCGTCCGCTGCCCGAGTTCCTCATCGTCGCGTCCGACTGGCTGACCATCTTCGTCGGTGTCGTCGCTTTCCTCGGATTCGTCCTGGCGACGCTGGCTTTCATGCGCTGGGTCCTGGAGTTGCGCGCGGACACCTACGCCGCGGCCGGTCTCGTCGACCCGCGCCGGCCCGGTTGGGTCGCCGCGCTCGCCGGCCTGCCGCTGGTCAACCTCATCGGTGCGCCGTTGGTGGTGCAGGAGGTCGCCGTGCATCGGGTCGGCCAGGACCCCACGGTCGATGCCGACCTCGTCGGCCGACGACTCCGCAAGTTGTGGGTCGCCTGGGTGGTGGTGAATGTGGCGGCCGGGGCGGCGATCATCGCCCGGCTCGTCGCGTGGCGCTCGGACTCGCTGCAGACCGGGGCGAACGCGATGGTGATGGTCATCGTCAGCGCGGCGGTCTCGGCTGCCTTCGCCTTCTGGATGGCACGCCGGGTGCGGACACTGTTCGACGCCGCCGCGGCGGCCCCGGTCCCGACGAGACGGTGGGTGGCGGTCGGATGAACTCAGGGGTGAATGTGGGCGCGGCCGAGAAGGTCTCCCGATCGGGCAAGCCGGCGGTGGTGGCCCACCGTGGGGCGTCGGGCGACTGTCCGGAACACACCCTGGCCGCCTACGAGCTGGCTCTCGCGCAGGGTGCGGACGGCCTCGAGTGCGATGTCCGGTTGACCGCCGACCACGAGCTCGTGTGCGTTCACGACCGGACCGTCGACCGGACGTCCGACGGCTCGGGGATCGTCAGCGAGATGACGCTCGCCGAACTGCGCGAGCTCGACTTCGGGAGCTGGCATGCGGCTGGTGGACCCGCGTCGATCCTGACGCTGCGGGAGCTGCTTACGCTGACCCTGGACTGGCGCCGACCCGTCCGCCTGTTCATCGAGACCAAGCATCCGGTGCGGTTCGGCAGTCTCGTCGAGCAGAAGCTCCTCGAGATGCTGCACGAGTTCGGGGTGGCGACGCCGCCGTCGGCCGATCACAGCCGCGCCGTGGTCATCTCGTTCTCGTCGGCCGGGGTCTGGCGGATTCGACGCCACGCCCCGATGCTGCCGACGATCCTGCTCGGTGACACCGCCCGGGTCCTGGGTGGGGGCGCCGCGACCGCCGTCGGGGCGACCGGCATCGGGCCGTCGGTGATGACCCTGCGGCAGTACCCGGACCTGGTCGATCGCGCTGCCGCCGCCGGTCGGGTCACCTACTGCTGGACCGTCGACGAGCAGGTCGACGTCCAGCTGTGTGCCGATCTCGGTGTGCGGTGGCTGGCCACCAACCACCCGGCGAAGGTGCGCGACTGGCTGGTCACCGTCGACTGAGCCGCCGCCCGCACGACCTGTCGGGCGCCGCGGGCCGACGTGAGAGAGTGGACCGATGGGCAAGAAGAGCAAACGGGGTAGTGGACCACGTCCGGGAAGCAATCGCGCCGAGCGCGTCGCAGCACGTAAGGCACGCCAGGCCGCAGCTCTGGCGCCGCCGCCCCGGCCCTTCGCCGGGTTCGCGTCCGAATGCGATTTCGTCGCGCTGCGGACCTTCGTCGCCTCGGCGACTGCCCGGTTGGAGCTCACCGAGCCGGCCGGTTCCCGCAACGACGTCTCGATCGTGACGATCCTGCCGGGCGCGGTGCCTGCTCTCGCGCGCGACCTCGACGGTGCGACAGAGGGTTTCGTGGGTCTGCAGACCGACCCCGATCGCTCGGCGCTGACCGTCGAACTCGCCGCGGCCATCGCGTGGGCCGCTCACGCCGACGCCGGCAGTGAGTTCGACCTCGAGGCTGCCGACGAGGCCCCGAGCCTCGACGAGGTCGTGAAGACCGACGCCGCCTTGGACATCACGGTGCACCAGGACTTCGGCTGGTGGTTCGTGGAGGGCACCGAGGTCCCGGCGGAGATCACGGCCATGTTCGAGCGCGCCAACGACTCGGTGCTGCCGACCGCGCGGCTCGTGGTCGACAGCGGCGCCGGTGCGCCCTGGTGGGTCGATGCGGGCGAACGTGCGCACCTGCGCTGGATTCGACCCGAGCCGGAGGACGACCTGATGTCGGCGATGGCCCGGCTCCACGCGGCCGGTCATCTGACGATGGGTGAGGGTTCGCGGTTCGCCGGATCGTTCCGCACCCACGGATTGCTCGTCCCGGTCTTCGACCTCGACAACGAGATGCACCACGAAGAGTGGTACGCCGGTCTCAACGAGCTCGATCGCCGCCTCGGCGAAGCACTCGCCGACACCTCGCCGCTGACGATCGAACAGCGCAGCTCCCGCAACGGCATTCGCGGTCGCCAGGTCACGCTGCGCTGACCGGCGTGGTCCGTAACCGCGCTGTTTCTGCTCCCTGAGAGCCTTCTTCTGCTCCCTGAGGTGCGAGCGAAGCGAACCTTCTTCAGCTCCCTGAGGTGCGAGCGAAGCGAGCCACGAAGGGCGTGGTGACGTCCGTCGCCAGCCCTTCGTGGCTCGTCGCTTGCGCTCCTCGCACCTCAGGGAGCGAGGGTTATGTCGTTCTCTCGGATCTGGAGCGGGGGTTTCGCGGCTCTTTCGGATTGGGGCGGATGGAACTCCGTCAGATGTTCCCGCCGGCCGCGACCGGTGCGGTGGCGTCGGATGTCTTCTCGCCGTTGAACTCTCGCTCGACGAAGTTCTCCAGGTCGAAGAGGTTCCCGTTGCAGCGTTCGGCGATGGTCTGCAGGGTCGTCATGGTCGCGACCTCCTCGACCTGTTCCTTGAGGAACCACTGCACGAACTGCTCGCCGAGGTAGTCGCCGGTGTCGCGGGCCGACTTCGCCAGGTCGACGACCTGCTGGGTCACCGTCTTCTCCTGTGCGAGAGCGAGATCGATGGGCGCACGGTAGTCCTCGAACCGGTTGTTCGGTGCCGGGATGCCGGGGATCTCGACCTCCATGTCGCGGTCGAGGAAGTACTGCACGATCATCATCGCGTGATTGCGCTCTTCGACGGCCTGGCGGTAGAAGAGCTTTGCCAGCTGGGGCATGTCGTGGTTGTCGAAATAGGTGGCGACCGCGATGTACTGCTGCGAGGCGTAGAACTCGTTGCTGATCTGGTCGTGCAGCAGCTGATGGAACTTCGTGTGTTCGGACATGCGGCCCATCGTAGAACCGAAAAATGGCTCTCACCAGCAAGTTCAGGCTAAGTAAGGCAAGTCTGGCCTGCGTTTGGCGACCCTTTCACGACGGCCCGCCGGCGTCGACGAGAAGCTCGTCGGGGACGGGCTGACCTGCGCGGAGGTAGCCGAAGAACTCCTCGGTCTGCTCGGTGACGGGCAGCGCCAGTCCTTCGTCGGTGAAGGTGCTCTCGCCGGCCGGGGTCGTCGTCGTGATGGGGTCGCGCAGCGCGAACATGAGGGACGCGAGGTTCCAGATGTGATCTCGCTCATCGACGGTGAGCGCGTCGATGGCGCCGCCGACAAATCCGAAGAGTCGGAACGGGTTGAGCAGGACCGACGGACTGGTCGCCCGAGACACGAGTGCGGCGAGGAACTTCCGTTGATTGACCACTCGCGCGAGGTCGGCGCGCGGGAATGCGCGCGTCCGGACCAGCCCGAGAGCCTGCCTGCCGTCGAGGCGGTGACAGCCTTTCGCCAGGCGCAGACCGGCTTTGGGGTCGTTGAGCGGTTGGTCGATACACATGTCGACGCCGCCGACCGAGTCGACGAGGGTGTCGAATCCGCCGAAGCCGATCTCGGCGTAGTGGTCGATGCGGATGCCGGTCAGGTTCTCGACGGTCTGCACGAGCAGCGCCGGACCGCCGATGCTGAACGAGGCGTTGATCTTCAGGCTGCCGTGACCCGGCACCTCCACGTACAGGTCGCGCGGGATGCTCACCACGATCGCCTTGCCGCCGCCGGGTGGGTTGTGGACGAGCAAGATCGTGTCGGTGCGGGAGCCGTCGGCGTCACCCGTGGCCAGCGCCCGGCGTTGTTCCTCGGTGAGATCGGATCGCGAGTCGGTGCCGACGATGAGCCAGTTGGTGCCGGGGGTGTCCGACGGGCGTCCGGCGTAGGCCGGCAGGGCGTCGATCCGGTCCAGTCTCGTGTCGTAGTAGAACAGCAGTCCCACACTGCCGAGGACGACGACGAGCAGCAGGATCATCAGGATCTTGCCCACCCGGACCGCGCGGCGCCCCGTGCGCCGGGGCCGGGGAGGACCGGCCGGCCGCGGGGGCGCGGGCGGACGTCCGACGGCGCGGTCGCGACGGTCGCCACGCGGCGGATGAGGTCCACGAGACCGATCGTCGGGGATCGGCTCCGGCTTCTGGGTGGGCGCATACCCGCCGGGAGCGGGCCGCGCCGATGGTGGCGGCCGATCGGCCGGGGACGGGTGCGGGGGCCGGCCGGTGGGACCGGGGCCCGGCGCCCGGCGCGGGTCGGGACCGCGTGCAGGGATCCGCGGCATGGCCTGCGGATGAGCGGACGGACCGACGGCACCGGGAGGCGGGCGGTGGCCTTGTCCGGGTGGTGGCCCCGGGCGCGGAGACGGGCCCGCTGGCCGCCCGGGCGGCATCGGCGGTCCGGGGCGACCTCGCCGGAGGATCGGCGGGTCCTGCTCGTTCATCCCAACCAATGTACGCATGGGCGGTGGCCACGGATGTCGGTCGGTTGGTTGCCGACGTGGCGTCGAACCGCCCACATGAGGTCTCGTTCCGGACCGAACGGGGTACAGGACACGCCATGACCGACAAACACGTCGCCGACGCCAAGTCGCAGGACTCCGGGAACGATGACGCCCGGACAGACGGCGGGCACACCCCGCTGCGTCGCGCCATCACCGGCAAACTCCTGTTCCTGTTCATCCTGGGCGACGTCCTCGGTGCGGGCATCTATGCCCTCGTCGGGGAGGTCGCCGGTGAGGTCGGGGGAGCGATCTGGGTGCCGTTGGCGCTCGCCCTCGCGCTGGCGATGCTGACCGCGGCGTCGTATGCGGAGCTCGTCACCAAGTACCCGCGGGCCGGCGGCGCGGCGGTGTTCGCGCGGCACGCCTACCGCCATCCGCTCATCTCGTTCCTGGTGGGGTTCTGCATGCTGGCGGCCGGGGTGACGAGCGCCGCCGGGTTGGCGCTCGCCTTCGCTGGCGACTACCTGCAGGTCTTTCTCGACGTGCCCACCACCGCGGCGGCGCTGGTGTTCCTGCTCGCCGTCGCGGCGCTGAACGCCCGCGGGATCACCGAGTCCCTGCGGGCCAACGTGGTGATGACCGTGGTGGAGGTCTCCGGACTCGTGCTCGTCGTCGTGTTGGCCGGGATCGTGCTGGGTCGCGGTGACGGTGAGCCGCAGCGCGTGCTGGAGTTCACCGACGAGACCACGCCGGCTCTCGCGGTGCTGGGCGCGGCCTTGTTGGCCTACTACTCGTTCGTCGGGTTCGAGACCTCCGCGAACATGGCCGAAGAGGTTCGTGACGTGCGGCGGGTCTATCCGAAGGCGCTGTTCGGTGCGCTGATCGCCGCCGGCGTCGTCTACGTCCTCGTCGGTCTCGCCGTGTCGGTCGTCGCGCCACCGGAGCGCCTGGTGGAGTCGTCGGGCCCGTTGCTCGAGGTCGTCTCGATCGCCGATGTCGGGATCCCTGACCAGCTGTTCTCCCTGATCGCGCTCATCGCCGTCGCGAACGGCGCGCTGCTCACGATGATCATGGCGTCGCGCCTGACCTTCGGCATGGCCCGCGACGGGTTGCTGCCCGGTGCGCTGGCGAAGGTGCTGCCCGGTCGTCGGACGCCGTGGACGGCGATCGTCGCCACCACCGCCGTCGCGATGATCCTCTCGGCAACCGGGACCGTCGCGGCACTCGCCGAGACGGTGGTGCTCCTGCTGCTGTTCGTGTTCGTCAGCACCAACGTCGCCGTCCTCGTCCTACGCCGCGACCGCACGGACACCGACCACTTCCGGGCGCCGACGATCCTGCCCGTGCTCGCGGTGATCTCCTGCATCGTCCTGATGACGCAGCAGAGCGCGTCGACCTGGTTGCGTGCGGGCATCCTGATCGTCGTCGGACTCGTGCTCTATCTCCTCGCCCGTGTGACCGGGTCGGGTGGGCGCCGGGTCAACTACGACGACATCGACGACGACCACAGCCGCGGGCGCCTCACCTGACGCGGATGTTGTTCGCGCGGTAGTCGTATCCGTCCTGACTCGCTCGCTCGTACTGGAATCCGACGGTCTGCCCCGGCACCAGGTCCCGGAAACCGGTGCCGACGATCTCGCTGTAGAACGCCCACGCCCCGCCCGGGGTGGCGTCGGAATCGAGTACGCCCCATCCCTCTTCGCCGTTCCACGACCGAACGGTCCCGGTGGTGTTCGGGCCGAGGGGAGCCGGCGGTGACGTCGGTGTATCGGTGAGGGCGGTCTCCTCGATCGTCGTGAGTCCGTCCGGTCCGGCGTCACCGACGCTGTGCCACAGGGCAGTTCGGAACACGCCATTGTGCTTCGGATCCGGCCGGGCCACCTCGGTCGGCCAGACCGAGAGCGCCACATATCGGCATCCGCTTTCCGGTGGCACAGCTATCGCATGGTCGAAGTCGACGACGGTCCCCGGACGCAAGCCGGGCAGGGACAGCTCGTCGAGATTCTGAACGGCCAGAACACGGACGACGAAAGTGGTCACGAGGACGGCGCCGGACAACGCCGGTGACTCGATGACACCCCAGCCCTCGTCGTGGTGCCATTCGCGGATCGTCCCGGTTGTCGACATCGGTCCACCGTAGGCGCCGGACCCGTGGCGCGACAGTGAATTACCGTTGGGGTACATCGCGTCCGGGTGGGGCGAACGCCGCTAGGACAGGGGTGCAGGCCGAGGCCTGGGAAAACGTATGATCTCGAGCCCGGGGTCCGGACACGACGTCATACGGCTTCTCAACGCTCCGCGAGCGATCCGATCTCGGGGGCGTCCGGGCCGAAGTGGCGGAAGAGTGCGCGGCGTCGGGAACGGGTGCCGGTCCATTCCAGATAGCGCGGACCGGCCGGTGTCCGTGCGATGACCTGGTACGCAATAGTGTTGCGGACCCACGCGAGACCGAACGCCCACGGCACCGCGGGGCGGAGACCGAGGTCGCGCATGCCGCGCACGCCGAGAAAGCCCTGCAGCATGCTCAGCAGGCGGGCGCGGGTGTAGCGCGCGGCGAGGCGGGGGAACAACCGGTAGTGCAAGCGGCTCTGGGCGTCGACGATCGCTGTCGTGAGGGCCGCGCCGGCGTCGGTCACGTCGTGCTGCGCCAGTAAGACCGCATAACTCAGCTGATGCTGGTCGCGTTCGGAGTCGAAGAGCCAGTCGTCGTCGACGCCGATCAGCCACCCGACGTACTTCCAGAGGTGCATGAGGGCGCGGGAGTCGTCACGGCTCACCGGGACGCCGAGCGCGCGGACCCCCATCATCAGTGCGCCGCTGAAGAGGTTCAGCGTCGCGGCGAGGTCGGACTGGTTGATCGGCAGACCCCACTGGTCGATGTTCCAGCGGCCGTTGTGCTCGTACCGCTCGTTGACCAGGGCGTGCATGAGGCGCACATGGACGGTGAGTCGCCAGCCGTCGCCGTCGCGTGCCATCCCGCCCGGTTCGCCGACCGCGATGGCCCAGGTCTGCGTCTCGCCGAGTCGTCGGATGACCGTGTTCCCGGTGAGGCCGCCGGTCGCGACCAGCAGGTCGGCGGGACCGCCGAAGCGGTAGCCGCCGATCAGGGAGAGCTGGAGCAGGACGTCGTTGGCGTTCTGGCCGAACCGCCGATAGACGGCGGCGCCGCGGTCGCAGAGGGCGGGGTCGACCCAGTCCGGTGTCTTCTCGACGAGTGCGAAGAAGTCGCGCAGGGCGTCGGGCGCATCGGAGGGCATGTCGCCGGCGAGGGCCCACTCGAACTGGCGCATCGTGACCCGGCCGTCGGCGTCCCGCGGGAGGCGCATGGCCCGAACCAGCGCCGCGGCGGGTTCGTCCCGTGTGCGCAGCCGACGCCCGAGCTCCGCGAGCTCGTCGTCGCCGGGTTCACGGAGGTGGTTGTAGACCTTGAGCAGTCTGCCGATGCGCCGGCCGCGGGACTCGGCGGCTCGATGGCGTCGCGGAAAGGGGAGGCTCGCCGGCTCGGCGGTCGGGTCGGACGGCGCATCGACGGTCATGAGACGAATCTAGCGAATCATCTCACCCCGTTCAATGGTGGCCGGTAGGGGCGCACGGTCGGAGTGCGCAGTCGACGGGAAAGGCCGCACGGTCGACGATGTCTCGGTTCTCAGCCGACCCAGGACAGATGGTCGCGGAGCAGTCCGTAGCCGACGAAGGCGACCACATCGATGACCGCGTGGGCGATCACGAGGGGCCAGACGCGGCCGGTGACCTGGAAGAAGCGACCGTAGACCACGCCCATGACCAGATTCCCGAGTCCGCCGCCGAAGCCCTGGTACAGGTGATAGCCGCCGCGGAGGATCGCGCTGGCGGCGAGCGACGCGTTGTCGGATACGCCGAGTTGTCGCAACCGGGTGATGAAGTACGCGACCACCACGATCTCCTCGGCGGCGGCGTTGCCGATCGCGATGAGCACCAGAACCGGCCACTCCCACCAGGTGTCGGCCTGGCTGGGCACCAGGCTCGCGTTGAGGCCCAGGGCCCGGGCCACGGCGACGAGTCCCAGGCCGGGCAGACCGATGACGGCGGCGAGGACCAGTCCCGAGGGGATGTCGCGGCGCGGGGTCCACCGACCCAGACCGACACGTGACAGTCCGATCCCGCTGCGCCACAACAGGTATATGCCCAAGGCGGCGATGGCGAACAGTCGGAGGCCGCCCATGATCTGCCGGACGGCGTCGATGAGACCGAGGTCGGAGCGGCTGGGATTGAGTGCGACCGTGGTCTCGCCGATACCGCCGGCGAGCTGCGCCTCGAGCAGTGCGAGTGCCGCGGACAGCGCCGAGAACGCGAATGTGAGGACACCGACGATGACCAGTTCGACGATGATGCCGCGTCGTTCGGTCCGGTCGGTCACGACCGGGATGCCGTGGGGCGACGGTGTGAGGTACTCGCGCAAGGCCATGCCGGCCAGCCTAGGACCCCGCGATCCGTGGTGCGGATGCGTGATCCGCGGGCGGCGTTGCTACGCGATCCGGGTCAGTCGGGCATCGAGTTCAGGAACGG
Organism: Gordonia sp. UCD-TK1; assembly: GCF_001691435.1. Classification (NCBI taxonomy): domain Bacteria; kingdom Bacillati; phylum Actinomycetota; class Actinomycetes; order Mycobacteriales; family Gordoniaceae; genus Gordonia; species Gordonia sp. UCD-TK1. Next base: position 228,217 of record NZ_LZMP01000024.1, on the reverse strand, counting down.
GCAGCCCGCGAGATTCCGCAGCGCGCGGGACAGTTCGAACACGTCGGAGACCGGCCGCGCGAACGGGAGGCGGACGTCGGAGTCGCTGTCGAGTCCCTCGATGCGGAACCGGATGCCGAAGCGGTCGAGGCCGAGCGGCCGCACCCGTCCGGTGCGCAGCTCGACGGGAAGCTTGCGGACCAGTTGTCCGACGATGTCGGCGTGGTCGCTGTCGAGATGTTCGAGCCAGCTGCCCTCGTGCTCCCAGAAGGGGTCGGGGTCGGCGTCGGCGAGCTCGGTGGCCGACACCGACGCCGCGCCGTCCGAGGACGCGATGACCGCGGTGTCGACCTGCAGACGCATCATCGACGCGCCGTGTCCGATGTCGAGGAGACCGTCGTCGGGGTGTTCGCCCGCGATCTCGATGGCCAGGTCGCGTTCCAGGTCGCGCGGGACCTCGTGCAACGTGCCGTTCAGCCAGATCACCGAACGCACGCGTTCACGCAGGTCGATGGGTGCCCAGTCGGTGACCTCGAGCATGGCGGGCACGCCCTCGGCGCCGTCGACGGTCCGCATCGCGTCGCCGTCGGTGGGGACGAGGACGAAGGCCTGGGACTCGAAGAGGTGCACGACGTCGATCGGGGTGGCGTCCGCGCCCTCGACGGCCAGGATGGCGGAACCGCCGCGACGACAAGCCGTCTGGATCATCTCGGCATCCGTGGGGCGGTCGGTCGTCGTTCTCGTCATGACAGTCTCTCCGGTCGGCGTCGCGGGGCGCGGGTCGTATGAAAGGTAACCCTAACCTAAATACCCGGAGCGCACGCGTCAATGGTTTCGACACCCCTGCGTAGAGCCTGGGACACATGCGCGAAAGGGTCTCGGCAGGCCTGTTCCACTAGGCTCGTGTGGTGCCTGTGATCGCCTACTTCGGCCCGCCCGGAACCTTCACCGAGATGGCGCTCGACGCGGTCCTCGCCGAACAACGGTCCGCGGACGGCCTCGACCTGTCGGGCGGGGTCGACCGGGTCGCCGCGTCGAGTCCTGCCGCCACCATCGCCATGATCCGCTCCGGAGATGCCGACTACGGCTGTGTGCCGATCGAGAGTTCGCTGGAGGGTTCGGTGCCGGCGACGATGGACGCACTGGTGCCGCCCGCGGCCCACGCCGTAAACGGTCGGGTGCAGGCCTTCGCCGAGACGGTGCTCGACATCTCGTTCGCCATAGCCGCAGCCGCGCCGATGGTCGCGGCCGATGTCCGCACGATCGCCGCCTACCCGGTTGCCTCCGCGCAGGTGCGTCAGTCGATCGGTGAGCTTTTCGCCAACGCCGAGTTCGTGATCGCGAGCTCCAATGCCGCTGCCGCGCAAGATGTCGCGGCCGGGAAGGCGGACGCCGCGGTCACCACGGGGCTCGCGGCTCGCCTGTCCGGACTCGTCGTGCTCGCCGACGGTGTCGCCGACGCGCGGGAGGCGACCACGCGGTTCCTCCTGCTCGGTCGGCCCGGGGTGCCGTTGCCCCGCACCGGCGCCGACCGCACCTCGGTCATCCTCGAGCTGTCGAACGAGCCGGGTAGCCTGATGGCGGCGATGAACGAATTCGCCTCGCGCGGAATCGACCTCACTCGTATCGAGTCGCGCCCGCAGCGTGACGAGGCCGAGGGTCGCAGCATCGCCGGCCGATACCGGTTCTTCCTGGACGCGGTCGGACACATCGACGATGCGGCCGTCGCCGAAGCCCTTGCCGCCCTTCACCGCCGGTGCGAGCGGGTGGTGTTCCTCGGCTCGTGGCCCGCGGTGCGCACCACCGGCTCCGCGCCGCCGGACCACACCGAGTCGCTTGCATGGGTCGACTCGATGCGTCGGGGAGGGAAGTGATGGCGCGGCTGCATCTGGTCCGTCACGGTGAGACCACCTCGAACGTCATGCGCCGCCTCGACACCGCTCTGCCCGGTGCCGCGCTCACCGATTTCGGTGCGCGACAGGGTGTTCGGTTCGGTCTCGAGAACGTGCCGGAACAGCACGCGGTGCTGCTCAGTTCACGCGCGCTCCGCGCCCGGCAGACCGCCGAGCTGATCGGGTCGGTGTGGGATGTGGAGACCGCGGCGATCGACGGCGTGCACGAGGTCCAGGCCGGCGAGCTCGAGGACCGCTCCGACCGCGAATCGCATGAGGTCTTCCAGGACATCATGCACCGCTGGCACGCCGGCGACCTCGACGCACGCATCCCCGGCGGCGAATCCCTTGCGATGGTCTACGACCGGTACCTGCCGACGGTCGAGGACCTCGCCGACATGTACCTCACCGGCCCAGACCAGCGCGATGTGTTCCTGGTGAGTCACGGTGCGGCCATCCGCCTGATCGCCGCCCGGCTCGCCGGGATCGACTCCCGGTTCGCCGCGGCGACCCACCTCGGCAACACCGGTTCCATCGAACTCGAGTACTCCGACGGCATCTGGGTGTGCACCCGATGGGGCGCCACAACGGCCCCGTTCGAGATCGCCGACGAGCCGCTCGTCGACGAACCGATGGGCTGACGGCGTCCCTCCGTTCCCTGAGGAGCGAGCTTGCGACGTCACCCCGTTCCCTGAGGAGCGAGCTTGCGAGCGTCACGAAGGGTTACTTGATGATGGCGTCGACCGTCTTCTTCAGCGCCGACGGTTGCGACGGGCGTCGGGGAGCCTTCTCCCGGCGACGCAGCATCTCCTCACCGATCTCCCGGAGTTCCTTGCGGCTCAGCGCCTCTCGGACCTTCGGGAACCACTCGTCCTCTTCCTCCTCGATGTGGTGCTCCACGTTCTCGATCAGGACGGTGGTCTTGGCGTCGAACCGCTCGTTGTCCGGCGAGAGAGCGGCCAACTCGACGACCAGTACGTCGGCGACGTGGTGCTCCTCGTAGGACTCGAGGATGTCGTCCTCGAGATCGGGGACCCGCTTGCGGATCTCGGGGTACATCACCTCGTTCTCGATGTAGGTGTGCACGGTGAGGGCCTCGATGATCTTGTCGACGATCTTGCCCTTGGTCTTCACGGCGTTGTCGCCCTGCGACCTGAAGTCGCGGAACAGTTTGCGGATCTCCTTGTGGTCGTCCCGGAGGATGACGATGGCGTCTGAGGACATGGACGTACTCCTGAGATAGAGGGCTGCTCGATCTGCTACCCCTCATACCGCGTTCCGCCGCAGGTCAAACATCGAGTCGGCGGCATCGGGGCGCCGGCCACACCACTAGCCCCAGCCGTTGGCGTGCAGCCACTCGTCGTCGATGCCGAAGTGGTGTGCGATCTCATGGACGACGGTGACCGCCACCTCGTGGACGACCTCCTCCCGCGAGTGGCACATCGCGAGGATGGGGTCGCGGTAGATGGTGATGGTGTCGGGCAGGAATCCGCCGTAGTCGGTGGTCCGCATCGTCAGTGCCACACCGTGATACAGCCCGAGGATGCCGGGTTCTTCCGGGTTGTGCGGTTCGACGAGGATCACGACGTTGTTCATCGCGTCGGTCAGTTCGCCGGGGATGGTGTCCAGCGCGTCGGACACCAGCCCGTCGAACTCGTCGTCGGACATGTACACGGCCATCGGGTCAACCCGCCGGGGCCGGTGCTTCGGCGGGGTTGGGCGCGATGCCCGGCGGGAGCGGCACCGGCGTCGGCAGGGCCCGGCCCGGTGGCGCTTCCGGAGGTGCGACCGGCGCGCGCCCGTTGATCAGCAGCGCGCCGCCCTTGGCGTCGCCCACCAGGGTCGCGAAGCCGCCGCGCTTGTCGGGTAGCCCGAGGTAGCACACCACCTTGCGGCTTCCGGCGAGCCAACTCGGCTCGCTGAGCACCGACCACTGGACGTTGAGCGTGGTCGCGTCGAGCTGCTTGCGCCCGCCCACGAACCGTTCGGCCTGGACCGGGCAGATCGAGCCGAGGTAGCTGTTCTGCGCGCCGGTCGGCGGCCACGGCCTGTTCGACATCCGGTCGCCGAAGCGGACCGACAGATCGACGATCCCGGTCGTCTGGAAGGCATGCGGCTCAGCACAACTCACCGCGAAACCGGTCGGGGTGCGGGTTTCGGGATCGATGCCGACGCAGGTGCCCTCGGGCCAGACGTACGACTGGTTCTGGTCGGCGACCCGGCCGGAGAACTGGACCGGGGCGCCGTCGGCCCCGTTCTCCTGGACCCCGCAGCGCAGCTGACGCGCGCCCTTGTCCCACTGCACCTGGGAGGGGTACATCATCCCGACGGCGAAGCGGCCCTGCGGGTCGAGGCGCCCGGCGAGATACTGGTCCACCATCACCGGGCACTGTTCGTCGCGGATCGTCGCGAACCGCTCGGCGCCGGGCCAGAGAGCGTCTTCGCCGAACTCCGCGCCGGGGATCAATGCGGTGTCGATGGCTCCCGCGACCTCGAAGCGGTGTTTCTGCTCGCACGGCACATCGACCGGCTGGCCGGGGTTGCCGGCCGGCCAGTCCAGACAGTCGCCCGCGACCGACTTCGTGAAGGCGTTCTCGACCAACCGCTCACCCTCGCCGATGTTGCTGCCGCCGACGCTGCCGCTGTCGTCGAAGACCCCCGCAGCGAAGGCGATCCCGCCTGCCACGAGTGCGCCGACGACGATCGCGCCCAGGACCACGAAGACCGGGTTGCGGGCGAAAGCGCCTGGTCGGCGGGGTCCGCCGGCCGGTGCGTCGGCGTCGGCGGGGTGGCTGCGGTCGGGGTCGGGCGCGTTCATCGGGATCCATCATGCCTAACGGATCGGACGGGGCACACCCTCGTGCGCCGATGGCCGGACCGGGCCGATGCACCGCATGACCGCGCCGGTCGGGTTCGGAGACCCGGTTCCTCACTCCCCGTCGGGTGCCAGGTGCCGGGCGGTGAGTCCGGTGAGCTCGCTGCGAAAGCCCTCGTACCCCTCGCGGAGCCGATCCCCGGGCCAGGCGTCGGGGAGGAGTTCCGCGGGCAGGAGCGGGTCGCGGAGGATGTGTCGCACGATGGCGGCGGCGACCTCGAATCGATCGGCGACCGTCGCCGCGGCGGCGAGTGCGTCGAGCAATTCGTCTGCGGCCCCCGCCCAGGTCGACGGGGTGAACAGTCGTGCGGCCAGTTCGGTCGACGCCTCCTCGGGAGCCGCGCGGAAGAGGCTCAGACGACGGCGCAGTGCGGGCGGGAGCTCGATGTCGAGGTTGGCCGGGCGGGCCCAGACGCCCTCCCGGATCTCGCCGAGCCGGGCCTTTCGCAGCGTGTCGCGCAGCAGCGCCCGTTCGGTCGAGCTCTCCGAACCGATCGTCACGATCGCGAGATCCCAGCTGCCGTCCCAGTCCCGTCGTGCCGGATGGAGTGCCCGGTCCTGGCGCTGCTGACGTTCGACCAGGCGGGGCGAGAGTCGGCATCTGCCGTCGGTGCGTTCCAGGTCTCCCGCCGCGACCAGTCGCGTCAGCGCCACCCGGACGGTCGATTCGCGGAGCCCGAGCTCGGTGGCCGTGGCCAGGAGCCCGTTGATCGACGCATCGGGGGAGTCGAGGCCGAGGAGGGCGCTGAGGATGACCGATCGCGCCGTGAGCTTGGGAATGTCCACGCGTCCGGGCACGGCGTCGATGCTATCGGGCGGGTTCGGCTCGGCGGCGACGCCGGGTATTACAAGACTCTGGCGCACAGCAGAATGATGTAATACCGTGGATCACGACCTCCACCAGGAAGCGGGTTCCGCCATGTCCACCCACGTCGTCACCAATCAGGTCCCCGAACTCGTCGACTTCGACGCCGCGGACAATCCGGCCATCTCCGAGGCGGTTCACCGCGCGGGCGCCGACCACATGCTCGAGGACCTGCACCGGATCGGCCGTCTCGCCGGTGGTGCCGAAGCGCTCGGATGGGGAGACCTCGCCGAGTCCCACCCGCCGGAACTGCGGACGCACGACCGCTACGGCAACCGGGTGGACGAGGTCACCTACGACCCCGCCTATCACCACCTCATGCGGACGGGTATCGGTTTCGGTCTCGGTGGTACCGCATGGTCGGACCCGAGTCCGACGGCGCACTTCGAGCGTGCGGTGAAGTCGAGCGTGTGGGGTTCGGTGGACGCCGGGCACAGCTGCCCGTTGTCGATGACCTACGGGGTGGTGCCGGCACTGCGGGCCAACCCCGAACTCGCCGGGCTGTACGAGCCGCTGCTCGTCTCGACGACCTACGATCCCGGTCTCCGGGCGCCGCTGTCGAAAGCGGGGCTGACCGCCGGAATGTCGATGACCGAGAAGCAGGGCGGCTCCGACGTTCGCGCGAACACCACGACAGCCGTCGTCCAACCGGACGGGACGTACCGCATCACCGGCCACAAATGGTTCACCTCCGCACCCATGTGCGATGTGTTCCTGGTGCTGGCGCAGGCGCCGGGAGGTCTGTCGTGCTTCTTCGTGCCGCGGGTGCTGCCCGACGGCTCCCGCAACACCTTTATGCTGCAGCGGCTGAAGGCCAARCTGGGCAACCACTCCAACGCGAGCAGCGAAGTCGAGTACGACGACACGGTCGGGTGGCTCGTCGGTGACGAGGGCCGCGGGGTGGCGACGATCATCGAGATGGTGAACATGACCCGCCTGGACTGCACCCTCGGCTCGGCGACCGGCATGCGGGTCGGCGTCGCCCAGGCCGCCCATCACGCCACCCACCGCCGGGCCTTCGGCGCCGCGCTCGTCGACCAACCGCTGATGCGCAACGTGCTGGCCGATCTCGCGGTCGAGTCGGAAGGAGCCACGATGACGGCACTGTGGCTCGCGGAATTGACCGACAAGGCGACCGCAGGCGACACCCGGGCGGATGCGCTGCGGCGGATCTCGCTGGCGGTCAGCAAGTACTACGTGTGCAAACGCGCCCCGATCCATGCCGCCGAAGCGCTGGAGTGCCTGGGCGGCAACGGATATGTGGAGGAGTCGCGGATGCCGCGGCTCTTCCGGGAGTCGCCGCTCATGTCGATCTGGGAGGGGTCGGGGAATGTGGCTGCGCTCGATGTGTTGCGGGCGATGGCCAAACAGCCCGACACGGTGACCGTGTTCCTCGACGAGATCGACAGTGCGGCAGGGGCGGACCGGCACCTCGACGCCGCGGCCGACGAACTCCGACGGGAGCTGGGCGACCTGGACGCGATGCAGTACCGGGCCCGGCGGGTCGTCGGCCGCATGGCCCAGCTCCTCCAGGCCTCCCTGCTGGTGCGGTACGGCCATCCGGCGGTCGCCGATGCGTTCGCCGCGAGTCGGCTCGGCAACGACCGGGGGGACGTGTTCGGCACGCTGCCGTCGGGGATCGACACGGCGTCGATCATCGAACGGGTGACGCCGAAGACCGTGCAGGACAACGTCCGTGGATGAGTCGTCCGGCTCGCCGCCGGCCGCGTGGCGCAACGACCTGCGCGGCGGTCCGGACTCGTTGTTCACCGGCCGCGCCGGACGTGAGCCGGATGTCGACTACCGCACGCTCACCTACGAGGTCACCGGCCGGATCGCCCGTATCACCTTCAACCGGCCGGATCAGGGCAACGCGATCACCGTCGACACCCCCGTCGAACTGTCGCACGCGGTGGAGCGCGCCGACCTCGACCCCGGTGTCCACGTGATCGTCGTATCCGGGCGGGGCAAGGGTTTCTGCGGCGGATACGACCTGTCGATCTTCGCCGAGAACGGCGGCGACCCGTCCGAGGCCGTCGATCCCCGGACCGGCACCGTCCTCGATCCCGTTGTGCAGGCACGTAATCACGACCCGGGCCGCACCTGGGATCCCATGATCGACTACGCGATGATGAGCAGGTTCAACCGCGGTTTCGCCAGCCTGCTCCACGCGAACAAGCCGACGGTCGCCAAGCTGCACGGGTTCGCCGTCGCCGGCGGCACGGACATCGCCCTCTACGCCGACCAGATCATCTGCGCCGACGACACCAAGATCGGCTATCCGCCGACCCGGGTGTGGGGCATCCCCGCCGCGGGGATGTGGGCTCATCGGCTCGGCGATCAGCGCGCCAAGCGACTGCTGTTCACCGGCGATTGCCTGTCGGGCACACAGGCGCACGAGTGGGGGCTGGCCGTCGAGGCGCCCCCGGCCGACGAGCTCGACGACCGGACGGAGGCATTGCTCGAGCGGATCGCCCGCATGCCGATCAATCAGCTCGTGATGGCCAAACTGGCGCTCAACAGTGCGCTCCTGGCCCAGGGCGTCGCGAATTCGGGGATGATCAGCACGGTCTTCGACGGCATCTCCCGCCACACCCGCGAGGGCTACGCCTTCCAGCAGCGGGCCGCGACCGTCGGGTTCCGGGACGCCGTCCGCGAACGCGATGAGATCAACGGCGACTGGAAGCGTGCTCAATTCCGGTCGCCGACAGAGTGATCGACGCCGCACTGGCGTGAGCGAACTGCGCCCCTCGCCCTGCTCCCTGAGGAGCGCCCGGAGCTAGCGGAGGGCGCGGCCCCCACCGCCCCCTGAGGAGCGTCCGGAGCTTGCGGAGGGCGCGTCACGAAGGGCCCGGCGTCCGAGGCGGTGCCCCCCGGTGCACCCGTCCGGCGTCTGTGACTGGTGGGGTTTCTGTTCACCACAGTCCACCACTGGGGCGCGATTGACGGCGACTGCTGCGCAACAGGATTCGCGACAATGAGGGCTGTGGAGAAATCTCGTCGTCGAACGTGATTGCGAGTAGCTTGATGTCATGCCCTCGATCACCGAACTCCGCGACACCCTCACCGTCCTGCAACCGCCGCCCGACGACGGCAGTGGCCGCGCGCTACACGAGCGGCTCGACGAACTACGGATGTTGCGCAACGTGCTCGATCACCAGATCGCCGTGCACACAGCACTATTCGACGACACAGGTGCGGCAGCGCGGGCGGGGTCGACCACACGAAACGCACTGATCGAGATGGGCATGCCACCCGCGGCCGCGCACCGCTATGTGCGCACCGCCAGCGGGCTGAAGTCGGTGCCGAAGGTGTCCGACTGTGCCGCCGAGGGTTATCTGTCTGCCGAGTGTGTTGATGCGGTGATCCGTGGAATCACCATGGTGAACAAGCGGTCCGCGTCACCGCTGTCCGACGACGATCGCAGCGGATATGAGAGTGAGTTGCTTGCGCAGGCATTCTCCGGCGCCACCCCGACCGAGATCGACGACCACGCCCGCGGGATCGCCCAGCGGGTCGCCACCGACCCCAGCACCGTGGCGGCGGCCGATGACGCATCGCTGAACACCGTGCACACCAGGATCACCGAAGACGGGCGGGTCGCGATCGCCGGAGATGTGACCGCGGTGATCGGAGAGAAGTTCGTGTCCATGATCGACGAACGGTCCTGTCCGCGTCCTGAACCCGACGGCGCGACGGATCGTCGCGGTGCGGCCGAGCGGCGTGCCGATGCGCTGGAGCTGTTGTTGGATCAAGCTGCAATCGGCGCGGCGATGACCTCGGCCGGAGCACCACGCACCCAACTGCTGGTGACCATTCCTGCCGATGGGGTTGGTCCGGCTCGGCTTCCGTGGATGGGTGCGGTGTCAGAATCGACGACACGGCGCTTGTCGTGTGACGGCGGGGTCGCCGAGATCCTCCTTGACGACGAAGGGGTGCCGTTGCGGATGGGCACCACGAAACGACTGTTCCCGCACCATCTGCGGCAGGCGATCATCGTGCGCGATCAATGTTGCGTGAAATGCGGCGCGCCAGCAGCGCATACGCAAGTTCACCACTTGGTCCATTGGGTCGATGGTGGCCCCACCGATCTCGACAACGGGTGCCTACTCTGCCAGCGCTGTCACACCCAGGTGCACCACCACGGCTGGCAAGTGGTGATGGGTCCCGACCGGCACCCGTGGCTGATCCCACCCGCCGACATCGACCCGCGACGCCTACCCCGGCCGGCCTACAACCGACGCACCATGCGGCTCGACGACGCTCCCGTCTAGACACTCCACAGACCAGACCCTCCGGCATCGACTCCGGTGCCGCATGACCTTTGACAACTCCACAGTGTGAAACGGAACCACCGGGATCTCGTAGCGAGGACACGGCCTAGCGCGCCTTTGCGCTACGAGATCCCGGAGAGGATCAGGGTGCGTCGGGCACGAGGTCCGCGTCGCCGGGGGCGGAGAGGGTGAGTACCGCCTCCGTGATTCGCGGGTCGCGCTCCAGCTCGTTCTCGAGTTGCCGGAGAGCGACGGCCACCGACGACTCGGCGTCGTCACCCGTGAAATCGACGGCGGCGACGAGGAACAGCTGAACGGGCCCGGTGTACTCCACGTGCAGATAGGTGACGCGCTCGATGTTGCTGTGCGCGAGCAGGTCCCGGAGGACGCGCTGCTGGACGGCGTCGTCGACCGCCTGCCCGAGCAGGAACCGCCTGTTCTGGTTGATCAGGACGATGGCGACGACTCCGAGGAGTACGCCCACCAGGATCGACCCGATCGCGTCGTAGGTGGCCGACCCGGTGACCTGGTGCAGGAGCACTCCGACGAAGGCGATGGCCAGACCGATGAGCGCGGCCGCGTCCTCGGCGAAGACGGCACGGAGAGTCGGGTCGGAGGTGCGGAAGACCTGTCGCAGCAGACCAATCCGACGCTTGACCGCGCCGCGCTTCGCCTGTTGATACGACCGCACGAACGAGATGCCCTCGAGTACCGCGGCGATCGCCAGGACCGCATAGGCGATGCCGTAATCCGTCGCCGGCTCCGGTGACAGCAGTTCGGTGATGCCGTGCTGCACCGACACCGCGGCTCCGACCGCGAACAATCCGAAGGCCGCGAACATCGACCAGATGTACGCCTCGCGTCCGTAGCCCTGTGGATGACGGGCATCCCGGGGCCGATGGGCACGTCGCTCCGCGATCAGCAGCAGGATCTCGTTCCCGGTGTCGGCCCACGAGTGGGCCGCTTCGGCGACGAGCGACGCGGAGCCGGTGATCATCGCGGCGCCGGTCTTGGCGACGGCGATCAAGAGGTTCGACACGAACGCGATGACGACCGTCAAGAAACTCTCGCCGCGTCCGCCGGATTCGTGCTGCGCTACGGGAGAAGTCACTGCGCCGAGTCTCCCATACGACGCGGTCTCCACGGACTCCTCGGAACGTAGGTGTGTCGGCCGCGCCTACACTCGCGGGAGTGGCAGCCCATTCCGACGATCCACTCGAGGCCGCGCCCGGCATCGACGCCCCGGGCCCCGAGGTCGTCGAACTGGCCACCCGACTCTTCGACATGGCGCGTTCCGGTGCCACCGACACGCTCGCCGGTTACCTCGACGCCGGCGTCCCGGCCGATCTGCGTAACCAGTCCGGTGATTCGCTCCTGATGCTCGCGGCCTACCACGGCCACGCGTCAACGGTGTCGGCCCTCCTCGACCGCGGCGCCGACGCCGACCTCGCCAACGACAAGGGGCAGACGCCGTTGGCGGGCGCGGTGTTCAAGGGTTTCGACGACGTGGTGCGGGCGCTCGTCGACGCCGGGGCGGACCCGCACGTGGGGACTCCGGCCGCCGATGCCGCGGCAGCGATGTTCGGGCGTGAGGACCTACGGCGTCTGTGGAGCTGAGACCTCCCCGGGGACTGCGACGGCGTGATCGGGTTCGCATCGTGCTCTCAAGTAGGGTTTGAAGTCGTGATCGACCTGAAGACTGTTCGCGACAACCCCGACCTCGTCCGCACCTCACAGCGCTCCCGCGGTGAGGACCCGGGCCTGGTGGACGCGCTGCTCGCCGCCGACGCCGAGCGCCGGGCGGCCATCGTCGAGGCGGACGCGTTGCGCTCCGAGCAGAAAGCTCTCGGCAAGCAGGTCGGTAAGGCACAGGGCGACGACAAGCAAGCGCTGCTGGCCAAGGGCAAGGAGCTCGCCGAGCAGGTCAAGGCCGCGGTGGCGCGCCAGTCCGAGGCCGATGCGGCCGCGGCGAAGGCCCATCGGGCCATCTCCAACATCGTCGCCGATGGGGCGCCCGCCGGCGGTGAGGACGACTACGTGGTCCTCGAGCACGTCGGCGAGCCCCGCGCCATCGAGAACCCGAAGGATCACCTCGAACTCGGTGAGTCGCTCGGACTGCTCGACATGGAGCGCGGCGCCAAGGTGTCGGGCTCGAGGTTCTACTTCCTCACCGGCCAGGGTGCGCAGCTCCAGCTCGCACTGCTGATCATGGCCGCGGCGAAGGCCACCGCGAACGGGTTCACCTTGATGATCCCGCCGGTGCTGGTCCGGCCGGAGGTCATGGAGGGAACCGGGTTCCTCGGCGCCCATGCCGACGAGGTCTACCACCTCGACAAGGACGACGACCTGTACCTGGTCGGCACGTCGGAGGTGCCGCTCGCGGGGTACCACATGGACGAGATCCTCGACCTGTCCGACGGTCCGAAGCGGTACGCCGGCTGGTCGACCTGTTTCCGACGCGAGGCCGGCAGCTACGGCAAGGACACCCGCGGCATCATCCGCGTCCACCAGTTCGACAAGGTCGAGGGCTTCGTCTACTGCCGGCCCGAGGACGCCGAGGCCGAACACCAGCGCCTGCTGGGCTGGGAGAAGGACATGCTCGCCGCCATCGACGTGCCGTACCGCGTGATCGATGTCGCCGGCGGCGACCTCGGCTCGTCGGCCTCGCGGAAGTACGACTGCGAGGCCTGGGTGCCGACGCAGGGCACCTACCGCGAGCTGACCTCGACGTCGAACTGCACCACGTTCCAGGCACGACGCCTCTCGATCCGCTACCGCGACGAGAACGGCAAACCGCAGACCGCCGCGACGCTCAACGGAACGCTGGCGACCACCCGCTGGCTGGTCGCGATCCTCGAGAATCACCAGCAACCCGACGGTTCGGTCCGGCTGCCCGCCGAACTCGCCAAGTTCGTGGGCACCGACGTGCTCACCCCGCGTTGAGCTGAGCTCCTGTCATGACCGCCGGCATCGTGATCGCGGTGATCGGTTCGCTGGCGTTCGCCGCGGCAGCGGTGCTGCAGGCGCTGGGCGCCGAGCAGGTCGCGCAGCGTGCGGCGATCCGTGAGGAGCGCCGTCGGTCCGCTGCCGCGCATCCGTCGTTGCGCTCCACGGCGGCCACGATGCTCACGGTGCCGTTCCTCGTCGGATTCGTCTTCGACATCATCGGTTTCGTCGCGACCATCGCGTCGGCACGGCTGATCCCGCTCTTCTTGTCGCAGACGATCATCTCCGCACGGTTGGTGGCCACCGCGCTGCTGGCGATGGTGGTCCTGAAAGTTAGTCTGGCGCTGCGGGATTGGATCTCCGGGGCGGTGATCGTGCTGTCGTTGGTGCTGCTCGCGCTCTCGGCGGGTCGCGAAGGCGTGGAGCACGATGCGTGGATGCACTGGGCGGTACTCCTTGCCGGACCGGCGCTGATTGCGCTGGGCGTGATCGTGATGCGCCGCTTGCGTAAGCACATCGCGGCGGTGACCGGTCTCATCGCCGGGGCCGTCTTCGGTGTGATGGCGGTGGCCTCTCGCATCCTGGACGGTCTCGACCCACTCGATCTGTCGGTGTTGTTCACCGACCCCGCGCTGTATGCGTTGCTGCTCAGCGGGATCGGCGGTTTCTACCTGTTCACCGTGGCGCTGCAGACCGGCTCGGTCAACGGCGCGGCCGCCGCGCTGGTCGTCGGCCAGACGACCCTGCCCGGGGCGGTCGGCATCGCGTTCCTCGGCGACGTCACACGTGCCGGATGGGGTCCGGTCGCGATCGTGGCCTTCCTCGGCGCAGTTCTCGGCGGCGTCGTACTGGCGTCGTCGGGTGCGGTCACCGCGGTCGAGACGGCCGATGCGACGAATGCGCCTCGCGGGTACGGCCATCCGCCGCGCGGAGTCGAGCGGCGATAGGCCACGAGGCCCACAGCTCGCGTTGCGTTCCATCCCGCCTTCCGGGACGAATCGCAACGTGGTCTCATCGGATCTCTCACACGATCGCGGCCAGCAGCCGATCCAGTGCGCGGTGGGCGCGTTCGCGTGCGGTGTCGTCGTCGGGATGCCGGGCGAGCCAGAGGGCGGCCTCGTTCATCGCACCCGACAACAGCATCGTCATCACGTCGACCAACTCGCCGTCGACGCCGACCGCCACGAGGGCCTCGCGCAGATGGGTCGCCGACCCGGCCTCGTCGAGTCGGCGCCACTCGTCCCAGCCGACCACCGCAGGTCCGTCGATCAGCAGGATCCGCACGGCGGCTCCACTGGTGATCGCGTCCACGAACGCGTGCGACCCGGCACTCAACTGACCCGCCGGGTCGGTGCCGGCGGCTTCGGCCGCCTCGACGACCGCATCGGCGACCTGCTGGTGGCAGGCCGCGGCGACCGCCGCGAACAGCGCGCCCTTGTTGCGGAAGTGGTGATAGACGGCGCCGCGGGTGACGCCCGCGGCTTCGGCGACGTCGTCGAGGGACACGTCGGAGAATCCACGATCGGCGAACTGACGGGTGGCGGCGGCGAGGACGGCACGGGCCGTCTCGGCTGCGGCCGCGGCGGAGGCTCTCGGCACGGAAGGTTCCTTTACGTACGCTGCGTATGTATAGTCGGTTATACAAATGCATCGTACGTAAAGGAGCTCCATCATGAACGTCACCAGCGTCTACCCGGTTCTCATGACTACCGACGTGGCTGCGTCCGCAGACTTCTACCAGCGGGTTCTCGGCTTCGAGGTCACCTTCTCCGCGGACTGGTACGTCAGCATGCGCACCGGCGTGTTCGAGCTGGGGCTCGTGGGTGCGACTCATCCGACGATCCCCGAGGGTTACCGCCGACCCGCCGCCGGGCTGCTGGTCAACATCGAGGTCGACGATGTCGACGTGCTCTACCGGCGTCTCACGGACGAACACGGACTCCGTCCGGTGCTCGATTTGCGCGACGAGGAATTCGGTCAGCGGCACTTCATCGTCGAAGGGCCCGACGGCGTACTCCTCGACTGCATCCAGCCGATCCCCGCGGTCGGCGAGTTCGCCGAAGCCTACGTCGCCGACGCGTCGACGAACTGATCGCGCTCACTGACTCCGAATAGGTAGCTCTGCGAACGGTTTTCGGAGACTCTCGAGCTGGCACGCGTTGCCGCTGCGCTCTGTTGTGTTGTCGCCTATCCGAGTATCGTGCACCTCGGACGCCGACCGAGGACTCACCGATGACCGAAACAGCATCGAGAAGTGCGGATTTCGTTGTGGTCGGCGCCGGATCCGCGGGGTCGATCGTGGCGTCGCGCTTGGCATCTGCCGGTGCCAGTGTCGTCGTGCTCGAGGCCGGTGGGACCGACCGCCGTCCTGACGTCGCATTGGCCATCGGCCTGGCATCGGTGTACCGGCGGGCGAACTGGCTGTATCCGTGCGCGGCCGACCCGAGCAAAGACGGTTGTGTCGACTCTGTCGCCGCCGGGCGCATCGTGGGTGGGAGTGGGTCGATCAACGCCATGGTGTATGTCCGTGGGCGCGCCGAGGACTACGACCGTTGGGCGGACAATGGTTGTCCCGGTTGGTCATTCGAGGAGGTTCTACCGCACTTCCGGGAAATCGAGGACTGGGTCGACGGCCCCGACGAGTATCGCGGACGTGGCGGGCCGATCAGTGTCACCTGGTGTGCGCACCGACACCCGATCGACGACGCGTTCATCGATGCGGCGGTGACAGCCGGGTACAGGCGGAATCCCGACCACAACGGCGCGACGCAACTCGGGGTCTCACGCGCGCAGGTGAATCAGCGGCGCGGGTTTCGGTCCTCGTCTGCGCGCGGATACCTGCACAGATCTGGTCGTTCAGAGTCGTTGTCTGTGCGTCGTCGGTCCCAAGCCGTCGAGATCACGTTCGCGGGCTCCCGCGCGACAGGGGTCCGGTGCGCTGACGGCAACTGGTATCGAGCCCAGCAGGAAGTCGTGCTGTGCGCCGGAGCCATCGGCACGCCCGCGCTCCTACTCCGTTCCGGTGTGGGTCCATCCGGATCGGTCGCCCGGGTCCCCGGCGTCGGTCAGAATCTCCAGGACCATCGTGTGGTGACCGAGGCGTGGCGATCGAAGGTACCGACCATCAACAGCCTCGGCCCGGGCGATCTCGTCCGCGCCGTGGCGGATCTGGTCGCGCGCGGACGAGGTGCGTTCACCGGTGTGCCTTTCGAGGCGGAGCTCTTCACCGACGACTACCAGATCGCGATCAGCCCCATGCACTACACGATCGACAAGATCTCGGGACGGACCACACTCGAGCGCACCGACGGATTCAGTGTCTCCACGGTGTTGCTACACCCCAACGGTCGCGGCCGGGTCGGCGTCGTCGGCGGACGGCCCCTGGTGGAGTTCGAACGACTGGCTGACCCGGACGACGTCACGACTCTCGCCCGGGGCGTGGCGCTGTCACGGGCACTCATCCGTGACTCGGCGTCGATGCGAGGCGTCGCGGACGGCCTGATCGGCGATGACAAGCGGGCGGTCGACACCGCCTTCCTCGCATCCGAGGAGATCAGCATCGCGCATGCGGCGGGGACGTGTCGGATGGGCGCCGACGACGGCGCGGTCGTGAGCCCGCACCTCGAGGTCCGGGACACGAAGGGTCTGCGCGTCATCGACGCATCGGTGATGCCGACCCTGCCCTCGGGTAACCCGAACGCGGCGACGATGATGCTCGCGCACCGCGCCGTCGACCTCATCTCGGTCTGATCCCGGCGTCACCCACGAACCAGTCGCCACGCGAACCGACGTCATCGTCCCGCACGACCGCTCGACGGTGGTTACTGTTCGACCATGCTGATCGGGATCCTCGCGGCGGTGTTCGCGGCGCTGGCGTACGGCACCGCGTCGGTGTTGCAGGCACGTGGCGCGCAGAGTGTCGAGGACACCGGCGCGCCGGGGGAGGCGCCGTCGCTGCGGTCGACGATCACCGCGATGCTGACGGTGTCGTTCCTCGCAGGCACGGCGCTCGACGGCATCGGATTCCTGGGCAACATGGTCGCCGCCCGCATGATCCCGCTGTTCCTGGCGCAACCGATCGTCAGTGCGAACCTTGTAGTGACCGTCGTGCTCGCCACGCTGTTCCTGCACGCGCGGTTGTCGGTCCGCGACTGGACGGCGATCGCGGTCGTCGTCGTATCGCTGGTCCTGCTGGGCTTCTCGGCCGGCGACGAGGGTCACGAGCACGAATGGTGGCTGCACTGGGCGGTGCTCGTCGTGGGAGCAGCGATCCTGGGACTCGGCGCCGCGATCCTGCCGCGGATGCAGAGTCGTGTCGCGGTACTGGCGGGTCTCTCCGCCGGTGTGCTGTTCGGGGTCCTCGCGGTCGCGGTGCGCATCCTCGACGGCCTCGACCCCTTTGATCTCGGTGAACTGCTCACCGACCCGGCGCTCTACGCGATCATCCTGTGTGGCCCGGGTGGTTTCTACATGTTCACCGTCGCCCTGCAGAAGGGGTCGGTCAGCGCGGCGTCGGCTGCTCTGGTCGTCGGCGAGACGGTCGTCCCCGGTGTCATCGGCATCCTGGTGCTCGGCGACACCACGCGTGCTGGTTGGGGCGCCGTCGCCGTGATCGCCTTCGTCGCTGCCGTGGCCGGCGCGGTGGTGGTGGCGATGTCGCCGGTGGTCGAGGCGGTCGAGCGGGCCGGCGAGAACCCGGTGCCGGACGACACCTCCGGGGGCGCCTCGGGCCAGTCAGACCCGAAGGCGGAACGAAAGACGCCGTAGACGCCGCATATCGGGCATGATGACGATCCATGCGGCTTCTCTCCCGCGGCCTCGGAACGCTGACCGCGATCCTCGGCCTGACGACGACCCTGTCCCTCCTCGCGCCCACGGTGTCGGCGACGCCCGTTCCGGTACCCGCGGCAGCGCCGGCGCAGTTGCCGTCGCAGGACCCGTTCTACGATCCGCCCGCGGGCTACGAATCGCGGTCACCAGGCGCAGCGCTGCGGACGCGGCAGGTCGAGTTGGGTTGGCGCGGAACCAGTATCCCGATCTCGGCCACCCAGATCCTCTACCGGACGACGAACCAGTTCGGCAGGCCGACGGCGACGGTCACCACGGTCATCTCCCCGCCGGGCGCGGCTGCCGGAGCGCCACGACGCATCGTCTCGTACCACTCGTTCTACGACGCACTCGGCTCGCAGTGCGACCCGTCGTACACGCTGCGCGGCGGTAATGCCGCGGAGGCGCCGATCGACATCACGCTCATCTCCGGGCTCCTCGCCGCCGGTTACACCGTCGCCGCCCCCGACTACGAGGGCCGCGGGCTGCGCTGGACGATGGCGCGCGAATCGGGGTACTCCGCGCTCGACGGCGTGCGTGCCGCACTCGGTCACCTGCGGGCGCCGGCCCGGACACCGATCGGACTGTTCGGCTACTCCGGCGGGTCGATCCCCACCGGCTTCGGTGCGGAGCTGGCGCCGCGCTACGCGCCGGAGCTGAACATCGTCGGGGCCGCCGCGGGTGGCGTGCTGGTGAACCCGGCCAACAATCTGGGCTACGTCAACGGCAGTGAGAACTGGGCCGGCGTGATCCCGGCGCTGATGGCGGTGTACGCCGAGACCTACGGCATCGACATGCAGTCCTACCTCTCCCCGAAGGGCAAGCAGGTCCTCGGACAGGTCGCGGGGGAGTGCATCGAGGCGTTCGCCGACAAGTACCCGGGTCTGACCGATCACCAGCTCCTCGTGCCGACGGTCGGCGGCCTGCTGGACGTTCCCGGTGTCCGGCAGGCGATCTCGCAGAATGTGATGGGGACGCTCGGCACTCCGCGCAGCCCCATGATGCTCGGGGTCGGCAACGTCGACGGCACCGGTGACGGTGTGATGATCGCGGCCGATGTCGCGCGCCTCGCCGGCTCGTTCTGCAACCGCGGGGTGCCGACGACGTTCACCGAGTACCGCGGCTCGAACCACACCCGGGCGTTCATCCCGTGGAGCGCCGAAGCGCTCGGCTTCCTCAACAGTCGCTTCTCCGGGCAGCCGGCCGGCGGGTGCGGCCGGTGACTACCGCCGTGGCCGCACGACCTCTTCGATACACGGGAAACCCGTGAGCAGGTGGACGACCCGCACCGAGCGTGACGGGGACGCCGACGCGATCCGCGACGTGGTGCTCGCAGCGTTCCCGACCCCCGACGAGGCGCGGATCGTCGATGAGCTGCGGGCCGACAGCGACGCCTGGATCGACGGGCTCTCCATCGTCACGACCGACGCCGACGGCGCGATCGTCGGGTACGCGTTGTATTCGCGGTGCCGCGTCGACGCGGCACCGGCGCTCACGCTCGGACCCTGCGCCGTGTTGCCGTCGTGTCAACGGTCCGGGGCGGGCTCCGCGGCCATCGTCGCGGGTCTCGACGTTGCCCGCGCGCACCGCGAGAACTTGGTGGTGGTGCTCGGCCATGCCGAGTACTACCCGAGATTCGGTTTCGTCCCGGCGTCCCGATTCGGAATCCGCGCACCGTTCGACGTCCCGGACGAGGCGATGATGGCGCTGGTGCTCGACGATGCGCGCCCGGTGCCGAGCGGGACGATCGCCTATCCGGCTGCGTTCGGGGTCTGAGAACGGACTTCGCGCCCCGGGAGACCCGGGGCGCGAAGGGTGGCCGACCTCGTCCTGCCGAGGGGAGGCGGTTCAGTCGGCGTCGGCGGACGGGCTGGCGTTGGTGCCCCCGTCCGAGACCTCGAAGTTCTTCCACTCGCCGTCGTCGTGCACCTGCATGACGGTGCCGAGGCTGTCGTCCGGTGCGGCGACGGTCTTGAACCAGTCGTATGCGCCGGTGGCATCGTCGAACTCTTTCTCTTCGACGACGTTCTCGCTCGAATCGATGACGCGGTACTTGGCCATGATGTTCTCCTCACGGTCGTTGTGTGCGACTCGCGGGCCGACGTCGTGTCCGGCCGTGAGCCCTGTTCCTCATCGTAGAAATCTGTCCGCGCCCGGGACCCCTTGCCGAGGTCGTCGAGCTCGGATCGTGTCGCGCGCAACGGGTCGGTAACGGGTCGCGAGCGAACGTGCCGCAGGGCTACCCACAATCGCGTCGAAGTAATCGGCCGGCGTCGAATCGCGGTCCACGGACGACGAATGACTCCCGACGCGGTTGGGTACACCCGACGGTCCGAAGGCGTCGTCACGTCGTGGGGAGGGAATCGTGGCCGATCGCATCGACGATCTCTGGGGCGGGCGCACCCCGTACGCGCCGGGTGAACGATGGCCGGTCCGGGTCGATCAGCATTTGGGCGACGGAATCGGTCCTGACGAGGTGCAACGTTGGGTTCGCTCGGCGTCGGTCCTGCACTCCAACGGCGACGCCCTCGACATAGCGGTGGTCGACGACCGGATCGTCGGCGTCCGCGGCCGGGCCGACGACCGTGTCAACCGTGGTCGCGTCGACGTCAAGGATCTCTACGGATGGCAGGCCAGTTCGTCTCGGGACCGACTGACCCGCCCGCTCGTCCGGCAGCACGGTCGGCTGGTCGAGGCGACGTGGGACGACGCAATGGGACGCATCGTCGAACGGTCCCGGGCTCTACTCGACGAACACGGACCCGCCGCGATCGGCTTCTACACGTCCGGACAGCTCTTCTTGGAGGAGTACTACACGCTCGGGGTCATCGCGCACGGGGCCATCGGCACCGACCACGTGGACGGCAACACCCGGTTGTGTACTGCGACGGCCGCAGAAGCGCTGAAGGCCTCGTTCGCCAGCGACGGTCAGCCCGGCACCTACACCGACCTCGACCATGCCGACACCATCGCGCTGTTCGGGCACAACATCGCCGAGACCCAGAGCGTCACGTGGATGCGCATCCTCGACCGACTCGCGGGTCCCCACCCGCCGGCCATCATCTGCGTCGATCCGCGGACGACGCCGGTGGCCCGGCATGCCACCGTCCATCTGGCACCGCTGCCCGGCACGAACGTCGCGCTGATGAACGGGCTGCTGCACGAAATAATCGCCAACGATTGGGTCGACCACGACTACATCGACTCGCACACAGTCGGTTTCGACGACCTGCGTCGGATGGTCGACGACTATCCGCCGGAACGCGTCGCCGAGATCTGCGATGTCCCGGCCGACGATCTCCATCACGCCGCACGTCTGTTGGGCAGCGCCGAAGGACTGGTGTCGACGGTGTTGCAGGGCTTCTACCAATCGCACCAGGCGACCGCCGCGGCGGTTCAGGTCAACAACATCCACCTCATCCGGGGGATGCTCGGGCGGCCCGGTTGCGGTCTGCTGCAGATGAACGGCCAGCCCACCGCCGGGAACACCAGGGAGTGCGGGGCCGACGGCGATCTCGCGGGGTTCCGCAACTGGGAGAACGACGCGCACGTGCGCGAACTGGCCGACCTGTGGAACATCGAGAAAGACCGGCTCCCGCATGAAAACCCGCCCACCCACGCGATGGAGATCTTCCGCCTCGCCGAGAAGGGGACGATACGGATGCTGTGGATCAGTGCCACGAATCCCGCCGTGTCGCTGCCGGAGCTGGGGCGAATCCGCGCGATCTTCGAACGGGACGATGTGTTCGTCGTGGCGCAGGGCATGTTCCCGACTGAGACGACCGCACTCGCCGACGTCGTACTCCCGGCAGCTGGATGGGGTGAGAAGACGGGCACGTTCACCAACGCCGACCGCACCGTGCACCTGTCGGAGAAGGCGGTCGATCCGCCTGGCGAGGCCAGAGCCGACCTCGACATCTTCCTCGACTACGCCCGTCGCATGGACTTCCGTGACCGGGATGGGAAGCCGTTGCCCCCGTGAACGGATGCCGAATCCGCTTTCGAAGCCTGGCGTGAGTGCAGCGCGGGCCGGCCCTGCGACTCCAGCGGGATGACGTACGAGTTGCTGCGGGCCCGCGGTGGCGTGCAGTGGCCGTGCACCGCGGACGCTCCCGAGGGCACCGAGCGTCTCTACGCCGACGGCCGCTTCTACAGCGCGGCGGACTACTGCGAGTCGTACGGCAAGGATCTGCTCACCGGCGAGCCGCTACAACCCGATGAGTACCGCGACCTCAACCCGGCGGCGCGGGCGCTGGTCAAGGCGGCGCCACACCTGCCACCTCCCGAGAGTCCTAGTGCCGACCACCCTTTCGCACTGATCACGGGACGAACGGTCTACCACTTCCACACCCGCACCAAGACGGGCCGCGCACGCGAACTCGACGGGGCGGCGCCGGAGGTGTGGGTGGAGGTCAACGCACTCGATGCCGCGCGCAGCGGTGTGCACGACGGCGACCTCGTCGAGATCGCCAGCCCGCACTCCGCGATCCGGCTACGAGTCGAGCTTCGACGCGCGGAGTTCATGCCCCTTCGACGTCAGACAGCGTCCCGTGGGCAGATCCCACTGCCATCCGTGCAGATTGCAGGTCAGCTTCTCGCCGTCGATGACCCCGAACTTGCCGAGATCGGCCTTGAGGTGCGGGCAGCGGCGCTGGATCTCCCAGCCGTCCTTGGTGATCGACGCCGAGTCGTCGTGTGCTTCGGCGAACCAGCCGTCGGCGTAGGCGATCCGTTCGTCGGTCAGGCACTTGAAGAAGGTGTAGAGGAACTCGTTGTAACCGCCGATGCGCCAGGTGGTGAACCGCGTCGACAGGAAGATGGTGTTGACCCAGTCGGGCTCGTTGTCGCGCAGGACGGTCCGGACCAGCTCGGTGGCGATCCGGAAACCGTAGCGGTACTTACCCTCTCCCTCCTTGGGCTCGCGCACGATGCGGTTCGGGAAGTCGATCACGACGGTCTCGGTGGCGTCGTTGGCCGGGCCGCCGCCGGGGGTCATCACCAGTCCGACGGGGTAGCCGATGCCGTCGCAGATCAGATCCGACTGCGCCATGATCGGCTCGAACAGCTCGCGGAGCGCGCCGATCAGCGGCTCGCCCTCGGCCGGTGCCCACGTGGCCTTCTCCGCGGCGATGACCGGTGCGAACTTCTCCTTCATCCGCTCGAGGTAGGCCCGCTTGTTCTCGCCGAAGACATCGGCGGGCGCGTAGGGATGGGTGACCTCGTTCAGCGTCGGTCCCGAGAAGTCGGCGACCGAACCCGACACCATCATCAGGCCGCGGTGCTTCTCGCCGTCGTCGGTGCCGTGGATGCGCATCTGCTCCAGGAAGGTCTCCTGGTCCGGGAAGATCGACGTGGTGTCCGCGGTCTCGCCGGACCCGAAGTCGTTGAGGTAGAACAGGTCCTCGTCGAGGAACATCGGCGGTCCGGCCGACGGCACCACCCACGTCGCCCCGACCTGCTCGATATAGGAACGCGCACGGTCCATTCCGCGCTGACGTTTCTGAGAGGCGAAGTTGGCCTTGGACTTCCGCGGAATGTCGTAGACCATCGGGTACCAGATCGCGCCGGAGTACTGCAGCAGGTGGACGTCGACGTGCCCGAACGCCTCGTCGACGACGTCCAGGTCGATCGGCCGGGCGTCGTTCATGTTGAAGCACACCGTCTCGCCGTCGGAGACGATGAGTCCACTGTCGCCGATCGGGCCGTCGGCGGGCGCCCGCAACGCGATAATCATGACGTCCAACGAACCCTTGTCGTTCGTCACCGTCGTCTTGACCGAGTCGGTGGTTTCCACGAACTTGGCGAATCCGAGCTTCTCGAGTTCGCGGCGCAGGTCCGGCACCGGGTAGTCGGGGAGCAGGACGGTGGCGTCCTTGTTGACGTTTTCGCGCAGGTTCCGCTCGTCGAAGTGGTCGCGGTGCAGGTGCGAGACGTAGAGGTAATCGCAGTCGCCGAGCGTCTTCCAGTCGAGTTCGGAGTTGTCCGGGAAGGGCACCCAGGAGGCGAAGTACGTCGGGTTGACCCAGGGGTCGCAGAGGATCGATCCGGCGGTGGTCTGGATGTGGAAACCGGCATGACCGATGCTGGTGATCTGCACGAAGGGGCCTTTCATGGTGTGCGCGGGGCTGCGCGGCAGGGCACTACAGACGTCCAGGGTATCGAGCCGTGCCGGGCTGGTGCGTGGGCCATGAGTCCCACGGGATGCTCACCGTGAGGAGTCTCACGGGTCCCGTCGTGATGAACGGCCGGTCACGGCGACCAGGCCGCCGACGGCGGCGAGGGCTCCGGGGACAGTGGCTAAACTCTCTCGCATGGAACCCGTGTACGACACCGTGATCACCGCCGCCCGCCTGTTGTGGCTGGCCGAAGGTCTGAAGTTCAAGGTGTCGGGTGTGGAACACGTACCGGCCGACGGCCCCGGCGTCGTCGCGATCAACCACACCGGCTACCTGGACTTCACCTATGCGGGTATCCCG
This sequence comes from Gordonia sp. UCD-TK1, assembly GCF_001691435.1. Classification (NCBI taxonomy): domain Bacteria; kingdom Bacillati; phylum Actinomycetota; class Actinomycetes; order Mycobacteriales; family Gordoniaceae; genus Gordonia; species Gordonia sp. UCD-TK1. The sequence goes on along the minus strand of NZ_LZMP01000024.1, from coordinate 204,083 downwards.
GCCTACCTGCAGGGCCGTCGCAAGGTCCGCTTCATGGCGAAGAAGGAGGTCTTCGACAACAAGATCTCCGGACCGATCATGCGTTCGCTCAAGCACATTCCCGTCGACCGCGCGCAAGGTGCGGACAGCTACCGCAACGCGGTCGAGTACCTCAAGCGCGGCGAGCTCGTCGGGGTCTACCCCGAGGCGACGATCAGCCGGAGCTTCGAGCTGAAGGCCTTCAAGTCCGGTGCCGCCCGCATGGCGATCGAATCCGGCGCGCCGATCGTCCCCACGGTGATCTGGGGTGCGCAGCGCGTGTGGACCAAGGGGCACCCCAAACAGCTGGGGCGCACCGGGTACAAGATCTCCATCGGCGTCTGCGAGCCCCTCGAGGCCACGGGCAGCGCCGACGCCCTCACGGCCAAGCTGCACGAGGTCATGAGTGCGAAACTCCTCGAACTGCAGGATGCCTACGGCGAGCACCCGAAGGGTGAGTTCTGGGTCCCCGCCCGGCTCGGCGGTTCGGCGCCGACACTCGAGGAGGCCAACCGGATGGACGCCCAGGAGCAGGCGGAACGTGCCGCCAAACGCGAGCCGCGGAAGGACGACCCCGGGGTCGTCTGATCGACTGTCGGCCGGTGAGGCGGCGTTAACCTGGACCCATGAGCGCAGCCAGGCACGGACACCGCGAGCCGGTGTATCGCACCTTGGAGCTCATCGCCAACGGGATCGTCCGGGCGCAGGCTCTCGACCTGCACTTCACCGGCATCGAGAACATCCCCGACTCCGGCGGCGCCGTGCTGTGCGTCAACCACACCGGCTACGTCGACTTCCTGCCGCTCGCGCTCGGGGTGCAGCGGGCCGGACGCCGGACCCGTTTCCTCATCAAGTCCGAGGTCATGGACATCGGGATCATGCGGTTCCTGGTCAACCACACCAAGACCGTCCCGGTGGACCGGTCGCGTGGCGCCGAGGCGTATCGAGCCGCGCTCGGTCGGCTGCGGGACGGCTACATCGTCGCGGTCTATCCGGAGGCGACGATCAGCCGCAGCTTCGAGCTCAAGGAGTTCAAGAGCGGTGCGGCCCGGATGGCCGCCGAGACCGGGGTGCCCATCATCCCGGCGATCGTGTGGGGTGCCCACCGCCAGTGGACGAAGGGCGGACTGCGGAACATCGGCCGGAGCCGGCTGCCGGTGCATGTCCGGTTCGGTCTGCCGTTCACCCCAGCTCCGGGTGAGTCCCCCGAGCGTGAGACCCTGAGGCTCCGCGACACCATGAACTCGATGCTCATCGAGGTTCAGGACGCCTACGGTCCGCACCCGCCGGGTGAGTTCTGGGTTCCGTCGCGACTGGGCGGTTCGGCACCGACACCTCAGGAAGCCGCGGTGATCGAAGCCGACGAGGCGCTCCGCAAAGCCGAGGCGCGGGCGAGACGAGCCGCCGAGAGATCACGGTCGAGAGAAAGCAGACGCTGATGACATTCGGTCCACCCACACTCATCGCCAGCGACGTGGACGGAACCCTCATCGACGACGAGAACCGGGTCTCCCCGCGCACGCTGGCCGTGCTCGCCGCCGCCCGTGCCGCCGGTACGGAATTCGTGCTGGCCACCGGTCGCCCCCCGCGCTGGATCGCCGAGATCACCGACCAGTTCGCCGGCACCGACGCGTTCGTCCGGTACGCGGTGTGCGCCAACGGCGCCATCATCTACGACGCCGAGCACGACCACGTGCTCTGGTCGGCCAATCTCGAACCCGACGCCCTGGTCAAACTCGGCGAGATCGCCTACCAGCAGATCCCGGGATGCGGCATCGCGGCCGAGCGGGCGGGCCGTTCCGCACACGACGCCGCGACCGCACCGTTCGTCGCGAGCGCCGGCTACGAACACGCATGGCTCAACCCCGACCACGTCGAGGTCGGTGACGACGAGGTGTTCGGCGATCCGGCCGTGAAACTCCTGGTCCGTAAGCCGGGCATGGCCTCCGACGAGATGGCTCGTCGTCTGGAGCCGATGGTCGGCGACCTCGCCCAGGTGACCTTCTCCACCGACAACGGGCTCATCGAGCTGTCCGTACCGGGCACACACAAGGCGTCTGGACTCGCCCGGCTCGCCGAGCTCACCGGACTCCCCGTCGATGCGGTGATCGCGTTCGGCGACATGCCCAATGACGCCGAGATGCTCACCTGGGCGGGCCACGGGGTCGCGATGGGACACGGTCATCCGACCGCACTCGACGCCGCCGACGAGGTCACCGTGGGCAACAATGACGACGGCGTCGCGAAGGTGCTCGAGCGTTGGTTCGCCGGAACCTGATCCGTCCCCGCGAATCGCCGGACCCGGCTCAGGCCGCCGGCGGCACCGGGGCGGGGGCACCCGGTTCGACCGGCGGCGCGGGGGCACCGGGTGCGGCCGGCGGAGGTGCCGGGGCTGCGGGATCGGCGGGCGGCGTCGGTTCGGGTGCCGGCGGGGCGCCGCCGGCGAGCGCCCGGATCGCGGTGAGCGCCGCGTAGCCGTGGACTCCCGGACAGCTGGTGCTGTTGTAGTCGCGGTGCCCGGAGATGACCGGCAGGTTCGACTGCGTGCCCGCCGCGAACTTGGTGCCCGCGAACCCCTCTGAGGTCAGCGTCGCCGTGCCCGCCGGGTTGAGTCCGGCCTTGCCGAGGCGCCAGCGCAGGAACTTGCCGGTCGCCGACACCATCGCCGCGGTCGGCGGCGCCTCCTCGAGGTTGCCGATCATCGACACCCCGAGGGTCTCCTTGTTGAACCCGCCGGTGTGCGTGCCCTCGACATTGCGGTCGAGTCCGCCGAACGCGCCCTCGAAGATCTGGCCGTACTTGTCGATGAGCACGTTGTACCCGATGTCGCACCAGTTCAGGCTGCGTGCGTGATAGGCGTAGATGCCCCGGACGATCTCCGCGGACTGCTGCGGGGTGTAGTCGTTGCTGCCGGCCGTGTGGTGCACGATCGCACCGCGCATCTGCGGCGAGTACACCGGCTGCGAACACCGGATGGACTCGTCGGCGCCCCAGGCCTGGCGGGCCACGACCTGCGGTCCGCCGGTCAGCGGCGACAGCAACGACGAACCCAGGCCGAGCAGGCTCTCGGGGCTGATGAGCGTCGCCTTCAGCGCATTGAGGGCAACCGTGGCCAACTCCGTCACCACCGTGCTCGCGGTGCCGACGGCCAGCTGGGCGAGATCGCCGCCCTGGGTTTCCGCCGCCGGGATCGCGAGGCCGTCCTTGCTCGCGGCGACCTGCACCTCACGTGCGTCGCCCACCCAGACCGGTTCGGTACCGACCGGGTTCTTCGCGCTGGGCGCCTGTCCGCGGGAGATCTGCTCCAGGACCGTCCACGGTCCCCACTTGCCGTCGGGGTTCTTCGCACGCAGCTTGAGGTCGACGTCCACGGGTCGCTCCCAGGTGAACGCCACCATCTTGATCGGCGCCTCGCGCACGATGTGCGTGACCGCCGCCCCGACCTCGCGGCCGTCGGCCATCGTCGGTGTCGCCGGGGTCGTGCTGCTCGGGTTCGATCGGGTCGGGGTCCCCGGTGCCCGGTCACCTCGAGGCGCCGGCTGTTCCCGCGTCGTCGACGGTGCCGACCGCTCGCTGCTGCTGGGCGCCTCGGTCGTCGGGGTGGCGGCGGGTTCGGTTGTCTCCGAGCTGGTTTCCGGCGGCGACGATTCTGCCGAGGGGGATTCCGGCGGCGACGATTCTGCCGATGACTCCCTCGACGGCGATCCCGACGGGGCAGAGGGATCGGTGCTCGACGATGAGCCGGCTCCCGGGACGAGACCCTTCGGCAGCGGGACCGTCAGATCCGGCAGCGGGAACGCGTCCGGATCGATCGGCGGCAGTTCGACCCCCGCCGCGGCGAGGCCGGACGTCGCCACGTCGACGATGGCGGCGGGCAGTTCCCGTAACGGGACCTGCTCGATCTCGGTGTTGGAGACCGTCTGCTTGTTGTCCACCAACTGTGGTTCGGACTGGCTCGCGATCACCACGAACGGGCTCGCGACGACCGCGGCGGCGATCGCGGCGAGCGCGATCGAAGGTTTCGGTCTGGGGTAACGCACTCAGGTCTCCTCGCAGGTTGGTCGGACCGCGGCGCTGGTGCTCCGGGGGTGTGGTCGGGTCCGCTCAGCCGTCGACATCAGCGCAGCCGACGGCGTCGAAGCCACCAGGACTTCGAAGTCGTCGACTGTGCTCGGTACGGCGGTCATCGTCGCCGTCAGGCATCGACGACGGCGGCGACACACGCCGCGCATCGGTAACTCGTGATGTTCTCGTTATCTGTGTGACGGATGTGACTGATGTGTTGATGCTCGACGATGAGGTGGCAATGAATCCGGGGACCTGACCCCCGCGCCAGAGGTCACGGCGGCCCGGGCAACTCGTGATCCGGTTGTGATCCCCTCGGGTTGGTGATCGGCATCTGAATTCACTAGGGTCACTTAAGTCCCAATCGTCACATCAGTCACAGGCGTTACGAGCGGTGCAGAAGTTCGCCGCCCGCGGCTGGTGTCGTCGCGACCGAAGGATGTGTTCTGCAGTGACCAAAGCCCGACCTACACGGCTTCTGCCGCGATGGCCGGCGAGCGGTGCGCGGCCCGGACGGGCCCGCAACCGCGCGTTGACCTGGGCCGCGGCGGGGCTGGCGCCCGCACTGCTGGCCGGTGGACTCGCTGTCGCGAGCTCATCGGAATCGGCCGAACAGGTCGAGCTCTCGGTCGGGTCGACGGTGACGCTGATCGGGCACGGTCATGGCCACGGCCGCGGAATGGGGCAATGGGGAGCGTACGGCTACGCCCGCAAGGGCTGGACGGCACAGCAGATCTTGCGCCACTACTACGGTGGCACCACCGCGGGGAAGGTGGACAGGCCCGAGATCCTGGTGGCCCTCACGGGTCAGGGCTCGGTGAATGTGCACGCGGACGCCGGCATGCGAGTCGGTGGTCAGACGGTGGCTCCCGGGCAGGCGGTCAGCCTGTCCGGGGGCACGGCCACCATCCGCAGCGGGTGCGGCGGCGGTGTGGTGCGGTCGGTGCCGGCCACCTTCGTCGAACCCCTCAGCATGGCGCCCAACCGCCCGGCCGGTGAATTCCTCAAGTTCTGCGGATCGAACAAGGCCTACCGCGGGGCCATGGGCCTCGAAGGCGGGCGCGTGGTGAACCGCATCCACATCGACGACTACGTCAAGGGCGTCATCCCGCGCGAGAGCCTGCCCGCCTGGGGCGACTCCGGCGGCGCGGCGGCGCTGCAGGCGCAGGCCGTGGCGGCCCGCACCTACGCACTTGCGGCGATCGCGGGTGGCAAGAAGATCGACGACACCCAGAATTCGCAGGTCTACGGCGGTGTCTCGGGCGAGGACCGCCGGACCAACGCGGCCGCCGACGCCACCGCCGGCCAGATCCTGTTGCAGAACGGTCAACCGGCCTTCACCGAGTTCTCCGCGTCGACCGGCGGCTACACGGCCGGCGGACGTTTCCCGGCCGTCGTCGACGAGGGCGACACGGTCTCGCCCAACCACAACTGGACCGCCACCGTCAGCGCGGGCAGCATCGGATCGGCGTTCGGAGTCGGTGCGCTGCGGAGCTTCGAGGTGATCGAGGCCAACGGCCTGGGCGCCGAACACGGACGCGCGATCAAGGTGCGCGCGGTCGGCTCCGGCGGGACCGCGGAGGTGAGTGGCGAGGAAGCTCGAACCAAGCTGCAGCTGAAGTCGTCGTGGTTCGCGGTCCAGGGTCAGCCCTCGCCGCCGCGGATCGTCAAACCGCCCACCGGCCCGGCGTCGCCCGGCGGCGGGGGTATCGATTTCGGCAGCCTCAACCAGCTCGCCGAACAGATCCTGCCGGGATCGTCGAAGTTCCTCGACATGGCGACGTCGGCGATGAACGGACGTTTCGCTGACCTGGGCGGGATCACCGGACCGCTGGGCCAGGCGCTCGGTGTGCCGACCCTGACCCCCGACGCCGCGGGCGTCACCCAGCTCTTCGAGAAGGGGATGATGTTCTTCACCCCGGGCACCGGACCGCGGGTCCTCGTCGGCAAGGGGCTCGAGCGCTACCAGGATCGCGGCGGCATCCCCGCGCTGGGATTCCCGAAACGCGACGCGTTCCGCTGAGAGCTCAGTCGCCTTCCGGTCCCGCCTCGACGATCTGGGTGGCGACCTCCACGAGTTTGGTGTTGGTGTCCTGCGACAACCTGGCGAGCAGTGCGAACGCTTCGTCGGCGTCGAGCCGGTAGCGCTCCATGATCATGCCCTTGGCCTGGCCGATGATGTCGCGCGAGCCGAGCGCGGCGCGCAGTTGCTGCTTCTCCTGGATGGCCCCGAGGGCGGTCGCGGCGTGCGCGGCGAACAGCTCGCCGAGTTGACGGGCCTCGGCGGTGAATGCCGCCGGTTCGGTGCTGTGAAGATTCAGCGCGGCCGAGTCATCGCCGTCGATGTAGAGGTAGAAGCAGGCCATCGACCGGATACCGAGATCGGCTGCCGCAGCCGCGAAGTTCGGCCAGCGCGTCTCGGTCCGCATGTCGTCGATCCAGACGGTGAGATCGGAGACCGCGGCCCGGATGCACGGGCCCTCGCCCAGTTCTCGCTGCAGATTGTCGGCCTGGCCGCCGAGGTCGCCGACCATCACCGGCGTCTCGATGGTGCCGTTCGCGACGAGGGTCACGGTCGCGTACTCGGCTCCCGGAATGGCGTCGACCGCGAATTTGGTCATCGAACGCAGCGCTGCTTCGGTGTCGTCGCTCTCGCGGCGCATCTCGCCGGCGATGCGCGTCATCTGAGCCCCGAAGTCCGCCAACTCGGTCACTCCTGCCTCCTCGTGAGACGTTGTTCAGAGCGCTTCGACTGGACCGACAGCAAAGCGCAGGCTTCGAACTCCCCCGGGTGTTCAAAGAGATCATTATGCCGTACCGTGCGTGTCCGCGACGGTGACGAGTCCTTCTCGTTGCGCGACCGACCCGATGGGTGACGAAGTCATCACGTCGACGCAGAAGTCCGTGTCCGAGTACGACGCTGACGGGTGCAACGCCGACGACCGCAGGGCCGCGTGCACCTCGTCACCGGTTCGCGGGTACTCCTCGACCCGCCACCGCCAGTGCACCGCGAGCACCTCGCCCGTCGGGGTCAGAGATTCCGGCAACCGCGCGATCAGTTCGTCGAGATCCGCGTCGCCGAGGTAATAGAGGACCTCACTGAGGACGATCAGGTCGAACCGGCCGGACGGCCAGGCGGAGACGATGTCGCCGACGCGCACCTCGACGGAGTCGTGGCCGTCGAGTCGCTCGCGTGCGAGCTCCACCGCGCGCGGACTGACGTCCATGCAGAGCAGATGATCGGCGCGCGTGGCCAACTGCGCGCTGAGCACGCCGACCGAGCAGCCGGGCTCGAACACCGACCTGTACCGGGGAGAGCTCAAGGCCGCCAGGCTGAGGGCGTACTTTCGTTGCTCGTACCACCGCGACGTGAAGCCCCAGGGGTCGTCGCTGTCTCGGTACATGTCGTGGAAGTAGTTGTCGGCGAGCCCTTCTCGGCTCCCGGCGGTGTGGTCGTCGGCCATGTCGTCCGTCCTGATGATCGTCGGTGTCGAGTGCCGTCCCGGGCCGTCGTCGATGCCCATGTCGTGAGCGTCGTGGTTCACACGAAGACGAACTCCCGATCGCGGAGGAGGCGGTCGAGGATGTGCGGTCCGAGGACGGTCGCGTCTTCGGGGGCGGGTGACAGCGGGCGGATCTGGGTGTCGAAGGCCTGCACGGCCTCTCGCTTGGCGGCCTCGAGATCGTCGTCGAGGACGAAGGTCCGCATCCGCTCCCACGGGATGTCGGGATCGTCGGGTGTCGCCCAGTGCCACATCCAGATCGKATACATCCAGACGGGGACACCACATCGGTCGCCGACGCGTCGGGCACCCCGTCCGACGGCCTCGTGGTCGGGATGACCGTCGTGCGCCCACACCGCCAGCAGGGCCGTCGGGGTCTCCGGCTGCTCGGCGAGGGTGTGCTCGACGATGGTCTCGATCTCGTCCTCGTGGTCGGCGAGCGTGCCGTCGCCGAGCCCGCACCATCGCATCGGTTCGATGCCCAGAACCGATGTCGCGGAGTCCACTTCGGCGCGTCGCCGAATCGCCAGCTCGGCGGGCGAGAGCGTGGGCGAACCAGGGTGCGACGCCGAGCCGTCGGACAGGCAGAGCGCGACGACCTCGATGCCACGTCGGTGGGCAGCCGCCATCAGCCCGCCGACCCCGAGTACCTCGTCGTCGGGATGGGCGGCCAGGACCACGAGCCGCCGGACGCCCGGCTCGATTTCGGGCCACGGATCCCGCGCGGCGAACCACCGCTGCCATTCCGATTCCGGAGTTCCCTCCGCCGAGGTGGGGGTGGCGCCGAAGCGGTGCGCCGAGGGGGAGCCGTCGGCGGTCATGGACCCGCCGATCCCGGTCCGGGTGGGACGCCGTCGGTCAGTGCGCCGAGTACTGCGAGGTCTCGATCGGCGTGGGACTGCCGGATGTAGACGGTGAGATCGGCGACGGCTTGCGCGTGACCGGCGTCGGCGGACAGCGGGCCGGGACCGAGCGCGCGTCCCACCCGGTCGATCACCGCGGTCGCGACCTGTTCGACCGACCAGCGCACGGCGAAGGCGAGTCGTTTCGACGGCGCGCCCGGGTCGGTGTCGATCTCGCGTGCCGCGGCCTGCAGATGCGCCCAACCGGACGCGAGATGGGCGTCGACCGCGCCGGCGTGCATCAGCAGCAGCGGGTCGTCGGAACGGGCGGCCGCGCGGTAGAGCGGCGCCGCGACCTTGCGGGCCCCGCCGAACCAGCATGCCGCGACCCCGATCCCGCCGTGCCAGAATCCCGGCCGGTCGAGGTATGCGCCCGGTTCGCCGATCGCGTCGGCGGGCACGGCGTCGAACGTGACGGTCCCGGTGTCGGAGTCCCGCATGCCCGCGTTGGCCCACCCGGAGCTGTCCGCGGACACCCCCGGGTGGCCGAGGTCGACGCCGAACAACCGGTTGCCGGTGTCGGTGCGCGCGGTGACCAGCGCGTGGGTGCACGACGACGCGCCCGAGCACCACTCCTTGGTCCCGTTCAGTTCCCAGCCGTGTGCGCCGCGGCGGGCGTCGACGCCGCTCCCGCGGGTCTCGGCCGCCCACACACCCCAGAACTCGCCCGGGGCGGTCCCGCCGTCGCAGATCTCGGCGAGGATGGCGTCGGCGTCGGCGTGCGCCTCGACGAGGCGACCCGTGCTGATGTCGTCGGAGCAGGCCCGGACGAGGGCGGCGAACCGGTCGAGGGTGCGTCCGCCGCCCGGGCGGGGGAGCGCGAAGGACGGGTCGCCGACGATCGCGCGTGCCCGTGCGGGCGTCACCCGGCGACCTCGTCGGGCCGGGCCCCGGACAGTTGCCGCAGGTAGCCCGCGAAGCCGTGCCGTGCGCGCCCGTCGCGTCGCGTCGAGGTGCGGACCGGCGCGTGCGCACCCCGTTCGATGACCGCGTCCGCGGCATGCAGGCGGTCGACGAGATCAACGTCCTCATCGGTGTCGACCTCACGGAACCCGCCGACGTCGGCGTAGGTCGAGGCGCGGACGCCGAGATTGGCGCCGTGGACGTGGCCGTGCCCGGGGGACGGGTCGTACTCCCGCAGGTACATCTCGCCCGTTCCCGCCGGCCACTCGTCGAAACCGTCCGGGGTGACCGTGCCCACGTACGCGTCCGCCCCCGCGTCCGCGGCGGCGACATGCTCGGCGAACCAGTCGCGCGGAACCGTCGAATCGGCATCGGTCGTCGCGAACCACGTGGTGTCCGGTTCCGACGACGACGCAACCACGGACGCGAAACCGGCTCCGCGCGCCGCGCCGACACAGCGGACATCGACCACCACGGTCGACACCTCGTCCGTGACCAGCGTCGCGGAGTCGTCGTCGCAGGCGTCGAGCACCACGATCACCTCCACGGGGATCGGCACCTCCGTGGCCGCGGCCTGCAGGGCTTCGAGGCACGCGGGCAGACGCTCGGCCTCGTTGTGGACGGGCACCACGACGACGATGCGCTCGATCGGAGCCGTTGCCTGCTCCCTGAGGAGCCCCGGAGCCTGCGGAGGTGTTTGTGTCTGCTCCCTGAGGAGCCCCGGAGCCTGCGGAGGGGCGTCACGAAGGGTCGCGGACACCCGGTCGTCGGGCGATCGTACGAACAGCGGCGTCACTCAAACCCCGAACTGGTCACAGGAGAGGATGGGGCCCGGGGGCTACAGGCCGATGTTCGAAACAATACCCGGCTTCCGTGCCAGGCCACGTGGCTCGGAGATTACTCAGGGAGGGTCCGTTACCCTGAGGACCCGTGGCAACCAGTAGCAGCTATGACCTGATCGTCGTCGGCTCCGGATTCTTCGGCCTCACCGTCGCCGAGCGGGCCGCGACGCAGCTGGGCAAACGGGTCCTCGTGCTCGACCGGCGCGACCACCTCGGTGGCAACGCGTACTCCGAAGCCGAGCCGACGACCGGCATCGAGATCCACAAGTACGGGGCGCACCTGTTCCACACGTCCAACGAGCGGGTGTGGGAATACGTCAACCAGTTCACCGACTTCACCGGCTATCAGCACCGGGTGTTCGCGCTGCACAACGGGCAGGCCTACCAGTTCCCGATGGGCCTCGGGCTGGTCAGCCAGTTCTTCGGCCGTTACTTCAGTCCCGACGAGGCGCGGAAGCTGATCGCCGAGCAGGCCAGCGAGATCGAGACCGCCGAGGCGCGCAATCTCGAGGAGAAGGCGATCAGCTTGATCGGCCGCCCGTTGTACGAGGCGTTCATCAAGCACTACACCGCCAAGCAGTGGCAGACCGATCCCAAGGAACTGCCCGCGGGCAACATCACCCGGCTTCCGGTCCGCTACACCTTCGACAACCGCTACTTCAACGACACCTACGAGGGTCTACCTGTCGACGGTTACACCGCGTGGCTCGAGAACATGGCGGCCGACGACCGCATCGAGGTGCGCCTGTCCACCGACTGGTTCGACGTCCGTGAGCAGCTGCGCGCCGACAGTCCCGACGCCCCGGTCGTCTACACCGGCCCCGTGGACCGTTACTTCGAGTACTCGGCCGGCCGACTCGGCTGGCGCACACTCGACTTCGAGACCGAGGTGCTCGACACCGGCGACTTCCAGGGCACACCGGTGATGAACTACAACGACGCCGACGTCCCGTTCACCCGTATCCACGAGTTCCGGCATTTCCATCCCGAGCGGGACTCCTACCCCGACGACAAGACGGTCATCATGCGGGAGTTCAGCCGGTTCGCCGAGAACGACGACGAGCCGTACTACCCGATCAACACACCCGAGGACCGGGCGATGCTGACCACCTACCGTGACCTCGCCCGCACCGAGACCGCAAGTGCCGGAGTGTTGTTCGGCGGTCGCCTGGGCACCTATCAGTACCTCGACATGCACATGGCGATCGCGAGTGCGCTCACCATGTTCGACAACACCCTGGCACCGCATCTGCGTGATGGTGCGCCGCTGGTGGCCGACCCCGCAGGAGCCGAATAGATGACGGTGACTCCCGTGAACCAATCCGAGATCCCCGACGCCGGAGTGGGGCCGTCGAAAGCGAAATCCCTTCTGCAGCGGGTGATCTTCCCGCGCGCAGGCGAACCGCTCGACGTCCGGTCGCTGTACGTCGTGGAGTCCGAGAGCAACAACCGCCGGGCGCACGCCCCCAGCCGGACCTCGGTGCTCCTCGGTGCCGAGTCCGAGGTGAGTTTCGAGACCTACTTCAACGCCTTCGCCGCGGCCTACTGGCGCCGCTGGAGCATCCTCGACTCCGTGGTGCTCCGCGTCGAGGTGATCGGCACCTGTCGCGTCGACCTGTACCGCTCCAAGATCGACGGGTCGCGTATCGGCATCGGCGGTGATCTCGTCGACACCGACGAAACCGGCCGCGGCGTAGTCGAATTCGAGCTGGACCTCGGCCCCTTCGAAGACGGCGGCTGGATCTGGTTCGACGTCACCACCGACACCGACACCGAGATCGTCTCCGCCGGTTGGTACGCGCCCATCGAGGCGCCGACCCCGGACGCGGAGACCAAGCGCGTCACGGTGGGCATCCCGACCTTCAACCGCCCCACCGACGCGGTGAACGCGTTGGCCGCGTTGACCTCCGACCCCATGGTCGACGAGGTGATCGACGCGGTGATGATGCCCGACCAGGGCACCAAGAAGGTCGTCGACGAACCCGGGTACACCGAGGCCGCGGCCGCTCTCGGCGACCGGCTGCACATCTTCGACCAGGGCAACCTCGGCGGCTCGGGCGGGTACGCGCGCATCATGTACGAGGCGCTGCGGCTCACCGACTCGCCCTACGTCCTCTACATGGACGACGACATCGCGATCGAACCCGACTCGATCCTGCGGGCGCTGGCCATGTCGCGATTCGCGAAGGCGCCCATGCTCGTCGGCGGTCAGATGCTGAACCTGCAGGACCGCAGTCACCTCCACTGCATGGGTGAGGTCATCCGGCGCGACACCTTCATGTGGACCGCGGCGCCGTTCGTCGAGTACGACCACAACTTCTCCAAACACCCACTGCGCGACCGCGAGAACTCGAAGAACCTGCACCGGCGGATCGACGTCGAGGGCAACGGTTGGTGGATGTGCATGATCCCGCGCGAATGTGCGGAGCAGATCGGCCTCCCGATGCCCCTGTTCATCAAGTGGGACGACTGGGAGTTCGCACTCCGCGCGTCGAAGGCCGGTTACCCCACCGCCACCGTGCCGGGTATCGCGATCTGGCACATGGCCTGGAGCGACAAGGACGACGCGATCGACTGGCAGGCGTACTTCCACCTGCGCAACCGGCTCGTCGTCGCTTCGATCCACCACGACGGTCCCATCAAGGGGATCGTCCGGTCGATGACCAAGGCGACCGCGAAACACCTCCTCTGCCTGGAGTATTCGACGGTCGCGATCCAGAACGAGGCGATCCGGGACTTCCTCGCCGGACCCGATCACATCCGCAGTCTGCTGCCCACCGCGCTGCCGAAGGTCGCGCAGATGCGCAAGCAGTATCCGGACGCGGTCGTCCTCCCCTCGGCGACCGAGCTGCCGCGGACCTCGGGCGAGGCAACGCATCTCGGGACCTCGATACCGCTGAACCCGATCAGCAAGATCAAGGCGCTGACCGCCGCGGTGGTGAACAATGTCCGCCCGGCCGATCCCCGGCATCACGAGGTGCCGCAGGCCAACTTCCCTCCGATCGAGGCGCGATGGTTCTCCCTCGGACGGGTCGACGGTGTCACGGTCACCACCGCCGACGGCCGCGGCGTCGTCTACCGGCAGCGCGACCGCGAGAAGATGATCGAGCTCGCCCGGGAACATTTCGCCCTCGTGAAGGAATTGCAGGACAAGTTCCCGGAGATGAAGCAGCAGTACAGGTCCGCACACCGCGACCTGACGTCGAAGGAGAGCTGGGCGGGTGTCTTCGGAATCTGATGGTCCGGTGATCGGCAGCGGGGGCGACACGGTCCTGGAGGACCGTGCGGAGACGGGGAAGGTCCCGGCCGACGACACCCCGCGTCCCCTGAACGGCGAGGAGAAGGCGCTGGTCGCCATCCAGGCCGGGCTCGGCGCCCGCCCGGGCGTCCGCCCGGCCGCGCGCGGACTGTCGCACGTGGGCGAGCACGCGCTGGGCTGGCTCGCGATCTCGGGGACCGGTTGGGCCCTGGCCCGCCGCCGCGGTGACGTACGGGCGCAACAGCTCTGGCTCGAGGCGGGAGTGGGCGCCTTCGGCGCGCACGCCGCGTCGGTGATCATCAAGCGGATCGTGCGCCGCCCGCGGCCCGCACACCCGGCGATCGCCMTCGGGGTGTCGACGCCGAGCAAACTGAGTTTCCCGTCCTCACACGCCACCTCGACCACCGCGGCCGCGATCCTCATCGGCCGCGCCGCCGGCTGGGACCCGAAGGTGCTGCCCGCTGTGCTGGTCCCGCCGATGCTGCTGTCCCGACTGGTGCTGGGCGTGCACTACCCGACCGACGTCACCGCGGGTGCCGCGATCGGTGCCGCGAGCGCAGCGGCGGTCATCGTGGGCGATAAGGTGCTGCTCGAACCCACCCGGAATGACCAGGAGTCCGGACGTGCCCGCCGCGCGGCGCGCGTCCTGGCCCGGCTCGGCCTGACGGCCGCGGTCCCCGGCGGGACGCTGCGTCTTGCCGCGTCCCCCGTCATCGCGCGGGTGACACGACACAGGGAGAGTGCATGAGCGAGGAGCCGATCGAGCACGGGAAGGTTCTCGGACCGCCGAAGAACCTGACGTCCGGGCTGATCAAGGCCGTCCGGCCGCGGCAGTGGGTCAAGAACGTCCTGGTGCTCGCCGCTCCGCTCGCCGCGGGCAACATCACCGACGTCTCGGTGCTGGGCTCCGCCGGTATCGCCTTCGTCGCCTTCTGCCTCGCCGCGTCGAGCATCTACCTGGTCAACGACGCGATGGACGTCGAGTCCGACCGCAACCACCCGACCAAGCGGTTCCGGCCGATCGCGGCCGGCGTCGTCCCGGTGACCCTGGCCTATGTCCTCGCCGCCGTCCTCCTCGTCGGCTCGATCGGCATCGCGTTCCTCGCCAACTGGCAGACGGCCGTCGTCATCGCCATCTACCTGGTGATCCAGCTCGGCTACTGCTTCGGCCTGAAGAACCAGGCCGTCATCGACATCTGCATCGTGTCGTCGGGCTTCCTGCTGCGCGCCATCGCCGGTGGTGTCGCCGCCGAGATCGTGCTGTCGCAGTGGTTCCTGCTCGTGATGGCCTTCGGGTCGCTCTTCATGGCGGCGGGTAAGCGCTACGCCGAACTCCAGCTCGCCGAACGCACGGGCGCCAAGATCCGCAAGGCCCTCGAGTACTACACGACCACCTACCTGCGCTTCGTGTGGACCCTGTCGGCGACCGCGGTCGTGATCTTCTACGGCCTGTGGGCCTTCGACAAGGGCGACACCAACGTCGCGTACGCCATCTCGATGGTGCCGTTCACCGTGGCGATCCTCCGTTACGCCGTCGACGTCGACGGGGGTGCCGCGGGCGAGCCCGAGGAGATCGCGCTCGGCGATCGTGTCCTGCAGCTGCTCGCCGTGGCGTGGCTGGTGTGTGTGGGTGTCGCGGTCTATGCAGTCAATTGATGAGTCGCCAACCGGATTCCGGGCGCTGACGACCGGCCGCACCAAGGTCGCGGTCATCAGTTTCGTCGTCGGGGCCGCCGTCGTCACGACGTTCTTCGCGATCGGTGCGTGGCAGCGCCGGTGGATCGCCGACGACGGACTCATCGTCCTGCGGACGCTGCGCAACCTCTTCGCCGGCAACGGTCCGGTCTTCAACGCCGGTGAGCGGGTGGAGGCGAACACCTCGACCGCCTGGACCTACCTGCTGTGGTTCTGGGCGTGGCTCACCGAAGGTCAACTCGAGTACGTCGCGCTCTGGGTGGCGCTGGTCTGCTCGGTCGCCGCGATCCCGATCGCGATGTACGGCAGCGCGCGACTGTTCGGAACACGCATCGGCGGGCTCACCGGCGACGGCTGGACCCTGCTGCTGCCGTTCGGCGCGGTCATCTACATCGCCATTCCGCCCGCGCGCGACTTCGCCACGAGCGGGCTCGAGAACGGACTCTGCATCTTCTGGGCGGCCGTCCTGTGGTGCCAGCTCGTCGCCTGGGCGCGGCGCGGCCCGCGCACGAGCCGCAGGAGCGCGGCGGCCACGCTCGTACTCGCCTTCACCGCCGGTCTGGCGCCGCTGATCCGGCCCGAACTGGCGATCCTCGGCGGCCTCGTGCTGCTGCTGGTGTTCTTCGCGCCCCTCGGCTGGAAGATGCGTCTGGGCGTCGTCGTGGTCGCGGGGACCCTGCCGGTCGGCTACCAGATCTTCCGGATGGGCTACTACGCCCTGCTGGTTCCCAACCCCGCAGTCGCGAAGGACGCCAGCGGTGCCAAGTGGGACCAGGGCTTCGCCTATCTGACCAATCTCTTCGGCCCGTACGTGCTCGTGCTGCCGGTCGTCCTGGCGGCGGTGGCCGGGGTGCTGCTGGTCGTCGGCGGCCGCATGCGGTCGAAGAGGGCCGACGCCACGGGTGCCGACGCGACCGCGGATTCGGTTGACGCAACGGCCGACTCGACGACGGACACCCGGTCGACGCGCCTCGCCGGATGGTCGCGCCGGCTGCAGTCCTCGACCGCGGTCGTGACCGTCGTGGTCTTCGCCGGCATCGTGCTGATCGTCTACTGGATGCGTCAGGGCGGCGACTTCATGCACGGCCGGGTGCTGCTCGTTCCGGTCTTCATCACCCTGTTGCCCTTGATGGTCGTGCCGGTGACGATTCCCGCCCACGTCGGTGCGGCGTTCCGTCGCCGGCCGTCGACGGACTCCGAGTCCGTGATCTCCGACCCGGTGGACGACGCGGCTCCGGCGCCCGAATTCAGCCCCGCCGACCGCCGGCGCGCGCGGGCCCAACTGGTCGGCGCGGTGGCCATGAGCGCCATGTGGATCACCGTCGTGGTGTGGGCGGTCTCCACCCACGCCAACGTGCTGCCGAACGCGGGCATCGACATCGGCCGCAGCGGCATCGTCGACGAGCGCCGCTTCTACGTCACCAACATGGGCAACGAGAATCCCGTGACCGCCGAGGATTACCTCGACTACCCGCGCATGAGCGCGATGGTCGAGAAGATCGACGAGTACCGCGAGGACGGCGGCGTCATCCTGCCGTCGTTCAACTACGACGAGTGGTACGTGGCGCAACTTCCCGCCGTGATGCCGAAGGGTGCCGAGCGGCAGGTGACCGTCTACTTCCTCAACCTCGGCATGACGAGCATGAACGCCCCGCTGGATGTGCGCGTCATCGACCAGATGGGTCTGGCGTACCCGCTCGCCGCGCACACCGAGCGTCTCGAGGACGGCCGTATCGGCCACGACAAGATCCTGCCGAGCGAGTGGGTCGTCGCCGAGGCCGGGGCATACCCGCGCCGCCCCGTGCTGCCCGGTTATCTCGACGAGGACCTGGTCCGTCAGGCCCAGGTGGCGCTGCAGTGCCCGGAGACCAAGGACCGGTTCGCCTCGTTCGAGGCACCGTGGTCCTTCGACCGCTTCAAGCACAACCTGCGTCAGGCGTTCACCTTCAACAGCTACCGCATCCAGCGTGAGCCGGAGTACGAGATCCAGCGCTGCGGCCTGGAGATGCCACCGCCGGTGAACCCACGCTAGTTACGCGCGCCCGGGCGCGGCACCCAACCACACGACACCAAGAGAATCCCGAGAAAACGCGGGGTCGAACCTGTGGAGTTGCCGTCGAACATCTCGGATCGGTAACGTCCCCGTGGGCGCGGCCGATAGAAAGGTCGTGACTGAGGCGTTCTGAACTGCTGGGACGCCGAAGTGACGGGGGTTGTGATCGCGATCACATGGTTTGTCACGTTCGGGGGCATCGAATAGGCTCGCCGACGGTGAATCGCATGCGAGAACGACTCGTGAACGACGTCGCGCCGCGCAATGAGCCGGGGGACGAAAAATGTGTGACGCACAAGGACCGGTAGGCCACCGGGGACCATGAGTTCCGGCCGATCGGCTGAAGAGGGAGATTCTGTACATGCGTGAAGCTGCCACCGAGGCGCCGAGGCCTGCGCGCAACCGGATGAGCAACCGGTTGATCGCCGCTTTCGTCGCCATCCTGACAGTTGTGGGACTGACCGGTGTCGTCGCCGGCCAGGCCAACGCCCGGATCGGCGGAACGCAGGTCGGCAAGCAGGAGTTCTGGGTCAACGGCTGCGGGATGCCGAACGTCAAGGTCCGCGCCTGGAAGAAGCCCGGCAACTACAAGACCGTCATCCTCCTCGACGGCATGCGCGCCCAGTACGACTACAGCGGCTGGGAGATCAACACCAACGTCCAGGAGATGGTGAAGTCCGGCGTCAACGTCGTCGAGCCCATCGGTGGACCCGCGAGCTTCTACACGGACTGGGACGCACCCAGCAACTTCAACCGGCAGCCCTACCGGTACCGGTGGAACTGCGTCATCAGTCGGACCCTGATCAGCGCGCTCGACGCCCGTGGTTTCCGCGTCGGACCGTCGAAGCGCTACGCCATCATGGGCCTGTCCATGGGCGGTAACGCCGCACTGGTCCTCGGTGCCCAGAACCGTCAGCACTTCGACCGCGCCGGCTCGCTCTCGGGTTACAACTTCCTGAGCGCGCCCGGCATGCGTACCGCGCTGCGCCTGGCGATGCTCGACGTCGACCCGAAGCCGTGGAACATCGACGCGATGTGGGGCCCGCCGTGGAGCATCCGCTGGTTCCAGAACGATCCCTTCTGGAACATCGGCCTGATGCGCGGAATGAAGGTGTTCGTCGGTTCCGGTAACGGTCTGTTCGGCCGCTACAACGCACTGCCCAACGTGTTCGACGACCTGTTCAAGGGTTCGACCCTCGAGCTGCTCGCCTTCACACAGTCCAAGGCCTTCGAGGCCGCGGCCTTTGTCCAGGGCGTCCCGCTGATGACCTACTACGCCAACGGCACCCACGCCTGGGGCTACTGGCAGGACATGATCTGGAACGCCAAGAACCGCGGGTTCTTCCGCTGATCTGACATCGCCGGTCCGCCGGCCACACGACGCCCCGCTCGGGTTTTCGGGCGGGGCGTCGTCGTGCGTGGGCGCGCCCTGCTCTGAGGTCCACGCTGAAAACCACCCTCCAGAGGGGCTCCAACGCCCTACAGTCCGCCGCCCCTGTATGGAGGGTGGTTTCCAGCGGGCGTCCGACCCCACAGATATCAACTGTCACACAAATCCCACGTGTCACAGCGTGGCGTGCGGACAGGCCTCGCTGCGGCGTGTAAGAAACTCCTGAGGCGTTTGATACTCATGAGGCACGTGTGACTGACGGGGAATCGGTCACGACGCTGCGGGCGCCGGCGTACAGGGGCGAAGGAGTTCTGGAGAGTGATGCGGCGAAACAGTGGTACAGGCAGGGTCGACGCGCGACCGGCTGACGCAGGACAGGGTGACGCGCGCCCGGCCGGTCGTCGGGCGACTCTTCGCCCGGTGACGGCCGCCGTGGTCGCGCTGGCGACCGCCGCGGTGCTCGTCATCGGCAACGGTCTCGCCGGCGCCGAGCCCGCTCCGGCCCCGCCCGCGCCCCCGGCGTCGCCGAGCGCTCCGGCGCCCGCGCCACCGAGCTCGCGCGCCCCGGTCGCTCCGGCGTCGGTGCCGGCCGCCCAGCCGGCGAGGGTGACGAACACCTACTGGTACACCGACCGGCGCGTGGCCCTGTGGGTCTACTCGCCGGCGATGAACACCAACATCCAGGTGCAGATCCTGCTGGCCCGTGACTGGCACGCGAAGCCGAAGGAGAAGTTCCCGCAGCTGACGATGCTCGACGGTCTGCGCGCGCAGGACGATCAGAGCGGCTGGATCATCAACACCAAGATCGTCGACTTCTATAAGGACAAGAACGTCAACGTCATCCTGCCGATCGGTGGTGAGTCGAGCTTCTACACCGACTGGAAGGAACCCGACCGCGGCAAGAACTACAAGTGGGAGACGTTCCTCATGCGGGAACTGCCGCCCATCTTGGAGAACGATTGGCGCTCCACGGACGTCCGCGGCATCGAGGGACTCTCGATGGGTGGATCCGCGGCGATGATGCTGGCCGCGCGCAATCCCGGCTTCTACAAGTTCGCGGCGTCGTTCTCGGGGATCCTGCAGCTGAGTTCGTTCGGCATGCCGCAGGCCATCCAGTTCGCGGTGCGCGACGGTGGCGGCTACGACTCGATGAAGATGTTCGGTCCGCCGTCCGATCCGGCGTGGAAAGAGCACGACCCCTATCTGATGGTCGACAAACTGCAGGGCACGAGCCTGTACGTCTCCTCGGGCAACGGCATGGTCGGGCCGCACGACAAGCCGTCGGACATCCCGATGCTCGCGACCAACTATTCCGGCGTCGGACTCGAGATGCTGAGCCGCGTGACCTCGCAACAGTTCGCGATCCAGTTGAATCGCAAGGGTATTCCGGGCCAGGCGAACTACCGGCCGTCGGGCACCCACACCTGGCCGTACTGGGAGTTCGAGATGATGCAGGCGTGGCCGCAGGCCGCCGCGGCCCTCGGACTGTCGCGCGACGCGGTCGCATGCCGCGTCGACGGCGCCTTCCGCAAGGTCTGGGACGCCAACAAGGCGACGCTCGGGGGCTGCCTCACCCCGTCGTACCCGGTTGCCGGTGGCAAGGCACAGGACTTCGCCGGCGGACGCATGTTCACCGGCCCGAAGGGTCCGAAGATCGTCACCGGCGCGATCGGTGGCGCCTACGTCGCTGCCGGTGGACCGAGCGGACGTCTCGGCAAGCCGACGACCGACGAACTCCCGACCCGCGACGGCAAGGGCCGCGTCAACCACTTCGAGCACGGCCGGATCACCTGGACGGCGAAGGACGGCACCAAGGTCCTGAAGTGACGGTCAGAAGGAGGGGACGGGGCGCCGACGGTGCCCCAACCTCGACCCCACGTGTGTACGGCCTGAAACTTCGCTGAGGAATCGGACCGTTACCGCAGGTGGTGCTGGTGCGGCGGCCGGAACGGCCTCGCGCGGACGGTAGCCTGACGTGGTGTGCGACGCAGGGTGCCCCTGCGTTGCGATCGGCCGCAGGCCGGACGTGAGTGTCGCCGGACGAGACCGTCCGGCGGTGCGTTGATCTCGACCCGAAAGGTTCGGCAGGAAGTGGCGATGACAACGAAGTGTGTGCGGCTGGTGCTGGCCGTGACGGGCCTCGCTCTCGCGCTCGGGTCCGTGTCGGCCTGCGCCGATGACTCGACGGCCAGTGCGCCGATCACCAACAACCCGGTCACGACGACGTCGCTGTATTCGGCCGCTCCCTCGACGAGCGCGTCGCAGGGTTCCACATCCGAGGAGACCACCCCGTCCACGCCCGGCGGCACGTCGGAGCTGCCGGCGACCGAACCGAACCCCAGCACGAAGGTCCCGGCCAGCTTCCCCGGACCCAGCGGCCAGCCGCTCGACGACAAGGCCCGCGCGTATCTCGCCGCGTTGAAGCAGCAGGACGTCACGTTCATGGGTGACAACGACAATTCAGTGGCCCTGACGATGGCGAAGTACGTCTGTGGTGCCAAGCAGAAGGGCACCGACCCGAGCATGGTGAAGGCCTTCGTCACCGCCTCTGTGGGTCCGGGGGCGGACAACGTCGAGGAAGCGAACTCGAAGGCCGACAAGGTCATCCGCGCGGCCGAACAGCACTACTGCTGACGTGGCCGCTCGACGCAACGCCGCGGGCCGCATCCGGAAGGGTCCCGTCCGGCGGCTCGGCGCTTTCGCGCTGCTCCTCCTCGCGCTCGCGGTCATCGCGATCGTGCTCATCGTCGTGCTGGTTCTGGTGTGGCTGGCTCCGGGACCCGCGCCGATCGGCCCCGGCGGGCCGTCGACGACCCCGCCGTCGAAAGAACGGCCGGATGCACAGCCTGCGGACTGCCCGGACGTTCTGACCGTCGTCGTGCCCGGCACCTGGGAGTCGAGCGCCGACGACGATCCGTACGCGCCGTCGGCGAATCCGAACTCGTTGATGCTGCGCGTGTCGCGTGCCCTCTCGAATGACTTCGACTCGTCCCGCAGCGAGATCTACACCGTTCCCTACACGGCGCAGTTCCGGAATCCGACCAACCTCGCCGACCGGCAGGCCGATTACAACGTGTCACGCACGCAGGGATACAAGCGCGCGGCGGGCAAGATCATCTCCACCAACGAACGCTGCCCGCTGACGAGCTACGTGATCATGGGATTCAGTCAGGGTGCGGTCATCGCCGGCGATCTGGCCAGCAACATCGGCAACGGCCGGGGCGTGCTCGAGGACGGTGACCAGGATCTCGTGCTGGGCGTCGGGCTGATCGCCGACGGTCGGCGCCAACCGGGTGAGCAGAACGACATCGAGCCGAGCCCGAACGGCGTGGGCGCCGAGATCGCGCTCGGCGGCATGGGCAACCTCGTTCCCGGCATCTCCATGACCGGCCCGCGCACCGGCGGTTTCGGCGATCTCCGCGACCGGGTTCAATCCATCTGCGCCCCGGGCGATCTCATCTGTGACTCGCCGACGATCGTCAACCCGCTGGCGGCGGTGTCGAAGCTGGCGAACGCGGCGTCGAATCCCGTCCACGCGATGTACGCGACCACCCGCTACTGGGAGAACGACGGTCAGACCGCGACCCAGTGGATGTACGACTGGTCCAAGGATCTCATCGAGGACGCACCCCAGCCGAAGCACAACTGACCGGCAATCTGCCGGTCACGGCTGACCGGATGGAAGCGTCTCGGACGCGACTCACCCGACCGGGCGCATCGTCGAACTAACCGGCCGGTAACCTCTTGTCGCGGCTGCGGCCGATTCGTTTGGCGGCGCCGTCACGCTGCATTAACGTGTTGGGCTGGCCCGAGGAACACCGCAGTGCGCCGCAGACGCCGCACGCGACCTCACCAGCCGGCGATCACGATGAGAGGACAGCGATGACGCAACCCCCGAGCGATGCCGGTGCCACCTCGGCCGGATTGCGGAAGTTCCGCTTCGGCGCGGGTGGTGAGGGCAACAAGGACGAGGGCGGCGCCCGCAAGTTCGTCAAGCTCGCGCAGACCGCCGAGGAGTACGGTTACGACACCTTCGCGGTGCCCGACCACCTCGGCAACCAGGTCGGTCCGCTCGCGGCGCTCGGCGCGTTGACGCAGGCCACCAGCACGATCCGCCTCGCGACATCGGTGCTGGCCAACGGCTGGCGTCATCCCGCCCTCCTCGCCAAGGAGGCCAACACCATCGACGTCCTGAGCAAGGGACGACTCGAGCTGGGCATCGGCGCCGGGTGGATGAAAGAGGAGTTCGACAAGGCCGGGATCGAATTCGAGTCGCCCGGCGTCCGCATCCGTCGCCTCGACGAGGCGCTGACCGTCCTCGACGGCCTGATGCGCGGGGAGACGGTGAACTTCGACGGCGAGTTCTACCAGATCAAGGGCCTCGAGGGCAGTCCGCGGCCGCGGCAGGGACCGCGTCCGCCGATCGCCGTCGGCGGCGGCGGACCCAAGATGCTCGCCCTGGCCGCCAAGCACGCCGACATCATCTCCGTCGCGCCCGGCACCACCACCGACGGCAAGATGAAGCTGTCCGACATGACCATCGAGAAGACCGCCGAGCGTGTCGGCCGGATCCGGCAGGTCGCCGGCGACCGGTTCGACGAGCTCGAACTGAACTGGACGATCGCTGTCATCGTCATCACCGACGATCGGGTCGCCACCGCCGAGATGGCGCTGAAGGCGCTCGAACAGGGCTATCCGCCCAACATCGCGCACGACACCGAGTTCACCGTCGACGACGTGCTGACCTCGCCGTACATCGCGATCGGGAGCTTCGACGAGATCGCCGACCAGATCCGGGAGGTGCGCCGCCGCACCACCATGTCCTACGTAGGGGTGTTCCCCACGCAGATGGATGCTTTTGCGCCCGTGCTGGCGCAATTGAAGGGGGAGTAGGATGGCCGACGGTCTCGCGAGTCAAYAGCGAGGTGACGGGGCGGTGAACCCGGGGGCGCGCGTCGAAGGGCGACGCGCGCTCATGCGAAGCCGAGCATGACGAACGCGAGTTTTTTCGTTGGGTAACTGGACGTGCGCTACCGTATCCCGCGGTCGGCACAGGACGTGGACAGCAGGACTGCGTGGTGGTGTCGCCAAGACCTCGCCGGAGAACTGCGCCCGCGTGGGGGAGTCCACGAGGGGGCACAGGAGTAATGAATGCTGAGTACTGAGCTCGAAGACTTTCTCGATGAGACCGGGAACATCTCTTTCACCGAGGAAGCGACCCTGGTCGACTATGTCGAGCAGAACGTCCGCGAACAGGCCGACACACTGGCCTACCGGTTCATCGACTACAGCCGCGAACGCGATGGCGAGCCCCAGGATCTGACGTGGGCGCAGTTCGGCAAGCGACTCCGCGCCGTTGCAGCACGTCTGCAGCAGGTCACCAAGCCGGGCGACCGCGTGGCGATCCTCGCGCCGCAGTCGCTGGAGTACGTGATCGGGTTCTTCGCGGCGCTCTACGCCAGCAACGTCGCCGTCCCGCTGTTCTCTCCGGACGAGCCCGGACACACCGACCGACTGCACGCGGTCCTCGACGACTGCAAGCCGACCGCGATCCTCACCTCGACGAAGTCCGCCGAGGCGGTGCGTGACTTCTTCGCGCCGCTGCCGGCCAAGGAGCGTCCGCGCGTCATCGCCGTCGACGCCGTCCCGGATTCGGTCGGGTCGAGCTGGGTGGCACCGGTCGCCGGTCAGGACCACAACAAGGACACCGTCGCCTACCTGCAGTACACCTCGGGTTCGACGCGCGTCCCGGCCGGTGTGGAGATCACCTATCAGGCGGTCGCCGCGAACGTGCTGCAGATCTCCGACACCATCGGCATCGATCGCAAGGCCCGCGGCGTCACCTGGCTGCCGATGTTCCACGACATGGGTCTGCTCACCGTGATCCTGCCCGCGCTCGGCGGCCGCTACATCACGATCATGAGCCCGCAGGCATTCGTGCGCCGTCCCGGTCGCTGGATCAAGGAGCTCGCCGCCGCCGCCGACGGCGCGGAGACCTTCGCCGCGGCTCCCAACTTCGCCTTCGAGCACGCCGCCGCGCGCGGTCTGCCGAAGGAGGGCGAGGAGCTCGACCTCTCCAACGTCATCGGTCTGATCAACGGGTCGGAGCCGGTCACGGTCAGCTCGATGAAGAAGTTCAACGAGGCGTTCGCGCCGTACGGGCTGCCGAAGACGGCGATCAAGCCCTGTTACGGCATGGCCGAGGCCACGCTGTTCGTGTCCGCGACGCAGCGCGAGAACGAGGCGAAGGTCGTCTATGTCGACCGCGACGACCTCAACGCCGGCAGTTTCACCCTCGTCGAGTCCGACGCGCCCAACGCGGTCGCGCAGGTGTCGTGTGGTCAGGTCGCGGTGAGCCAGTGGGCCACCATCGTCGACACCGAGACGGCGACCGAACAGCCCGACGGCCATGTCGGGGAGATCTGGTTGCACGGTCTGAACATCGGCGCCGGCTACTGGAACAAGCCGGAGGAGACCGAGGAGACATTCCACAACAAGCTGGTCACCCCGCTCCCGGAGAACAGTCACGCCGAGGGTGCGCCCGCGGACGCGATCTGGATGCGCACCGGCGACTTCGGGGTCTGGCTCGACGGTGAGCTCTACATCACCGGGCGAGTCAAGGACCTGGTGATCGTCGACGGCCGCAACCACTACCCGCAGGACCTCGAGTACAGCGCGCAGGAAGCCAGCGACGCGCTGCGCCCCGGCTTCGTCGCCGCGTTCTCGGTGCCGGCCAATCAGTTGCCGGGCGAGGTGTTCGAGTTCGCCGGCAGCGGCTTGAAGCCCGACACCGACGACGCGTCCGAGCAGTTGGTCATCGTCGCCGAGCGCGGACCCGGCCGCAAGGCCGACCCGCAGGAGGTCGCCGACACCGTGCGTGCCGCGGTGGCCCAGCGTCATGGCGTGATGGTCCGTGACGTCCTGCTGGTCCCGGCCGGCTCGATCCCGCGCACGTCGTCGGGCAAGATCGCGCGGCGCGCGACCCGTGCGGCCTACATCGACGGCAGTCTCCGGGGCGGCTACAAGCAGACGGCGTTCCCGGACGCCGAGTAGCGAATCTGCGGACCCGGGCGGGGTGAGTGCGTCGAGTTGCCGCGCCCGGACACCCCGCGGGCTGATAATGCACCCGGCACCAGTTCAGGTGCCCCGAGATCAGTAGTCTGGAAGCGATGTCTGAACTGAATACCGACGAGGCCCGCAGTATCGATTCCGCCGCGGCCGGCACCGACGGCGAGACCGCCGGTGACCTCACTGTCGACCAGCTTCGTGATTGGCTGCGCGAGTGGGTGTCACAGGCGACCGGGCTCCCCGTCGAGCAGATCGCCGTCGACCGTCCCATGGAGGAGCTCG
Source organism: Gordonia sp. UCD-TK1 (assembly GCF_001691435.1). Lineage (NCBI taxonomy): Bacteria > Bacillati > Actinomycetota > Actinomycetes > Mycobacteriales > Gordoniaceae > Gordonia > Gordonia sp. UCD-TK1. Next base: position 178,103 of record NZ_LZMP01000024.1, on the reverse strand, counting down.
GTCTCTCGTCTCGCGACGCCGTGGCGCTCGCCGCCGACGTCGAGGACAAGACCGGGGTGATCCTCACCGCGACGGTCGTCTACAACCATCCGACGATCGCCACGCTCGCGCAGCGCATCATCGAGGGCGATCCCGACGAGGGCGCCGACGGCGATGCGGACACCTTCTGGCGGCGCGAGCGCAACGCGGACGACGACATCGCGATCGTCGGGCTCTCGACCCGGTTCCCGAAGTCGGGCACGACGCCCGAGTCGACGTGGGACGCGCTCATCGCCGGCGTCGACGGTGTCTCGGACCTGCCCGCGGATCGGTGGTCGGAGTTCCGGTCCGATCCCCGGCTCGTCGAGATCCTCGACGCGGCCAACACCAAGGGCGGTTATCTCGACGACGTCCGCACGTTCGACGCCGACTTCTTCCAGATGAGTCCGCGCGAGGTCGAGATGGTCGACCCGCAGCAGCGTCTCGCGCTCGAGCTGACCTGGGAGGCACTCGAGCACGCGCACATCCCGCCGAGCGATCTCAAGGGTGCGCCGGTCGGTGTGTTCATCGGCTCCTCCACGAACGACTACCAGCTGCTGGCGACCCTCGGCCTGAGTGAGGGCGCCGAGGACACCGCCGCGTATGCGCTGACCGGCACCTCCACCGCGATCGTCGCGAACCGGGTGTCCTACTTCTACGACTTCCGCGGGCCGTCGATCGCCCTCGACACAGCGTGCTCGTCGTCGCTGGTGGCCGTTCATCAGGCCGTCCGCAGCCTGCGGACCGGCGAATCCGACCTCGCGCTGGCCGGCGGCGTCAACATGATCATCAACCCGGCGGCCACCCTCGGTTTCGACAAGATCGGCGCCCAGGCGGCGGACGGGCACGTGAAGGCGTTCTCCGCCGACGCGGACGGATTCATCCGCGCCGAGGGCGGCGGATTGTTCGTCCTGAAGCGACTGTCCGACGCGCGTCGTGACGGCGACGACGTCCTGGCGGTCATCGCGGGCTCGGCGGTCAACAGCGACGGTCGCTCGAACGGCCTGCCGGCCCCGAACCCCGAGGCGCAGGTCGACGTCCTGCGGGACGCCTATGCCGACGCCGCGATCGATCCGCGCACCGTCGACTACGTGGAGGCCCACGGCACCGGGACCATCCTCGGCGATCCGATCGAGGCCGACGCCCTGGGCCGCGTGGTCGGTCGCGGACGCCTCCCCGGCTCGCCGATGCTGCTCGGATCGGTCAAGACGAACTACGGCCACATGGAGTCGGCCGCGGGCGCGGGTGCTCTGGCCAAGGTCGTGCTCGCGATGCAGCACGGCACCATCCCGGCGTCGCTGAACTACAGCGGCCCCAACCCGTACATCCAGTTCGACGCCAACAATCTCAAGGTCATCCCGGAGGCCACCGAGTGGCCGCGCTATTCCGGTCATGCCGTCGCCGGTGTCTCCGGATTCGGTTTCGGCGGCACCAACGCGCACGTCGTCGTCCGCGAGGTGCGGCCCGAGGATCTCGCGCCGGCGTCCGCGCCCGCAGGCGATGCGGGCGCATCCGAGTTGCCGGCGTCGGCGTCGCTCGTCGACGAACCCGATCTCGACGACGACGTCTACCTGACCGAGGCCGAGCGTGCCGTGCTCGCCGCGCAGGCGAAGAACGTCGATCCGGTGATCGAGGAGACCGCGTCGGATCCGGCCGCCGGCTTCGCACCGTGCGCGGTCGAGGGTTCGGTTGTGCCGCTGGTCATCTCGGGCTTCCTGCCGTCGCGTCGGCGCAAGACCGCCGCGGACCTGCTCGAGTGGCTCGAGTCCGACGAGGGACGGTCGACGCCGCTCGCCGACATCGGCCGCGCGCTGGCACACCGCAACCACGGACGCTCGCGCGCCGTCGTCATGGCCCGTACGCACGACGACGCGATCACCGGTGTCCGCGCGGTGGCCGAGGGCAAGAGCAATCCGCTTGTCTACTCGTCGGATTCGCCCGACGCCGCGTCCGCGGTCTGGCTGCTCTCCGGCTTCGGTTCGCAGCACCGCAAGATGGCCAAGCAGCTCTACACCGAGAACCCGATCTTCGCCAAGTACGTCGACCGGGTCGACGAGCTGGTGCAGAACGAGCTCGGGTACTCGATCGCGGAGATGCTCGTCGACGACGAGCAGACCTACGGCATCGAGCAGAGCCAGGTCGGCATCTACACGATCCAGGTCGCGCTCGCCGACACCCTGCGGCACCACGGCGCCGAACCCGGTGTGCTCGTGCCGCATTCGATGGGCGAGGCCTCGGCCGCGTACATCAGCGGCGGTCTCTCGCTGGAGGACGCGACCCGGGTGATCTGCCAGCGCTCGCGCCTGATGGGCGAGGGCGAGTCGATGCTCCAGGGCGACGACATCCGCCTGATGGCGCTCGTCGAGTACAGCGCCGAGGACATCACCGACGTCCTCACCGACTACCCCGACCTCGAGATCTGTGTCTACGCCGCTCCGACGCACACCGTCATCGGCGGACCGGAGTCGCAGGTCGACGCCATCGTCGAGCGTGCCGAGAAGGAGGGCAAGCTCGGACGCAAACTGGCGACCAAGGGCGCCAGCCACACCTCGCAGATGGACCCGCTCCTGGGCGAGCTGGCCTACGAACTCACCGGTATCACGCCGTTGCGGCCCACCACCGGGTTCTACAGCTCGGTCGACCGCGAGGTCTTCTACCGCGCCGGTCACGAACCCGTCCACACGATCGACTACTTCACCAAGGGCCTGCGCCACAGCGTGTGGTTCAGCCAGGCGATCGCGAAGTCGGTGGAGAACGGCCACCGCACCTTCCTGGAGCTCTCGCCGAACCCGGCCGTCCTGATCTCCGTTGCCGCGGTGACCTTCTCGGCTGGGCTGCACGACGCCGAGCTCATCGAGACGCTGCGGCGTAAGGAGGACGAGAGCTACGGACTCGTCAACGCGCTGATGAAGCTCTACGTGCACGGACATCCGGTCGACGTCGCGTCGCTGTTCGGTCGCGGTGGTCACGCGGCCATTCCGCGTACCCGCTTCGAGCGCAAGGAGTTCTGGCTCACCGCGAAGATCTCCTCGGGCGGCTCGGCCGGCACGGTCCCGGGATCGCACGTGGCACTGCCCGACGGCCGTCACGCCTGGGAGGTCAACGCGGCCGCGGTCACCGATCCGCGTGAACTGGTGCGTGCCGCGGCGGCCCAGGTCCTGGCGAATGCGGCTGTCGGGGCGTCGGTCGCGCACAGCGCCATCCCGGCATCGGGAACCCTCACGACGACGCTGAGCCCGCATCCCGGCGGTGCGGCGGTGACCGTGCACGCCAAGGCGGACAAGAACTTCCAGCTGCTGTTCGAGGCGGCGGTGACCGGCGACCTCGACGACACCGCAGGTGAGGTCACGGCCGCGCCGGCAGCCCCGGCACGGTCCGGTGCCGAGGTGTTCGCCGATGACACGGTGGTCGTCGAGGACGACGTCGTCGACGACATCGGCAACCGATGGAACCCCGAATCCGGTGAGACGGTGGGTGATCGGCTCGCGATCATCGTCGGCGAGTCCATGGGCTACGACCCCGAGGACCTGCCGCGCGAGATCCCGCTGATCGAGCTCGGTCTCGACTCGCTGATGGCGGTGCGGATCAAGAACCGCGTCGAGTACGAGTTCGACATCCCGCAGCTGCAACTGCAGGCGATGCGCCAGGCGAACCTCGCCGACGTCGAGAAGTTCGTCGACTTCGCGGTGACGCATCGCGATCAGCTCGACGATCTCGCCCAGAATGCCGCCGGCGGTGGCGAACTCGACACCGCGGCGCTCAATGCCTACATCGACGAGCAGAACGCCGGCGGCGAGTCGGCGGCCTCCGCACCGGCCGGTCAGTCCGACGAGCCCAGCGAGCAGTCGCCGGAGCCGAAGCGGCACATCGCCGATGATCTGACCGACGTCGAGCAGGCGGTCGCGAACTCGCCCGAACCGGAGGTGTCGTCACGCGAGGAGGCGGTCGAGGAGTCGGCCGCTCCCGCGGCAACCCCGAAGCCGGCCACCGACATCACCTCGCAGCGGGCCGTCGCCGAGGCGGCCGGCTCGGACGTGCCGCCGCGGGATGCCGCCGAGCGCTTGACCTTCGGCACGTACGCGGTGGTCACCAAGGCCTCGGCCGGCGGCATCTTCAACAAGCTGCCGGTGCTGTCGGAGGACGTGGCCCAGCAGCTCACCGATCGCCTCAACGAGCGCACCGGCGGGGATCTCGACGTCGAGGACATCCTCGACTCCGAGACGATCGAGGAGATGTCGAACTACGTGCGCGAGCATCTCGATGCCGGCGCGTCGACCGACGGGTTCCTGCGCTACCTGCGCCTCGTCCCGGACGGCAAGAAGGTCTATGACCCGTCCGCCGGCGATCCGACGCCGATCCTGCTGTTCCATCCCGCGGGCGGGAACACCTCCGCCTACGAGGCGCTGCTGAAGCGTCTGCCGGCGGACCGGCCCGTCATCGGCTTCGACCGTGGAGTCGAGGGATCGATCGAAGACCGTGTGCGCGAATACCTTCCGCGCCTGCGTGAGCTGCAGCCGAACGGCCCGTACGTGCTGGTCGGCTGGTCCTTCGGCGGTGCGCTCGCCTATGGCGTCGCGCAACTCCTGCGTGAGGCCGGGGAAGAAGTTGCCTTCGTGGGCCTCATCGACGTGGTGCGCCCTCGCGCGGACATGACCGAGACGCCGGACAGCAAGCGGGCGCGGCTCGAGCGCTGGAAGGAGTTCGCGATCCGCAACTACGACCTCGACCCCGATGTACCGATCCCGATGGATCGGCTCGTCGAGGCCGACGACGAGGGGCAGTTCGCGATCATCATGGAGATGATGTCGATGTCGGGTACCAAGATCCCCGGCGGCATCATCGAACACCAGCGGACCTCGTTCATCGAGAACCGCGTGCTGAGCAGCATCGCGCCGGAACCCTACGACGGCAAGGTCGTGCTGTACCGGGCCGACAAGATGCACGCCGGCGCCGTCGAACTCGAACCGCAGTGGGCCGAGATCGACGAAGACGGCCGCTGGGGTGAGGTCGTCGACGACCTGGAGATCATCCACGTCGGCGGTGACCATCTCTCGATCGTCGACGAGCCGTACATCGCCAAGATCGGCAACGACCTGGCCGCGCGGGTCGGACGGCTCGATGAGCACTAGCGGCACGGCTGCTCATCGTCAATCAGTGGTCGCGTAGAAAGTGAGACACCGTGGCTGACACCACCGCAGGCAAGCTCGCCGACCTCCGTCAGAAGTTGGAGGCCGCTCGCGAGCCGGGAGGCGAGAAGGCGCTCGCGAAACGCGCGGCGAAGGGGATCTGTTCTCCGCGTGAGCGTCTGAGCATGCTCTTCGATCCCGGGACCTTCGTCGAGATCGGTGCGCTGGCGAAGATGCCGGGTGCGGCCGAGAGTGGTTACGGCGACGGCGTGGTCACCGGACACGGGCTGGTGCACGGGCGTCCGGTGGCGGCATTCTCCCACGACCAGTCGGTCTTCGGCGGAACCGTCGGTGAGATGTTCGGCCGCAAGGTCGCCTCGCTGATGGAGTGGGCGGGCAAGATCGGCTGCCCGATGGTCGGTATCAACGACTCGGCCGGCGCGCGGATCCAGGACGCCGTCACCTCACTCGCGTGGTACGCCGAGATGGGTCGCCGCAACGATCTGCTCTCCGGTCTCGCGCCGCAGATCTCGGTGATCCTGGGCAAGTGCGCCGGCGGCGCGGTCTACACCCCCGCCAACACCGACATCCTGGTGGCCGTCGAGGACAAGTCGTACATGTTCGTGACCGGACCCGATGTGCTGAAACAGGTGAACGGCGAGGAGATCTCGGCCGAGGACCTCGGCAGCGCGCACAATCAGGCGCGGTGGGGCAACATCCATCACGTCGCCCCCGACGAGAAGTCCGCGTTCGACTGGGTCCGTGAGTACCTGCAGTACATGCCGTCGAGTGCCTACGAGCGGCCGCCCGTCGTCAACCCGGGTCTCGAGCCGGAGATCACCGAGTCCGATCTGTCGCTCAACGACTTCATGCCCGACAACGACAACGCCGGGTACGACATGCACGACATCATCATCAAGCTGTTCGACGACGGCGCCTTCCACGAGGTGGGAGAGTTGTTCGCGCCCAACATCATCACCGGGTACGCACGGGTCGACGGCCGGTCGGTGGGTGTGGTCGCCAATCAGCCGAGCGTGATGTCCGGTGTGCTCGACACCGACTCGTCGGAGAAGGCAACGCGTTTCGTGCGCATCTGCAACGCCTTCAGCATCCCGTTGGTGTTCCTGGTGGACACCCCGGGCATCCTCCCGGGTCTCGCGGAGGAGCAGAAGGGCACCATCCGACGCTCCGGCCGCTTCCTGTACGCCTACGTCGAAGCCGATGTCCCCAAGGTGACCGTCGTGCTGCGCAAGGCTTACGGCGGCGCCTACGCGGTGATGGGCAGCAAGCACCTCGGTGCCGACGTCAACTTCGCCTGGCCGACCGCGAAGATCGCGGTGATGGGCGCCGAGTCGGCGGCCGCGGTGCTGACCCGACGCCAGACCGAAGGTCTCTCGGCCGCCGAGGCGGACAAGATCCGCCGCGAGTTCATCGACTTTTACAACACGATGATGGCCACCCCTTACCTCGCCGCCGAGCGTGGCTACGTCGACGCGGTCATCGAACCCGCCGAGACCCGGTTGCAGCTCCGGAAGGCGTTGGCGCAGTTGCGCGACAAGGAGGTCCTCAAGACCCCGCGCAAGCACTTCCTGATGCCGATCTAGCGACGGGCCTCGCTCCGCTCTGAGGTGCGAGCGCTACCTGTACCTCCTCCGCTCCCAATCCGAGAGGATCACAGCCCCCTGCTCCCTGAGGAGCGAGCTTGCGAGCTAACCTCCTGCTCCCTGAGGAGCGAGCTTGCGAGCGTCACGAAGGGTCTTGGTGACCTCGGGTCGCGAAGACCCTTCGTGACGCGCCCTCCGCAAGGTCCGGGCGCTCCTCGGGGAGCAGAGTGCGTGGTAGTGCGCGGGTAGCAGGACTGCCTAGTTCTTCACCGCCCGCATCGGTCCCGGTGTCCAGAGTCCGTGGTGGGTGTCGGTGGTGATGGTCAACTCGGCGTCGGTCTGCGGGAGGATCGGGGTCAGGCTCTGCAGCATGCCCCAGTCCTTGGCCCAGTCGTTGCGCAGGTACGACGGGTACACGCGCGGCCGCAACTCGTTCTCGATGATGCCGAGCGGGCCACCGGAGTCGCCGGCCATCCAGCGCTGGGAGTTGACCCGTTCGCCTTCGCGGTCCGGCGAGATCCGCCACTCCGGTGTCTCCAGGACCCCGTACTTCACCTGGGCGGGACGCTGACATGGGAAGGCGAGACCGGCCTCCCAGTCGATGAGCACCGGATCCTCGCTGCCCACCAGCGAATTCAGCGTCACCATCGACGAGACGCGTGGCGGGGTGACGGCCAGCCACTGGTCGCGCAGCGTCGAGGTGTCCTCGGCGAGAACGCGGACCACCGTCGCGCCCGGGGGCGCCTGGTCCATCGGGAAGCGCAGGTTGCGCCACTCGGGGGCACCACCGATGTCGAGCGGCACCATCTGACCGGCCGGTGCCACCGTGCCGTCCGGCGCGACGCGGCCGAACTGCAGTCGCACCCGCTGTCCGGGTCGGGTGACGGCGAGGTCGTCCATGTACTCGACCTGTCCCGCCACCGACATCGTGACGAGCGGTTGCTCGCCGGAGGAGTTGTCCGGCAACTGATACCAATCGGAGGTGAGGCGTCCGGTGCCGCTGGGGGAGTTGTAGGTTCCGAGGACCGGGGTCTGGCTCGGTGACAGACCGAACGGCAGCTTCACGGTCGACCCGTTGACGCCGGCCTGGGCGGTCTGCCCACCGCTGGTGTCGCTGGAACCGGTCGTGGTGTCGGTCTCGGCGCTGGTGCCGTCCTCGGTCGGATCGGACTGGGTGCGATCGACTTCCGCGGTCGAGGTGCCCGACGAGGACTCCTCGGCTTCCTCTTCGGTCTCCTCGGACAGGTCCGACGCCACTCCGTTGGGGTCGAACCCTTCCATCCCGGTTCCGGCGAGGGCGGCGCCCGGCGACGGGTTGTCCTGGCCCGCCACTCGCGCGGGTGACAGCAGCCCGGCGTTCGGATCGGCCTCCACCAGTACGGCATCGGCGAGCGCGCACGGCTGTCCTTGCAGCGCGTTGACGTTCGAGCTCAGCCACGACCACGAATTGCGTTGCGTCCAGTCCGCTTTCGCAAATGACACCAGGGTGAACAGCAACATGATGGTCGACACGACGATGATCGACGGGCTGCGGAGTCGGGCGAACACCGACCGCGACGTACCGGTCCGGACGGCGTCGTCGACGTAGTCGTCGCGGAAATGCTGCCACAGACCGAGGGCGGTCAGCGCTACTGCCACTGCGAGGATCCCGGTCCAGAGCGGGATGCCCCGGACATCGGGAACCGCGTCTCGCCAGGGGATTCCGTAGCTGCCGACGTACCACCACTGGTTGCGTCCGGAGAACGCGAGCGCCAGGATGTATGCGCAGGCGGCGGCGAACAGGGTCCGGTTGCGGCGACGACGCATGATCGTGCGATCGGCGCAGGCGGTCGCTACTGCGGCGAGCGCGCCGCCGATCGCCGCGTACACGCCGAGCTGGTGGGTCCACTTGGTCGGCAGGAATGCCATCAGCACGGCCGAGCCGGCGACCGTGGCGACCAGACGCCACGTGGGTGCGGTGGCGATGCCGGGCAGTCGGCGCCGGTTGAGCAGCATCACCACGACCAGGACGAAGCAGGTGAACACGATGAGAATGCCGAAACGCCGGGCGATTCCGCCATCGGCGGTCGGATTCATCAGCATGTAGTAGCGCATCGGCTCTTCCCACCACTTGTTGGTGGGGCCGACCTGCCCGTTGACCGACACCGCTTCCAGGATCGGCGCCAGCGGCTGGTCGGCGAAGATCTCGAACATCACCGCGAGCCCGGCGGCGAGGATCGGGAGAAGCAGCGGCCACAACCCGTCGCGCTTGCGGCGCACCGCGAGACGTTTGATCAGCGGCCGGATGCCGGCGATCAGGGCGATCGAGGCGATGACTCCGGTGGGATGGATGGTGAGGGTGAACGCCGCGGAGATGATGCCGATCGTCAGCGGGAAGAACCGGCCGGTGGCGATCGCGCGCTCGACGCACACCCAGGTGAAGATGGTGCCCAGCGCGATGAGCGGCTCGACGCGCAGTCCGTTGTTGTACGGCATCCACACCGCCAGGAAGACCAGGGCGGCAGCCCAGATCGCCGGCGTCGACTCGCGGACGGCCCGCCCGAGACGGGGGATCGCGGCCCGGCTGATCAACCACCACGACGCCATCGCGAACAGGAACGGCAGCAATCGCAACCACGGCGTCGCGGTGCTGATCTCCATCCACGCCGACAGGTAGTGGTAGTGCCAGCCGAACGGATCCTGCGGGACACCGAAGTAGCGGTAGTAGTTGTCGAGATAACCGGCCTCGCCGGCGATCCGGCCGACCGTCACCTGGTATCCGTCGTCGGCGGTGTTGCCGCCGACGAACAGCCAGATCAGCAGCACCAGGGTGACGACTCCGTCGACCGGGCGTACGCGCCACCAGCCCGCCGGGAAGATCTTGTGATGGCCGCGCGCGTCGCGGGCGTCGAGGACCGCCAGCGCGGCGAGGGAGAGGATCGTCGACGCGATGCCGAGGACCAGCAGCCAGAACTTGAGTGTCGTGGGCGTGGAGACGAACCGGGTGTCGATGGTCGACCGGAAGGAGAGTCCGTCGGTGCTGACGTCGGCCGGAAGGCTCGAGTACACACCGATGATCTGCGGCCGGGCGTTGGGATCCCGCAGATCGAAGGACCGGACGGCGCCGGTGTCATCGTCATTCGGCGCGCTCGCTCCGCTCCCGGCGCCGGCGGCGTTCTCCGGCAGGCCCTGGATCGACCCCCGCGTGCCCTCGGTGTCGGATTCGACGACGATCCGGCAGTCCGGCGCCGACTGTGCGGCCGCGCGAGGAGTGTTGAGCAGCACGACGTTTCGTTGCACGACCTGGAGCGAGTCGGCGGTGGCCCGGACGAAGAGGCCGACCTTGCCTGCCTCCGCGCCGCCTTCGGGCACCGTCGACAACAGCACTCCGCCGGACGCGGGCAAGGACGCGCCGAGTGCACACGGAACCGTGACGTCCATGGAGACCGGGACGAACGACACGTTCGGTGCGGCGACGTTCGCCACCGAACCCTGTTGCGGCCAGGTCAGTTCGGCCTTGGTGTAGTCGACCGGCAGGAACGGGCTGAGCAGTGCGAGCAGGATGCCCACGATGCCCGCGGTCATCGCGACGATACGCGCGGTGCCGGCGTGGCGTTCGGCGAAGCCCGGGCGGCGGTCGCTCACGAATGGCGCGGTGTCGGCGGGACTTCGGGAAGAAGTGTCGGTGTCTGCCACGTCTGCCTGGTTCTCTCCGGTGTGCCGCGTCGCCGGTTCGGCGTGCGAGTGGTCGGGGTCAGTCATCTTCGGGCACCACCCTGATCGGGCCGGGGCGCGACAATCCCCAGGTGGTCGACGTTCCCGTCTGCACGTCCGCGGGTCGCGCCTGCGGCACCAGCGGGGTCAGGCGCTGCAGGTTGCCCCACTCGCGGTACCAGTCGTCGTCGAGGTAGGTGGCGAGGGTCGACGGCCGCGTGAGCGCCTCCACCGGCGCCAGCAGGCCGCCGTCCTCGGTGGCCATCCAGGTCTTGGACTGCGAGTTGGCGATCCACGACTCGGGCAGGATGCGCCACTGCGGGAGGTCGAAGACGCCGTGGTGGGCGGTCATCGGACGCTGGCACGGGAACACCGCGCCGGCGGCGAAGTCGATGAGCACGGGATCGGTGGAGCCGACGACGGTCTGCAGGGTCTGCAGCACCGGGGCTCGCGGCGGGGTGATCGCGAGCCACTGGTCCGGGTCGAGGTTGTTGTCCCGGGCGACGATTCGCATCACGGTCGCATCAGCGGGAACGCGGTCCATCGGGATGCGCAGGTTTCGCCACGGGCGGTTGGTCCGCTCGGGGTCGATCGGGATCGCGGGCGCGCCGACCTCCTCGAACTGTCCGTTGGCAGGAACATTCGGCCCGCTCGCCTCGCTCCCGGCGCCGGCTTCGGACTCCCTACCGAACTGAACCTCCAACGCCTGCCCGAAGTTCGGGACGCCGTCCCGGTCGAGCGTGAAGACCGCGCCGGCGGCGGTGATGACGATCAGCGGTGAGGAGTCGCGGGCGGGCAGGCGATACCAACCGGTGGTCAGAGTGGCCTGGCCGCTGTTGGTCTCGTGGCTGCCCAGCACGGGTGTGGTCGCCGGATCGAGGCCGAACGGCAGTGCCGCGGTGCTGCCGTTGACGCCGCGAGGCCCGACGCCGCCGGTGGTTCCCGGGTTGCTGCCGTAGACGATGAATGTCTTCGACAGGTCCGCGGAGGTGTTCATCGCGCCGGGTTTCTGGGCGCCGGCCTGCGGTGTGAGGTCCGGCTTCACCCCGTCGGGACGGAATCCCTCGGATTGCCCCTGCAGCGTCGACGACGCCGTGCCGCCGTCCGCGGGTGCCAGCATGCCCCGGTTCGGGTCGGGCTCGACGAGCACGGAATCGGCCATCGCGCAGGTGTTTCCGCGCGCGGAGTCGAGATTGGCGGACAGCATCGTGAAGGTGTCCGCGCGGCTGGTCGCGGCCTTCGCGAACACCGCGAGTTCACTGACGACGATGAGGACGGCGATCACCGCGATCGGTGCGGACGCGACCCCGATGCGCCAGCCGGCGGGCGCGGCACCGCGGTCATGTGCGAGGCCGGTCTCGTCGACGAAGTCCATCCGGAGGTGTTGCCAGATGGCGAACAGCAATGCCACCACCGCGAGCGCGAGGAGCACGGTCGACACCTGGATCCCGGCGACGACAGGTGCCTTGTCGAACCAGGCGATGCCGAAGTTGTAGGGCCACGGCCAGGCGTTCTTGCCCGCCGCTGCGGCCGCGCACGCCACCAGCAGCCCGGCGACCAGGATCGACAGATTGCGGAGCGTGCGGCGTGCCGCCTGCCCGATCGCCACGCAGGCGACGGCGGCCAGCGCCGCGCCGAGGCCGGCGAAGATGCCGAACTGGATGGTCCACTTCGTCGGCGTGAACGACAGGAACAGGATCGTCAGCAGGGAGGCGCCCAGTGCCCGCCACACCGCACCCGGATCGAGGCCGTCGATCCGATTGCGGCGCAACATGATCGCCAGGACGACGAACATGGACACGGCGAACAGGAGCACCGGGATGCGGCGGGCCAGGGCGCCGTCGGTGGTGTTCACCGCGAGGAAGTAGTAGCGCAGGAGTTCCTGATACCACGCCAGCGTCGGACCGACCGAGTAACGGATCCGCAGGGCCTCGAAGACGGTCGCGAGGGTCTGGTCGCGGAAGACGATGATGACGACCAGCGCCACTCCGGCGAGGAGCGGGGCGAGCAGCGGCAGGAGCCCGTCTTCGGCGCGGCGTCGGACCAGGATGCGGAGCATGGGCCGGGCGCTCGCGATGAGCAGGGCGAGCGCGACGAGACCATGCGGGGCCAGGGCGAGCGTCAGCGCCGCGGTGAATGCGGCGATGACGGCCGGCAGCATTCGTCGCGTCGAGACCGTGACCTCCACCGCCCACCAGGTCGCCAGGGTGCCGAGGACGATGATTCCCTCGCTGCGCAGCCCCGAACACATCGGGAGCCAGAACGCGAGGAAGACCGCCGCGCCGGTGAGCATCGCCCACTGCGACCGCCGCACGGCGCCGCCCAGGCGGGGCAGGAGAACTCGGCTGAGGATGAACCAGGCGGCCAGGCCCGCGAAAAGCGACGGGAGCCGCATCCACAGGCCGGTCGTCGAGATGGTCGACCAGTACGCCAGGAAGTTGTAGTACCAGTCGAACGGTGCCTCGGGGATGCCGTAGAAGCGGTAGTAGTTCGCGAGATATCCGGCGTCGGCGGCGTTGCGCCCCATGTTGAGGATGTAACCGTCGTCGGGTGACCCCGCCCCGAGGAAGTGCCAGACCACCAGCGTCACCGTCACGCCGATGTCGGTGGGGCCGGGCCGCAGGACCCGGCGCCACCGGAGGCGCCGGCCGACTCGTCGGTGATAGCCGTGGATGCGGTCGAGGCGTCCGACGGCCACGAGCGCGACGAGCGCGGCTGCGACACCGACCACCATCACCACCCACTTGAGGATCGACGGCGACGAGTCGAAGCGATCGTCGATCTCGAGGCGGACGTCGACACCCGGGGCGGCCCGGAGCTGTTCGGGCGTGAGGTCGGTGAAGATGCCGGCTATCTGCGGGTTCGACGCCGGTTCGGCGAGGCCGATGGCGCCGCCGCCCGCGATCGCCGGTCCCGGGGGCAGACCGACGAACTGCGCGCCTGTCGTCGTGGCGTCGGAGAAGATGCGGAGTTCGGTACAACCGGCCAGCGCGTCCCTCGGCACCGAGGCGAGCGTCTTGTTGCGGTTGGTGACGGATACGCCGTTCGCGTCGGCGACGACGAACAGCCCGTTGTCCCGCGCTTTCACCGCGGCCGCGGGCATCGTCGACAGCACGACGGTCGACGTGTCGGCAGGGGTCGTCGACAGCACGCGACACGGGATCGAGATGTCGACGTTCCGTGCGGTCTGCGCCACCAGTGGGGCCGTGACCGATGCCGAAGTGCCGGTCTGCTGCGGCCACGTGATCGACGCCGTCGAGGTGCTGACGGGCAGGAACGGGGTCAGGACGCCGGCGACGACGGCGATGAGCCCGGCGACCGCGGCGACGAGCGCGACGATGCGGGACTGTGGTGCGCCGGACGCACGCTGGGCAGCAGCTCCAACGGTGGTGTCGGCGTTGCCAGCGGACACTTCAGGCGACTTCGGCACAGGCGCATCGTAGTCAGCCATGCTGTGACAAACCCAAATCCCCTGACCGGATAGCTGGATGTGGCCTGGGTGGCTTCGACACGGCTCCTCGCTGCGCTCGTCACCTGCTCAACCAGCGGGAGAGGCGAGACCGCCGGAGTCCCGCCCGCTGGCCGAGCAGCGTCGTCCGAGCGCAGCGAGGCCGCCGGATCCCCGCCCGCTGGCCGAGCAGCGTCGTCCGAGCGCAGCGAGGCCGCCGCGTCCGTCGAGGTCACTTCCCGCGCGCGACTCGGATCAGGAGAACCTCATGAGGATCGAGTGCACGGCCTGGGTGACGGTCATGCGGTCGTAGGTCTGCACGAACTCGAAGGTGCGCTCGAGATCGGGACCGGCGTCGTGCTGGTCGCGCGCCGAGAGCAGCGCCGCGAAATGTGGCCCGAGGACGGCGACATTCCACTCGTTGATCAGGTCGTCCTCCGCGTCGAGCGGCGCGCGGTGGACGTTCCCGTCCCGGATGTCGGGCAACCCGACACCGTAGACCCCGGCCAGGCCGGTCTTCTCCGACATCTCCCGCCACCGCTTGGCGGTTCGCGAGGTGAAGTGTTCGGCGAACTGGAAGGTGCCCAGCACGATCGCGGCGCCGCCGATCGCCGCCTGCTCCTCGAGTGCCTTGCTCATCTCGATGAGCAGGCGTTTGTTGCCCATACGCGGCGGGATCGAGGTCGACGCGATGCGGTACGGCGTCGACTTGTCCGGGCCGGGAGTGGTCCACACCGGCATCTCGGGCAGCGGCACGACGGTCCGGGTGGCGAGGACGGACGGGTCGGTCACGGCGGGGTACAGGTCGCCGATACCGAAGGCGGCGCCCATCGTCTGGGCAGTGATCCGGGTGGCCTCGTCGTCGACGCCCTCGGCGATGACGACGGCATGGCTGCGTTCGGTGTGCGCGGCCAGCGCGTGGGCGAGGTGCGCGGCGTCGGAGCTGGTCCGCGACGTGAGCAGTTCGGCACCGGTGACGATGATGTCGGGCTCGACGAGGGAGAGCAGCGTGGCCGCGTGCTCGCTGCGGACGAGCCCGTCGACGCAGATGATCTTGCCGGCCGCCCGGGCGCGGGCGACGCGGGCGAGTGTCCGCTGCGGGCTGCGTTCGACGGCGTCGGGGAGGATGACCATGACGTGGCGTTCGAGGCGTCGCGCCGTCTCGTCGTCGAGGTTGTCGATCAGGTCGAGATCGAGGGAGACCAGCAGCGGCAGGATCTTGGCCAGCGACTGCGCACGTTGGGACGCGGCCATCTTGCGCTTCCGCTCGTCGAGTACAGGGTGTTCTTCGACGAGACGGGCGGCGCGTTTGAGGGCGGCGGCGGTGGCGAGCCGGGTGCCGGCCGGCCCCCTGAGCTGCAGTTCGACGGCGGCGAGAGCGCCATCGGACAGCCGGCAGACCGGCGCGAACTGCATGTGGAGCTCCAGATCATCGAACAGGGTGAATGATCGCGTTTCGGACACACGTGCCTCCCCGTCAGAGCGGAAAAGCGCCCCGATCGATCTGGTGGACGCGGATTGCTTCACATCCTGTTCGCGGCATTAGCCTGTGGTCAGCGTAACAAACCACGAACCGTGGACATGGTCGAGAAGCCCTTGGTCCCTGAGGTCCCAAGCGGCGCAAGGTATTCGGCTGTGAATCCGGGTGCGGGTGTCAGTGCCTGTTCGTAGTTGGTGGGTACAGAGAGGTGTTACCGCGGCCGCGACCAACGGGGCGGAAGGTCGCGACCGCGGCTCCGGGGCGGGTCCGGGGGTGTGGTGACCCGCTACTCGGTCTGTTGCGCCAGGTCAGCGGGCTGCGTCGGCCGCTGCCTTTTCGCCGCTGGCGCCGGCGTGGGTGAGCTCACCGGTGTAGCTCTCGAGGTGTGCGCGGACGAACCACTGGAATTTCTCCAGTTCGGCGGTCTGTCCGATGAGGATGTCCTCGGTGATCGGATCGATGTCGCCGATCTTCTTGATTCCGTCGCGGTGCGAGGTGATGAACCCGTCATAGACCAGGTCGAGCGCGCCGAGGTGGGCCTGCGCGGTGTCGCGTCCGATGGAGTAGTCGCTCCACGAGCGGTCGTTCTCGATCGCCTTGGCGGTGCCCTTCGGCGACGCGCCGAGCGTGGCGATGCGTTCGGCGATGGTGTCGGCGTAACCGCGGACGAGCTCGACCTGCGGGTCGATCATCTCGTGCACGCCGATGAAGTTCGCGCCGACGACGTTCCAATGGATGTGCTTGAGGGTGAGGTGCAGGTCGTTCAGCGCGCTGAGGCGCTCCTGCAGAATGCCCACGACCTCGTTGGCGGCTTCGTTGCTGAGTCCAGGTGCGGTGAATGAAGGCATGACTCGAAGCTAGGCCGGTATCGGCGGCGTGACGAGGACAGCCGGCCATGAGTGACGGAACCGAGACAGCACATCTCAGTGAGATAACGAAGGCCTCGAGTGTGTTTGCCGCACCGACCGTGGGGAAACGACAAAACCCAGGTCGGCGCGGTGTCAGAGACCAGGTCAATACCCGCTGGAGCGCATCGGCGCGGGGTCGTACAACCCTGAACGACGAGCCGTCCCGAGGTCCAGTTCCGCAGCCGGAGCCGGGATGATCTCGGTGAACTTCTGCAGGCCGCCCCAGTCGCGTCCCCAGTTGTTTCGGAGGTACGTCGGCAGCAGGGTGGGTCGCAGCATCGCCTCGGTGATGCCGAGCGGACCGCCCGCGGTGCCCGACATCCAGGTCTGGCTGTTCTTCCGGGTGGCCTCGGCGTCGGGCATGATCCGCCATTGCGGTACCTCGAGGACGCCGTTGCGTACCTTCATCGGCTGCTGGCACGGGAAGACCATGCCGGGCAGCCAGTCGATGAAGACCGGGTCGGTCTGGCCCACGACGTCGTTGAGGGTGGCCAGGGTGCTGACCCGCGGTGGCGTCACCGCGACCCATTCCGACGGTGCGGCCGCGGTGTCGGCGACCTCGACCCGGACGACATTCGCCCGCGGCGGTGAGTCGGCGAGCGGGAACCGCAGGTTGCGCCAGGTGGGGGTCTCGCCGATGTCGATCGGGAACATCCGGCCCAGCGCGCTCACCCGCCCGTCGGCCTCCACGCGGCCGAACTGCATCGTGACCTTCTGGCCGGCGTGCACGACCCCGATGCCGTCGACCGCCTCGACCGATCCGGCGACCGCCATCGTCAGCAGCGGGGTGTCGTCGGAACGTTCGGGCAGCCGGTACCAGTCCGAGGTCAGCGAGCCGGTACCCGACGGCGAGCCGTAGCTGCCCAGGACGGGGGTCTCGGCGGGGTTCAGGCCGAACGGCAGACGCACCGTCGACCCGTTGACGCCTCGTGCACCCTGACCGCCTTCGGTGCCGCCCTGCGCGGACGAGCTGTCGCCGGATTCGTCTGAGCCGGCACCGGTCTGGGCGCTGTTCTGCGCGCCGGAGGTGGTCGACGACTCGGTGTCCTCGGTGGCGTCGACGGACAGGCGATCGGGTACGCCGTTCGGGGAGAAGCCCGTCGCGACCGGTCCGGCCAGCGCCGCGGCGATGCCGGGGGCGGGCCGGCCGTCGACGGCCGCGGGCTGCAGCAGTCCGGCGGTCGGATCGGCCTCGACGAGGACGTCGTTGGCCAGCCCACACGAGTTCCCGGTGAGAGCGCGTGCGTTCGACTTCATCCACGACCACGAATCACGTTGCTCGTAGGCGCCTTTCGCGAACGAAGCGACCATGAACAGCACCATCAGCCCGGAGATGACCGGCAGCGGCGAGAACTTGAGCTTCGAATACCACTTGTCGGCCCCGCGCGTACGGGTCTGTTCGTCGACGAAGTCGTCGCGGAAGTGGAACCACAGGCCGGCAAGTGCGGTGGCGACCGCGGCGGCGAGGATGAACCAGGCGATGTTGATGCCGCCCACCGTCGGCGGGCGATCCCACCACGGGACGCCGTAGCTGCCGACGAACCACCAGCCGTTGGTGCCGGCGAAGGAGATCCCCGTGATCGCGAGCACCGCGGCGGCGAAGAAGCTGCGATTGCGTCGCGACCGCAGCACGGCCGGCGCCATCATGGCGCCCGCCGCGGCGGCGAGGCCCGCGGCGATGCCCGCGTACACACCGAAGTGGTGGGTCCACTTGGTCGGCGTGAAGGCGATGAAGAACATCGTGCCGAGGGTGACGGCGACCAGTCGCCAGATAGGTGCGCGCGCAATGCCGTTGGGATGCTCCCGCCGAAGTAGGCGGAGCAACACGACGAACAGGCACAGGATCATCGCCAGCACGCCGAAGCGTCGTGCGAGCGTGCCGTCGGCGGTCGGCAGGATCAGGTAGTAGTACCGGATCGGTTCCTGCCACCACTCCAGCGTCGGGCCGACGTCGGAGGCGACCTTGTTACCCGCGATGAGCGGGGCGAGCGGCTGATCGGCGAAGATCTGGAACAGTACCGCGGTGCCGGCCGCCAGGATGGGCGCGAGCATCGGCAGCAGGCCGTCCCGGGACCGGCGCGACACCAGGGTCTTCACGATCGGTCGGATCCCGGCGAGCAGTGCGGCGACCGCCATCAGACCGCCGGGCGCGAGCGCGAGGGTGAAGGCGGCGGTGACCACCGCGACGGCGTAGGGGAGCAGTCGGCGAGTGGCGATCGCGCGTTCCACGCAGCACCAGGTGAGCAGAGCGCCGACGGCCTCGGCCGGTTCCGGACGCAGACCGTTGTTGAACGGCAACCAGATCGCGAGGAAGACGAACGCGGCCGACCACACCGCCGGCGTGCTGTGCCGCACCGCGCGGCCCAGGCGCGGGATGACCTCTCGGCTGATGAGCCACCAGCCCAGCAACCCGAGGAGGAAGGCCGGTAGTCGCATGAACGGTGCCGCGACGCTCACGTCCGTCATGGCCGAGATGACCTGGAAGTGCCAGCCGAACGGGTCCTGTGGCACACCGAAGTAGCGGAAGTAGTTGTCGGCGTACCCGGCGTCTCCGGTGATCCGGCCGACGATGAAGTTGTAGCCGTCGTCGGAGGTGTTGGCGCCCGCGAACCACCAGAAGGCGAGAATCGCGAACACCGCGACATCGGGCGGCCGGATCGTGAACCAGCCCGACGGCAGGAAACGCTTGTGGCTGCGGCCGTCCCGGCGATCGAGGATGCCGAGCGCGATCAGCGAGACGATCGTCATGAGGATGCCGAGCACGATCGCGGTGAGCTTCAGCAGGGTCGGGGTGCTGACGTAGCGGGTGTCGATGGTGGCGCGCAGCGACAACCCGTCACGAGAGACATCGGCGGGCAGATCGCTGTAGACGCCGACGATCTGGGGACGCATCTCGTGGTCGGCCAGCGCGAAGCCGTGCGCGGCGCCGGAGTCCGCGGCCGGTTCGGGCAGGCCCTCGAATCGTCCGCTCACCCCCTCGCCGTCGGCCCGGAAGACGATGCGACAGTTCGGATTCGATTGCGCGGCCGCTCGATCGGTGTTCAGCAGCGCGACGTTGCGGTCGGTGAGGGTCAGTGCGTCGGACGTCGCCCGGACGAAGAGCCCGCGGGCCCCGGCGTCCTGGCCGCCTTCGGGGATCGTCGACAGCAGTACTCCGCCCTGGTCGGGCAGGCGGGTGGCGAGTGCACATGGCACCGACGTCTCCATGTCGATCGGCACGAAGGAGACCAGCGGGGCGGCGACATCGGAGACGTCGCCGCCCTGCGGCCACTGCAGTTCGGCGGTCGACTGGTTCACCGGCAACAGCGGGGTGAGGATCGCCAACAGGAATCCGAGCAGACCGGTGACGGTCGCGACGATCTTCGGGTTGACCGTGGTCGCCAGACGGGACGTACGAGGCGTACGGGACTCACTCATCGGATTGGGGCTCCACCCTGATCGAGCCGGCTCGTGACCAGCCCCATTGCGTCGTCTGTGCCGTGTCGATCCGCGCGTCCGGTGCGTCGGACACGAGCGGGGTCAGCTTCTCCAGTGCGCCCCAGTCGCGCACCCAGTCGTCCTGCAGGTACGTCGAGACCGCCGACGCGGACGTGGTGGCCTCCGAGATCCCCAATAGTCCCCCGTCCACGCCGGCCTGCCACGTCTTGGACTGGGAATTGGCCAGCGGATAGTCACCCAGGATGCGCCACTGCGGGACCTGGGCGACGCCGTGGGACACACCCATCGGCCGCTGGCACGGGAAGTGCGACGCCACCCCGAAGTCGATGAGGGTGGGTGCCGTCGAGCCGACGACCGCCTGCAGCGTCTGCAACCGCGGTGCGCGCGGCGGGGTGATCCCGATGAACTGCTTCTCGCCGAGGTTGTTGTCCTGCAGCGACAATCGCATCACGGTCGCACGCGGCGGGGCGGCCGACATCGGTACGCGCATGTTGCGCCAGGGCATGTTCAGGATCACGGGACCGGGGTCGATGGGCAGGATGTCGGGGCCGACCTGTTCGAAGTTCCCGTCCGCACCCGGGCGGCCGAACTGCACCACCATCTTCTGCCCGAAGTTGCGTACGCCGAAGGTGTCGATGGTCGAGACGGCGCCCGCGGTGCTGAACACCAGCAGCGGTGACGCCGCGCGGTCGGCGGGCAGGTCGTACCAACCGGTCGTGAGCCGGGCCTCGCCCGGGTACCCGTAGCTGCCCAGGATCGGCGTGGTGGCGGGGTCGAGTCCGTACGGCAACTTGGCGGTGGAACCGTTCACGGTTTCCGGTCCGCGCCCGCCGGTGGTCCCGGCGCCCAGCCCGCCGGTGATCGCGAACGGGCGGGCCATACTCGCCGACACGTTCATCTGTCCGGGGCGCTGGCTACCCGGCTCGGGCTGGAGGTCGTCGGGAATCCCGTTCGGGGAGAACCCGACCGGGTTCTCACCGCGCAGCGCCTGCGTCGTGGTGGCGCCGCCGGCCGGGGTGAGCATGCCGGCGTTGGGATCGAGTTCGACGAGGACATCGTCGGCGAGGCCACAGCTGTTGCCGCGCAGCGTGTTCAGGTTCTCGGCGAGTGCGGTCGACGCCGGGTACCGGGTCACCGCGGCTTTGGCGAACAGCAGTAACTCCACGATCACCAGCAGACCGGCGATCACCGCCAGTGGTGAGGAGGCGAGAAAGAGCCGTCGGCGATCGGCTCGGGTCTCGCCGGGCCCGGTGTCGGCATGTGCGAGACCGCGATTGGTCACGTAGTCCAGCCGCAGGTGTTGCCAGACCGCGACCGCGGCCGCGATCACGGCGAGGATGAGGAACAGCGTCGACGCCTGGTAGCCGGCGATGACGGGGGCGCGGTCGAACCAGGAGATGCCGTATTCGTAGAGGAACGGCCACGAGTTGTAACCGGCCATCGCGGCGGCCATCGCGAACAACAGTCCGGAGACGAAGACCGTCAGGTTTCGCGCCGAACGGGCCGCCGACTGGGCCACGGCGACGGTGGCCGCCGCCGCGATCGCCGCCGCCAGCCCGGCGAGCACGCCGAACTGGATGGTCCACTTGGTCGGCGTGAACGCGAACAGGAGGAGGGTGACCCCGACGGCGCCGATGAGACGCCAGACGGGTCCCGGGTCGACTCCGCGAATCCTCGTGCGCCGCAACATGACCGCGACCGTGACGAACAGGCCGGCGAGCAACAGGAGCAGTGGTACGCGACGGGTGAGGGCGCCGTCGTCGGTGACGACCGAGATGAAGTAGTACCGCAGGAACTCCTGGTGCCAGGAGATGACCGGCCCGACCGAGTAGCGCAGCTTGATCGCTTCGAGGACGGTGGCCAAGGTTTGATCGCGGAACACCACTATCAGGACCAGCATGCCGGCGGCGGCGATCGGCGCGAGGAGGGCGAGCGTTGCCGCCCAGCGGGATCCGTCCATCCGGTTCCGTCGGTCGATGAGGATGTGCAGCAGTGAGCGGGCCGCCACCAGCAGGATGGCCACGCCGACGACGCCGTGCGGGGCGAGCGCCAGGGTGAAGCCCGCGACGAGGGCGGCCAGTGCCGCCGGCAGGAGCCGCCGGGTCGCGATGGCGTATTCCGCTGCCCACCAGGTCAGCAACGAACCGAGGACGATGATCCCCTCGCTGCGCAAGCCGCTGCAGAACGGCAACCAGAACGCGGTGAACGTCAGGGCGCCCGCCCAGATCGCCCACGAACTGCGCCGTACCGCCGGGCCGAGGCGTGGCAGCAGCACCCGGCTCAGGACGAACCACGAGACGAGGCCGGCGACGAGTTGCGGGATGTGCATCCACAGCACGGACGGCGAGACCGACGACCACGCCGCAAGGAAGCTGTAATACCAGTCGAACGGTGCTTCGGGGATGCCGTAGAAGCGGTAGTAGTTGGCGAGGTAGCCGAAACCGTCGGCGGTACGGCCCATGTTGAGGATGTAACCGTCGTCGGGCGAACCGGCCCCGAGGACGCTCCAAACCAGCAGGATCGCGGTGACGACCAGGTCGCTGGCCCGGGGTTTCAGTGAATGCCACCACGAGCGGGTTCGCGCGCCGATCCGCCGGTGGTACCCGCCGATGCGGTCGAGCAGCCCCAGCGCGACGACGGCGACGAGTACCGACAGCGCGGCGAGCACCATCACGATGATCTTGAGAATCGACGGGGACGACTCGTACCGGTTGTCGATGGCCACCTGCACGCGCAGGCCGTCGGCAGCGGCGTCGCGTGCCTGCTCCGGGCTGAGGTTGCTGAAGATGCCGTCGACCTGCGGGCGCCGGTCCGGCGGCAGGGTCGTCGACTCGCCCAGCCCGACGAACTGCGCACCCGGGCCGGTGGGGGCGGAGAAGATGCGCAGTTCCGAGCATCGGCTCAGGTCGGCGCGGGAGGCGGTCGCGGCGAGACTGTTCCGGAAGGTCACGGTGATCGCGGCGTCGGTGGCAGTGACCCACAGCGACGACGACTTCGAGCGCGGCGCATTGGTCGGCATCGTGGCGAGGACCACGCCGTCCGGTGCCGACGCCAGCGTCGCGCACGGAATGCGGGCGTCGAGGGTCTGCGGGGTCTGCGCGATGAGCGGCGCCATCACCGACGACGTGTCGGCGTTCAGATCCTGCCCGGCCGGCCACTCGAAACCGGCGTCGACGGCCTTGACCGGCAGCAGCGGGGTGAGGGCACACAGCACGATGCCGGCGATCCCCGCCACGATCGCGATCCACCGGGCGGTGCCCGCGGAAATCCTGGTCCCTTGCCCCGACGATGCCGGCCCCGACGAGGACGGTTCGGCGGAATCCTCAGGCGAGGTCGGGGCTGTCACAGGCACGGTGCCTCATCGTAAGCGACGTCCCCCGGGGTACCTAGGGCCCACCCCGCGGCTCTAAAGGTTGAGGTGCGTGAGCGCCGGTACCCCTGCTCCCTGATCCGAAAGAACGGCACAACCATTGCGTCCTGAGCTGAGGAGCGGCCGGAGCTTGCGGAGGGCGCGGCCAACCACTGCTCCCTGAGGAGCGGCCGGAGCTTGCGGAGGGCGCGTCACGAAGGGTCCCACACCGCAAAGACCGCACAGTTCTTGCCCGCAGGCGGAGACTACCAGCAACCACCGACAATCCAAGGTGGCAACTCCGCGCAGCAAAGATTCTGTTGGACAACGTATTTCGAGCTGCCGTTTACCCTTCTTTCGTGTACAGTCGAACGTACATTCGCAGCACGGGTTCTCGGGGGAGGTGACCGTCATGTTCGATTCCCAGCAGGTCGTCGGCACCGACACGCAGGCGCCCCGCGTGGTCGAGCTGGTGGCCGATCTCCACCGCACCCTCGACAAGTTGCAGACCGTGGATCTGTCGCCGTGTACCGATGCCGAACTCGCTGAGGTGGCCGCGGAGACCGAACGCGCCATCGCACGTCTGACCGTCGCCGGTGACCGGCAGATCGATCACGTCGAGACCCGCGACCTGCCTCGCAAGGCCGGCTGCCGCACCCTCATGCAGTTCATGACGCACCGGCTACGGGTGTCGAACCCGATGCGCCGCCGTAAGCACATGGACGCCACCGCCCACCGGACCAGCCTCGGCGGCGAGGTCCTCCCACCCGAATACCCCTGCCTCGCCGAGGCTTTCGCACAAGGCGCGGTCGGCTCCGCGCACGTGCAGGCCACCCTCGACGTCCTCGACCGCATCCCGGGCACCATCGACCACGACATCAAGGTCGCCGCCGAACGGCAGATGGCCGAGATCGCCGAAGCCCATACGCCTGCCGAGATCACCCAGCTCGGCGCGCGGCTGCTCGCCCACCTCGACCCCGACGGCACACTGTCCGACGACACCGACCAGAAACGACGCCGCGGCCTGTGGATCGGCCGGCAACGAGCCGACGGGACGGCCAAAATATCGGGCACCCTGACCCCCGCACTCGCCGCCCGGCTCACGATGATGTTCGCCGTGTGGGGCAAACCCGGACTCAACAACCCCGACGACCCCGCCTCACCCAGCGGACCGGCCGGCACCGCCGACCCCGAAGCCCTCACCGCCGCAGCCGACCGCGACGGCCGCACCCTCGCCCAGACCAATCACGACGCACTCGACGCCGCACTCGCCGCAGGCTTCGCCGACGGAACACTCGGCACCTCGCACCGCGGCCTGCCCGTGCAACTGATCATCAAAGCCGACCTCTCCGACCTGATCCGCGAAGCCGGACTCGCCACCACCGCCACCGGAACCCTGCTGCTCATCCGGGACCTGATCGCGATGGCCGCCGACATGCAACCCTGGCTCGCGATCTTCAAAGACGCCACCACCGTCCCCCTGCACTTCGGGCGCGGGAAACGGCTCGCCACCCGCGAACAACGCCTGGTGTCCTTCGCCCGTCCCGACGGGGAAGTGTGCTCGGCACCCGGCTGCGATCAACCCGCCACCCACATCGAGCTTCATCACGCCGAACGCGACTGGGCCAAAGGCGGTCTCACCGACATCGACGACCTCGCCCCCGCCTGCCCGCGACACAACCGGATGGTCGGCGACCAACCCGGCCAATACACCACCCGCATCGCCCGATCCGGCCCCGACGAAGGCCGCTGCCTCTGGCGATTGAACGCCGAACCCGGCGCACCGCCCAACCCCGAACGCCTCAACCGCCGACCCGACATACCCCGGCGGTTCGCACAACACCTGAACACCGTGCGCAACGAGATCCACGGACCTGCCACCAGGTCCGGCGACCAGTCGCGTCCAACCCTTCGTGACGCGCCCTCCGCAAGCTCCGGGCGCTCCTCAGGGAGCAGCGGGCGCCCCGATGCCGTCGGCTACGGCGACCGCGGCCGGCGTCTCGAGCTCGCCTACCGAGAACTCGTCCATCCGCGAACACCGCCGGAGCACCTCACCAGCCCACCGCTGACCCCGGTCGAAGCAGAACTCGCACGCATACTCACCGACCACCGGTGACGGCAAAGCAGATCGCCTCGCCGACTACCACCGCGGCGACCGGGCCGCCTAACCGTCAGTGCCGCAACGGCGCGGGACTCCACAGTCCGCTGCGGGTGGCGGTGCCGGTCTCGATCTCGGCGAGCGTGTCGACGTCGCCGTATGGCTCGTAGCGTTCGAGGGCGCCCCAGTCGCGTCCGATGTCGGCCACCAGATAGGTCGGCACCGCCGTCGCCTGCTGGGAGACCTCGAGCCAGCCGAGCGGACCGCCGCCGAAGCGGTTCTGCCACGCCGACACCGCGGCTGCCAGGTCGGAGCCCGGCTTGATGCGCCACTTCGGGATCTCCGCGACCCCGACGTCGTGGGTGAACGGGCGCTGGCACGGGAACGCCAGGCCCGAAGTCCAGTCGATGTGGACCGGGTCGGTGCTGCCGACCACGTCCTGCAGGGTGTCCATCTGCGGGATCCGCGGCGGGGTGAGCACGATGAACCGGTCCTCCGCGAGGTTGTCGTCGGTCGCGACGATCCGCACGGCGGTGGTGTCGGACGGCAACTCGTCGGTGTTGTAGCGCAGGTTGCGCCACGACGGTCGTGGACCGGGATCGATCAGTTCGGTGTCGCCAGCGGCCTCGAGGTCGGCATCGCGGGTGTCGGGACCGATCGGGTCCGCGGTGTACTCGAGCATCACGTTCGGGTTGTCGTACTCGCCGGCCACCGACATCGTGAGCAGCGGGCGGTCCCGCCAATCCGGCGGCAGCGCGTACCACCCGGAGGTGAGGCGGGCCGGGACCTGGTCGAGCTTGGAGTAGCTGCCCATGACCGGCGTCGAGGCGGGATCGAGGAAGAACGGGAGCGCCGCGGTGCTGCCGTTGATCCCGGGTTCGGCGATCTCGCCGCCGCCGGTACCGC
Source organism: Gordonia sp. UCD-TK1 (assembly GCF_001691435.1). NCBI lineage: Bacteria > Bacillati > Actinomycetota > Actinomycetes > Mycobacteriales > Gordoniaceae > Gordonia > Gordonia sp. UCD-TK1. The sequence goes on along the minus strand of NZ_LZMP01000024.1, from coordinate 152,035 downwards.
CGGGGTTGGAGTTGACGATGTCGGGGGACTGCCAGACGTCGCCGGACAGGACACCCAGCGAACCCTCGCTGGCCGTCGACTCGAGTGCTGTCGGCACACCGTTGGGGAAGAATCCCGAGGTGGACGGCGCGCTGCCCGGTGCGGGCGGTGGCCCGCCGAGAGGATTGGGCAGCGTCGGGTCGACCGGGCGGAGCATGTCGCGGTCGGGGTCGGACTCCACCCAGACCTTGTCGGCCATCCCGCACGGGTTGCCGGCGACGGCGGCGAAGTTGGACCGGGGTACCGAGTACGACGAGCTCTGGTGGATGCCGGCGAAGATCGCGGTGACGATCTGGAAGACGACCACCGCCATCGCCAGATAGGCCAGCGGGGCGGCCGCCATCGAGGCGACCAGTCGTCGGTACCACCGCTGATGCGCGGCGTCGGCGCCGGTGGATTCCTCGACGTGCGGATCGGTCCCGGTGAACGGCTCGCGGAAGTGGAACCACAGTGCGACCAGCAGCAGGGCGAGCGCGGCATAGAGCAGCACGCTGCCGAGCATGATGCCGCCGATCTTGACCTGCTCGACGCCCCACGGCATGCCCCACGCGGAGTAGTAGTAGTACGAGTTCGGCGCGGTGAAGGCGAGTCCGCCGATGAACAGGACGAGCGCGCAGAACAGGGTGCGGTTTCGCCTCGAGTGCATGGACTGCTGGCTGGCGGCGATGGCCGCGATCGCGGCGAGGGCGGCCGCGATACCGGCGAAGACGCCGAAGTGGTGGGTCCATTTGGTGGGGGTGAACATGAGGAACACCAGCGATGCGAAGGTGATCGCGACGATGCGGCGGGTCGGGCCGATGGCGGTGCCGGGGATGCGGTTCTTGCGGACCAGCACTGCCGCCGAGACGACCAAGCCCAGGATCATGGCCAGTACCGCGAACCGACGGGCGATGGAACCGTCGGCGGAGAAGGCGAAGAGCGCCGAGTAGCGACCGATCTCGTTGTACCAGCTCATCGACGGCCCGAGCGCCGACTTCATGCTCGACGCCTCGACGAACGACCGCAGGGTCAGGTTCGAGAACACGACGAAGACGACGAAGGTCCCGGCGGCGAGGATCGGCGCGATGAGCGCCACGAACGACCAACGCAGCGAGCGTTTGCGATCGCGGTCGGCGGTCTCGGGATCGCCGGATGCCGATCCCGCGGATTCGGTGTCTGCGGAGGAGAGTTCGGCGACGACGCGGGCTCGCTTGATGAGCGCCATGATCATCGGGCGTGCGCCGGCGATCAGTGCCGCCACCGCGAGCAGGCCCGTCGGGCCGGCGGCGATGCTGAACGCTCCGATCAGGCACGCGACGGCGGCCGGCAGCATTCGACCGGTGGCGATGGCCCGCTCGACCGAACACCAGGTCAGCAGGGCACCCAGGCAGATGATCGGTTCGGGCCGTAGGCCGTTGTTGAAGGGGAACCAGCACGCGAGGAACGCGAACGCCGCCGTCCAGGCGACCATCGGGCGGGTCAGTGCAGCACGTCCCAGGCGGGGGAGAACTTCGTGACTCACGATGAGCCACACCAGGATTCCGCACAACAGTGCGGGCAGACGCATCCACGGACTGGCCACCGAGACGTGGCTGAGCAGTCCGAAGACCTGGTAGTACCAGCCGAACGGCGCCTCGGGTGCGCCGTACCAGCGGAAGTAGTTCGCGGTGTAGTCGCTGTCCTGGGCCACCCTCGACATGGTCAGGAGGTAACCGTCGTCGGAGGTGTTGGGCCCGATCATGTGCCACACGATCAGCGCGCCGATCACCACATAGTCGCGCGCATTGAGCCGCCACCACCGTGCCGGGAAGATCCGACGATGCCGTCGGCCGTCGGTCGAGTCCAGTGCTGCCAGGGCGGACAGAGCCAGTAGCGTCGACGCCACTCCGACGATCACGACCAGCCACTTCGAGATGGTCGGCGCGGTGTTGTAGCGCGAATCGATGGTGACGTGGGCGTCGAGTCCCGCGATGTCGGCCGCCGGCCCGGCGAGATCGGTGAAGAGGCCGGTCACCTGGGGGCGCTGGTCGGACGAATACTTGAAGGCCTCTTTGTCCTCGGTCGTGCCGGCGAGTGGCTCGTCCTCGCCGTCCTCGTTCCGGATGCCGCTCGTCATGCCGACGAATTCGGCGGTCACCGCGTCGGAATCGGCGTGCACGACGATCTCGCGGCACCCCTGGTCGCGCATGTCCTGCAGCGTCGCCGACACCAGCGAGACGTTGCGGATGACCACCTCGACGCCCTGCCGGTCCAGGGGCGCATCGGCAGCACCGGTCTTGCGGATGAACAGGCCGCGCTCACCGGACTTCGGTGCCTGCTTGGGAGTCGTCGACAGCAGCACCGACCCGCCGGGCGGCAGGTCGTTCACGGCAGTGCAGGGAATCGAGACGTCGAGGTCGACGGGCGTGTAGCCGATCAGCGGGGCCGACACCGAACCGATCTGACCGTTCTGCGGCCAGTCGATCTCGGCCGTTCGCTGCGACACCGGCATGAGGGGAGTCGCGAGTGCGAGCAAAAATCCGAGCAGACCGGTGACGATGGCGACGATTCTCGCTCGTCGAACGGTCTGCGCTGGCACAAAGAGAGATGGTAGCCGCTGGGATGTCTCGCCCCCGTCGGCGGCGGTGCGGGCACGACGGGTGGATGTCAACGGCCGCGCCGCGGCGACGCAGGAACGCCGATCGCCAGGTCAGGGCCAGTAAGGTGAACGCCATGTCCGACGCCGAGGTGCCCGACCGTCTGCCGATCCTGCTGCTCAACGGCCCCAACCTGAACACTCTCGGCACCCGGGAGCCGGCCGTCTACGGCTCGGACACCCTGGCCGACGTGGTCGGCCTGGCCGAGCGCACCGCCGCCGAACTCGGTTTCGGTGTACGCGCGGCGCAGACCAATCACGAGGGGCAGATGCTCGACTGGATCCACGAATCCGTCGGCGAGATCAGCGGCATCGTCATCAACCCCGGGGGATGGACCCACACCTCGGTCGCCCTCGCCGATGCGCTCGTCGTCCCCGATGTCCCGATCCTCGAGGTGCACATCAGCAACGTCCATCGGCGCGAGGCATTCCGGCATCACTCCTATGTGTCACCGATCGCCGCCGGGGTCATCGCCGGTTTCGGCATCCGCGGTTACGAATTCGCGGTTCGCCGACTCGTCGATCTGGTCGGCTGACCAGAGCGGCACGGTTCCCAGGAACCGTCCAGGTTTCTCCCAGGGAGGGAGCAGTGGGCGCCGATAGCTTTCGTCGTATGCACAAGCGAACCTCTGCCTCTGCCCCTGCCTCTTCTCCTCGCCGCGTGCGCGTCGCCATCGTGTCGGCGCTGCTGGCCGGGGGCCTGCTCCTCGGTGGCTGCACCACCGACGCTCCCAGCACGTCATCGGCCTCGACCTCTGCGTCTTCGTCCGTGTCCTCCTCGATCACCACCGAAGACGCGTCAACCACCGCCACCACGATCTCGTCGTCCGCCGAAGCCGCTCAGGCGTTCCTTGCCACCCTGTCCGATGAACAACGCGAGCAGGTCACCTACGACTACGACGACGAGACCAAGACGACGTCGTGGTCGAACTTCCCGGTCACCTTCGTCGACCGCGCCGGGGTGAACCTCGCAGATCTGTCCGACGAGCAGCGGGCCGCCGCGATGAAGGTCCTGGAAGCGCTCCTCACTCGATGGCGCGGCCGATGAGATCACCTTCGCTCCCACACATCTGGGAATTCAGCCGGCGGTGTACACCGATTCCGACGGCAACGAGGTCCAACCGTTCGACGGCATCTACACCACGGCGTTCGCGTTCTACGACAGCCTGACCGACGAACAAAAGGCAGCCCTGTACCAGGGGTCGACCGTCGCGAACATGGTGTGCGCTCCCGGAAGCACTTGTGATTACCCCACGGGGACAGGAATTTCGGGCGCTGATCTGACGGATGAGCAGAAGAAGCTGCTGCTCGACGTCATCGCGAACTGGGTGGGCCTGTCCGACGAGGAGACCACCTCCGAGGCGCTCGCCGAGATCGAAGCGACGCTCGACGAGACCTACATCAACTGGTCGGGAGCCACCGCCTACGACATGACACAGGGTGACGGTATCTACTTCCAGATCTCCGGCCCCGACGTGTACATCGAATTCGCCGCGCAGCAGGGTTCCGCCGGTGCCGATGTCGAGGGCGTCACGACGTCGGGCTGGGGACACGTCCATACGATTTATCGCGATCCCGGCAACGACTACGCCGGCAGCGTGACCCAGCAAGCCGCCACCGGCATGGCCGGAGGAGCGGGCGGTCCCGGCGGGCAGGCTCCGGCTGGATCTCGCCCCGCCAGTGGTTAGTTGTCAGCCTCGGGCAGCCGCCGTCAAGCGACTCGCGAGTCCAGAACTCATCGACTGGCGCAACCGTAGGGTTGCAGAACCTCCGGATTACTGCAACTATGGAGTTGCAGCAATCAACTTAGGCGAGGGAGTATCGATGAGCGAGAACACAACCACACATGACGTGACCGATTCGGCGACAGGAGAATTCGACCGGATCGAGCGCGAGATCGCGATCGACGCACCCGCCGACCGGGTCTGGTCTCTGGTCAGCGAACCGGGATGGTTCATCAATGACAAGGCGATCACCGAGCACCGGATCGAACGCGACGGCGACCTGTCGACCATCCACGACCCGGTCCACGGCGCCTTCACCTTCCGCACCGTCGAACTCGACGAGCCGCGATACGCAGCGTTTCGATGGCTCGCCGATGCCGCTGATCCGCAATCGGATTCGACGCTCGTCGAGTTCTGGATCACGCCGGCGGACTCCGGCGTGCTCCTCAAGGTCGTGGAGTCCGGTTTCGCGTCGCTGCCGGGAACGGAAGCGGAGCGACGCGCACGGTTCGACGGCAACAACGAGGGGTGGACCATCGAACTCGAGCTGGCCCGAACATATCTCGGCGGTGTGCATGCCTGACGTCGCTCCCGTCGAGGTCTTCGCCGCGCTGTCCGACGAGAGCCGATGGCAGATCCTCACGCGACTGGGTTCGGAACCCGCGTCCGCGTCACATCTCGCGGCCGAACTCCCGATCAGCAGGCAGGCGATCGCGAAACACCTTCGGGTCCTCACCGAGGCGGGACTGGTGACGTCCTCACGTGTCGGCCGCGAGATCCGTTACGAAGCCGTGGGGGCACAGCTGTCGCGGGTTGCGCATCGGCTCGACACCATCGGCCGTAGTTGGGATCGCCGTCTGGCCGACATCAAACTCCGCGCCGAAGAGGGCTGAGCCGCACGACAACCCTCCATGATCCGAAAGAAGCGACACCCATTGCTCCCTGAGGTGCGAGGAGCGATAGCGACGAGCCTCGAAGGGTCCTGGTGAGACGACTCGAGAGACCCTTCGTGACGCTCGCAAGTTCGCTCCTCAGGGAGCAGAGGGGGCGTCGACTCGCTCCCTCAGCTCAGAGAGCGCAGGGCTCCTCACGGGGCGGCTGTAGCGGAGGGAGCAGCGGATCCGATCACCTCGTCGATCGCCCTGGCGGTGTCGGCGGCGTGGGGTGCGCGGATCATCGAGATGTGGTCGCCGGAGACGTCGTGAAAGGTCACGGCACCGGTCGACATCCGCCGCCACAGGTCCGGGTCGTCGGGGTTGGTGCGGGCGCGGATGACGCCGACGGGACCCGCGTACTCCCGGGGTCGGTACCGGCGGATCATCCTGGTGCCCAACCGGAAGAACACGATCCACTGCACCGGCGTCGGGAGCTCGACCATCCCGGCAGTGGGGACGAGGACGGCCAGCGCGAGCTCCTTCACGATTCGCTGGGGGAGCGGTTCGCGGGCGGGCGTGGGGTCGTCCCCGGTGCGGTCGGGCAGGGCGGTGTCACGGGCACCTCCGCGCAGCGCACGCAGGCGTCCGACGATCCCGACCTTCTCACCACGAACACGCTTGGCCAGTGCCGGGTCGAAGAGCGAGTCCAGCACGACGACCGGATCGCATGTCTCGCCGGCCTTGGTCAGCTGAACCGCGACCTCCATCGCGACGAACCCGCCCAGAGAGTAACCGCCGACCTGATACGGGCCGCCGGGCTGGACCGATCGCATGTCGGCGATCGCCCGCCGTGCCGCGGCGCGCACGGAATGATCAGCGCGGCCGCGCTTTTCGACGCCCCGCGACTGGATCGCGTAGACCGGCCGGTCGGTCTGCAGTGCTCGGACGACCGGGGTGAGGCTGGTCGCCAGGCTACCGGCGCCGGCCACCAGGAAGATCGGCCGGCCCGTGCCCTGTCGCAGCGGGATGAGGGTGGCCCCCGACGCATTCGCCGACCGCTCCTTCGCGGCCGACTCGATGCGCTGGGCGAACAGCGCGATGGTCGGCGCCTCGGCGAGCATCGCGGTGTTGACGTCCAGTTGGAGGTGATGCTGCACCTCGGCCAGCATCTTCGCGGCGGCCAGCGAGTCGCCCCCGAGTTCGACGAAATCCTCGTTCCGGCCGATGGATTCGAGGCCGAGGATCTGGCACCAGAACCGGTGCAGCGCCATCTCGGTCATCCCACGGGGCGGTTCGTGATCCGGACGTGCGGGCGGCGAAGGCAGGGCCGCCCGGTCCACCTTGCCGCGCTCGTTGCGCGGAAGTTCGGCGAGCACGATGATGTCGCGCGGAATCATCCACGGGGTCAACGTCTTCCCGAGCTCCTGCCGGATCTCGGCCGGGGAGGGTGACCACTTCTCGGGGTCCACGGCGACGTGGGCGGTGAGCCGTGCCTCGTCGCGGTTGGCGGTGACGACCGCGTCGGTGGTCCAGGGCAGCGCGCGGATGGCGGCTTCCACCTCGAGCGGTTCGACGAGGTACCCGCGGATCTTGATCGCGTCATCACTGCGCCCGAGGAGCGCGAGTTCGCCGGACTCGTCGAAGCGTCCGAGATCGCCGGTGCGATAACGTGTCCGGCCGTCGTGCAACCCGATGAAGCGCGTCGCCGTCAGCTCCGGATCCTGGTGGTAACCGGACGCTACATGGGCGGATTCGACGATGACCTCGCCCGTGCTGCCGACCGGCAGATCGTTCCCGTCCGCGTCGACGATCCGGACGTGCTTGTCCGACGCCGGCACGCCCACGGGGATGGCGCCGGGCTCGACGTCCCGCTCAGGCGGGAACAGGTTGAAGGCCAGGTTGCCGACCTCCGATGCGCCTGCCCAGCAACAGAAGACTCCGTCGGTCAGGATCGTGTCGCGGGCCAGCTGGATGTCGGCGCGGTGCGTCGGCTCACCGCAGGTCGACAGCAGTCGCAGGGATTCGACGGCGTCGTCGGCCGACAGCTCACCCAGCCAGGATCGCAGCAGCGACGGGGTGCAGTGCGCGGTGGTCGCCTCCTGTGCGACAAGCCAGTCCCGAAGCCCGGTCGTGGTGCGGCGGCGGACATCCCAGAGCAGCATGGTCGACCCGTTGAGCAAGCTCATCGCGAGCGCGTCGAGGCCGCCGCCGAAACTGAGGGGTAGCAGGACGACGGCGCGGTCGTCGGGTCGCATGCCGAGGAAGCGACGGCCGTCCCGGGCGTGATTGACCGGCATCTTCTGCGCCAGCACCACGCCTTTGGGGGTGCCGGTCGAGCCCGACGTGAAGAGCAGGACCGCCGGATCGTTCGGGCCGGGCTGGTCCGCGATACGCGACTGACCTGGTTCTCGGGCATCGGCTGCGGTGTCCAGGACATCGGCACCGGACCGTTCCAGCACGACGTCGCGTCGGTCGGGCGGCAGGAACGGGTCGAGAAGGACGAGGGGGCGTCCCGAACACAGCACCGCCAGCATCCCGATCACCGAGTCGATGTCGGATTCGATCTCCACCGCTACGGGTCGGCCCGGATCGGTGGTGGCGACGATCGTGCGCGCGAGGTCGTCGACCCGGGAGGCGGCGTCGGCGAACGTGATCGACTGCTCGGGGGTCTGGAGTGCGACGGCCTCACCACGTATCGCGGCGACGGCTCGCCATCGGGCCGCAGCGGTGTCGGCGGCGTCGACGCCCGGCAGGTCGGTGACGACCGTGGCGCCGGTGGGAGTCACCCGGGCTTCGGGAGGGCTATGGCTGTTCATGTCCTCAAACTTCCGCGGAGGCGGGAAACGTCGACGGTCATGGACGGGCCACGGAACTCTCGAGCCCGGGCAACGGTGCCACGCCGCGCGGGACTCGGCCCCTCCTCCGGTCCCGACAGCTTGCCTGGCAAACCTACCCTTAGTCGCGCGAAGGAGCACGATCGGAGCGGGTGGGAGTAGGGAAGCGGCCTGGTCGGCCGGGCATGACACCGGAAGCGGAGACATCCGGCCGGTCGGCGGTAACGTGTTCACCGGTCGTCGGACGGTGTGGTCCTGCATCGCCGTCCGCGACGACGGGTGTTCGAGGCGTGCGAGGAGAGCTCGACGATGCAGTACGACGAAGTGGTTCTGGGACGTCGCAGCACCCGCGGGTTCACCTCCGACCCCGTGCCTCGCGAGCTCATCGAGGAGATCCTCACCCTCGCCATGCGAGCCCCGTCGTCGATGAACACACAACCGTGGAACTTCCACGTGATCACGGGTGAACCGTTGGATCGCATCCGCGCGGGCAACACCGAGCGCAACCTGGCCGGCGTTCCCCATTCGCGAGAGTTCCGGACGGGCGCGGAGAAGTTCACCGGGACGCACCGCGACCGTCAGGTCCAGGTTGCGAAGCAACTGTTCGGCGCGATGGGCATCGCCCGCGAGGACATGGAGATGCGGCAGGACTGGGTGCTGCGGGGGTTCCGTCAGTTCGACGCCCCGGTCTGCGTGATCGTGACCTACGACCGCATCCTCGACGGCAGCGACGACACCCCGTTCGATTGCGGCGCGGTCTCGAATGCGCTGGTCAACGCCGCCTGGTCGCGCGGTCTCGGCGCGGTCATCAACAGCCAGGGCATCATGCAGTCGCCCGTGGTTCGCGAGCACGCCGGGATCCCCGACGATCAGGTGATCATGAAGAGCATCGCGCTCGGCTGGCCGGATGAGACCTTCCCGGCCAATGCGGTGGTCTCCGAACGCAAGTCGGTCGCCGAGGCCGCGACGTTCGTCGGCTTCGAGTAGCGGTGGGGCTGATCCTGCCGGGGCTCAGCGTGACAGCGCCGCACGCGCGGCCGCGGCCACGCCCCCGTGATGAATCGGGCCGTGGCCCGGGAGCAGGATGTCGGCGTCGAGGTCGGTGAACCGTTCGACGCTGCGTCGCGCGGTGGGTTCGTCGTGCTGGAACAGCGACGGGATGCACTGCGGCCCGGTGATCGACGAGATCTCGTGTCCGCTCACCAGTGCGTCGCCGGACACCAGGGCGCGGCCGTCGGCGACGAGGTAGGCGCTGTGGCCGTCGGTGTGGCCGGGGCTCGCCACGGGGACCGGTGCGCCCGGGAGGTCGAGCGGTCGGTGCCCATCGGTGGAGAACCCCGACGCCCGCGCGAGACCCGCGCGGCTGAGGACGCCGAGCGGAGTGGTCTTGGCCAGCCACGCCCACAGGCGGGGATTCGCCACCTGCGGGACGAGATCGAGCGCGTTCGCCTGCTGGAGGTGATGGCGCAGCGCGTGATCCACCTCGACCGGGTCCATGTAAACGTCGAACCCGTACTGCGCCTGCAGCTTGACGAGACCACCCAGGTGGTCGACGTGAGCATGGGTGAGGAGCGCGCCACGTACGTCCTCGGGCTTGCGGCCGATCCGTTCGATGGACTCGACGACCTGGGCGGCCTGGCCCGGATAACCGCCATCGATGAGCGTCAGCTCGCCGTCCTGCTCGAGCAGCACCCAGTTCACGACGTCGGTGGAGACGAAATGCGTTGTCGACGAATCGCCGTCGACCCGGGTGATCGTCATCGGTCGCGCGGTACGGAACGGGAGTCGCATCATCATCACTTCCGGACGACGAGTACGAACGGGCCGCGCTCGGTGACCTCGAAGCGCGGGTCGTCGAACACCGCCGGGTCGAAGGTTACCGTGTAGCGTTTCACGTTCGGATCATTGGGATAGACGTCCTCGGCGAGGCGGAGCGTGTAACCGTCTGCGCTGTAACGGAACAGGAAGACATTCGGCGGGGTCCAGGGGGATCGGTCGAGCGCGTCGACGAGCTGGTCGGCGTTCTCGCTCTTCGCCCAACGCTCGATCGCGGCTGCGCGCTTGTCGAACTCGGCCAGAGGGTTCGCGTAGTGCGAGGTGAGTCCCTGGAATCCCCAATACGGGTAGATCGACAGGAAACCGAAGTCGGCGGTGAGGACGACGTTTTCGGTGCGCGGCCGGCCGGTCTGTTCACCGATCAGCTTGTCCAGCTCCGCGAAATAGGATTCGGCACCCGCCGGGCGGGCGTCGGCGCGTTCGCCGTATCCGTCGGTGTCGGTGTAGGCGGTGGTGATCTCGGTGGCGAGATGACCCGGGATGCTCTGTGCCATCGCGATTGCCGAGAGGACGGCGAGTGCGCCGACGACCACACGAACGTCACCGAAGCGCCGTACCGCCGCATGCGCGAGGTCGACGACACCGAAGACGCCCGCCGCGCTCAGTGTGGCCACCAGGATCGGCTCGAGACGGAACGAGAGCAGGGTCGTGCCCAGGGCGGTCATCAGCATCGACAGCAGGCAGAAAAGATAGACCGTCACCACCGTGACGCCCATGGCCAGTGCGACGGTGCGGGTGCGGAAGCGCAGCAGAATCCAGAGGAGGCCGATCATCGTGATCGCGCCGACGAGGTTCAGCCCGAACATCGGCAGCGGCAGCACCGAACCGCGTTCGGGCAGATAGTGTTCGGCGGTCCCACCGCTGGCAGGGGTGTTGGTCAGGCGTGCCCACAGGTAGGGCGCCCACACCAGCAGGGCGATCAGGCCGGAGAGGACCCCGACGACGACCAGACGACCGATCACCGCGAGCACGACACCGCGCCGGCGGCTTGTCACCGTGGCCGACGGCGTGGCCTTGTTCGACGCGCTCAGCCAGCCTTGGACGGCGAAGTAACCGGCCAGCAGGACAGCTGTGAGGGCGAACAGTCCGGTGTAGAGCGTGTAGGTCGCGGCCGAGATCCCCAGGAACACACCGGACGCCGCCACCGCGGGCCAACTCGTCGCGCCGAAGAGCGGACCCATGGGCCCGTCGACGGCTCGGGTTCGTCCGCGCAGCGCGTAGGTCAGCGTGATCAGCATGGGTACGCCGATCAGCACCAGAATGGCCGCATACGGCTCCGGCGAGGCGTACAGCAACGTGACGGTGGTGACCGCGAGGCCCAGCGCGACACCGCGATCCGCGCCGAACATGCGGATGAACAGGATGACGCCGACGGCCGCGGCCACCGCCATCGACACGATCGCCCAGGTCTTGTAGGCCTCCCAGCCGGGCTGGCCGAGCAGGTTCGCGAACCGGCCGCCCCACCAGAACCAGCCGGCCGGGTAGTAGGGCGGCAGATCGGTGTAGGTCATGTCCGCCAGGTGCGGGCTCGACGTCATGCGGGTGAGGTATTCGGTGCGGAACTCCTGGTCGACCGATAGTCCGAAGAGGTAGAGACGTGTCGCGCCCAGCGGCATTCCGATGGTCACCGTGACGAAGCCCGACATCGCGGCCGCCGACAGCACCGGCACCAGCAGTCGGCCCTTGCCGTAGCGATAGAGCAGTGCGGCGACCACCAGGATGGCGATCGCCAGCACCTGTCCGGCGGTCGTCAGCGACCGGGTCACGTTGGAGGAGTTGAACGCCGGCCACTCGACGGTTCCGATGGCCGTCAGTCCCGCCATCGACACCAACCCGCCGACCACCACGGCGATCAGCAGCGACAGGACCGCGCGCCCGTGGTCCTTGCTGAGCTCGGGCTCCTTCCGGTTCTCGATGTCGGTGGCGGCGGAGCGATCGGTGGTGGCGGGATGCGTCATCGGTCGGCTGGGATCAGATCGGCAGCTTGCGGAAGATCGGACGCGGGATGTGGCGGAGCACCATCATGATGTAGCGGAACGGCCCGGGCACCCAGACGATCTCCTTGCCCTTGGTGGCCGCGGCCACCGCGAGGCGACCCACGTCCTCCTTGTCGACCGTGAGCGGCGCTTCCTTGACATGCGCCGACAACCGGGTGCGGACCTGGCCGGGGCGGATGACGAGGACGCGAGCACCGAAGGGGCGCAGCGCCTCTCCGAGCCCGAGGTAGAAGCCGTCGAGTCCGGCCTTGGTGGAGCCGTACACGAAGTTGCTGCGGCGCACGCGCTCGCCGGCGACCGAGCTCATCGCGATGATCTGTCCGTGGCCCTGTGCCTTGAACTTCTCGCCCAGCAGGACTCCGACGGAAACGGCTGCGGTGTAGTTGATCTCGGCTTCGGCGACCGCGAGGCCGTGGTCCTGCCAGGCCTGCTCGTCGTCGCCCTGGATGCCGAAGGCGACGATCGCGACGTCGACGTCACCGTCGGCGAACGCCTTGTCGATGACCGCCCGGTGCGTGTCGGTGGCGCGGGCGTCGAAGTCGATCTGCGTGACCTCGGTGGCGCCGGCGTTCTTGGCCTTCTCCACCGCCGCGTCGGCGGTGGGATCACCCGGCAGGGTGGCGAGGATGACCCGCGCGGGGCCCTTGCTGAGGTACTCCGCGGTGATGGCGAGCCCGATCTCGGAGCTGCCGCCCAGGACCAGGATGGACTGTGGGACGCCCACGGCGTTGATCATTGTGTACTCGCTTTCGGTGACGTACAGGTCGGGTGCGCGTGCGGCGCGTCGAAAAGGGCAGTCGGTCAGGCGAGTTCGAGTCGCCGACCCATGTCCGACATGAACACCCGGTTGGGGTCGATGCGACGACGCGTCGCGATCCAGTCGCCGATCTCCGGGTACATGGCGTGGAAGTTCTCGGCCGAGGTGCGCGAGTCCTTGGCGGTGTAGAGGCGGCCGCCCATCGCCATGACGCGGCGGTCGAGCTCGTTGAGGAACTCGGCGAGGCCGGCCTTGACCGGGAAGTCGAGGCAGACGTTCCAGCCCTTGAACGGGAAGCTCAGGGGCGCGCGGTTGCCCTCGCCGAAGAGCTTGATGACGTTGAGGAAGCTGACATGGCCAGACGCCTGGATGTCCTCGATGAGCGCGGTGAACTCGCCCTCGTTGCCGGTCGGCACGATGAACTGGTATTGGCAGAAACCGCCGCCGCGTCCGTAGGCGTTGTTCCAGTCACCGAACACGTCGAGCATGTGGTAGAACTGCGCGAGATTCTTGACCTTGCCCTCACTGGGCGGCCCGATCCGGTAGTAGGCCTCGCCGACCGCGGAGAAGCTGAGCTTGTTGGCGAGCCCGCGCGGGAAGATGTCCGGGAAGCGGACCAGTGGCTTGTTGTTGAACGACAGCGGGTTGTCGCGGTACTTCTCCGGCAGTTCGTCGACGCGGGCGAGATTCCCCCGGGAGAACGTGCCGCGACCGAGCTTCGGCGGCGCGCTGATGGTGTCGAACCAGCCCGAGGCGTACTCGTATCCGTCCTCGAATCCGTCCTGGAGATGCAGGTCGAGGGTCTCTTGGAGCGAGCCGGTGCGCGCGGTGTCGGCGATGAAATAGGCGCTTTCGGTGCGCTTCATCTGGATCTTGGCGCGCAGCACGATGCCCGTCAGGCCGATGCCGCCGATGGTCGCCCAGAAGAGTTCGCCGTCCGGGTCGTCGGCCGAGCCGCCCGGCGTGAGGGTGAGGATCCGGCCGTCGGCGACGAGGAGCTGCATCTCGACGACGTGGTTGCCGAAGCTGCCCTGGCTGTGGTGGTTCTTCCCGTGGATGTCGTGCGCGATCGCGCCGCCCACCGTCACCTGTCGGGTACCCGGGAGCACCGGGACCCACAAGCCGTGGGGGAGCGCCGCCTGCATGAGCGTGTCCAGGGAGACGCCGGCGTCGACGTCGACCGTGGCCGACTCGTCGTCGATCGCGTAGATCCTGGTCAGTGGGGTCATGTCGATCGTGAGGCCACCACTGTTCTGGCCCGACTCGTTGTACGAGCGGCCCAGCCCGCGGGCGATGACGCCGCGCTTGAGGTAGTCCGGCTTGTCCGCGTTGTCGTCGGCCACGCGGGCCACCGCCTCGGCGATGACCTCGGGGTACGGCGTGGACAGGACGTGACCCTCGATCGGGGTGGTGCGAGACCAGCCCACCAGCTTGCGGGTCGTGATCGGCAGCAACTCTTCAGTAGACATCGCTAGAGAGGTTACCTGGGCGGGGTTCACAGACCGACCGTCATGCCGGGGACGCGGAATCGTACCCATGACCTCCAAGCGCTCGTCGATGCCATCGAGAAACGCACCATTGACTGATGGCACGATCCGTGGTGGCATGCATCACAGACGTAATACCGCGCACGACGAGGAGCCCGGCATGGAAGCGCTCAGAGATGTGACCCGTTCCGACGACGGAATCGACGAGGTGTCGCAGCGCCTGCTGGCATCTGCCGCGCGGTTGTCGCGCAATGCACTGACCGAGATCGACTGGGATGCGCCGCTCGAGAAGGAGAAGTACGGCTGCAGCCCGGAGTGGTCGACTCTGTATGGAACGGCCTACTGGGAAGAGATGACCGAGCAGCAGCGGATCGCCCTCACCCGGCACGAGACCGCGTCGATCATGAGCATCGGCATCTGGTTCGAGATGATGCTGCAGGAGATGGTGATCCGCGATCAGTACCTCGGGGACTACCACCGCCCGGAGTTCCAGTTCGCCCTGACCGAGGTCGCCGACGAGTGTCGGCATTCGCTGATGTTCGCCAAGACGTCGTACAAGCTGACCGGGACCAGCTACACGCCTCATCCGCGCCTGGGTCGCTTCGGCAAGTTGTTCATGCGCGTCGCGGGCAGCGAAGTCGCCTACGCCGGAATCCTTGCCGCCGAGGAAGTCCTGGACGTGCTGCAGCGGGGCTGCATGCGTGACGATCGGGTGCTGCCGCTCGTGCGCACCGTCAACGAGATCCACGTCCTCGAGGAATCTCGCCACATGCGTTTCGCGCGAGAGGAAGTGCGCCAGTTTATGGCGGAAGCCAGTTGGATTCGGCGACAGCTCAGTTCGGTGATCACCGCGATGGCCGTGTCCTACATCCTCGTCAGCCTCGTCCGCCCGAAGGCCTACGCCGACGCCGGTCTGGACCACCGTCGGGCGGTCGGAGAGATGCGCCGCAACCACCATTTCCAGTCGATGGTCCGCTCGGGTTGCGCACACCTCATGGGCTTCCTCGACGAGGTGGGTCTGCTCACCCGGCCCGCGGCACGGATCTACCGCAAGGTGCACATGCTCTGACGGACTGAGGGCGATGGCCGCTGGTGATCACGAATCCTGGTGCGGCGGAGTGATGATCGCGGCGTTGACCAGCGAGAGCAGGTCTTCGATGCCGGTGCCGTCGGGCAATTGGTCGGCGAAGTCGGTCTCCAGTGCGGCCAGGCCGTGCGCCATGGCGAAGGTTGCGACGGCGATGAGGTTACCGGGCACGCCGCCGCCCCAACCGTGGTCGGCGGCGTCGGAGACGGTGCGCGTGTGCAACTCCCATCCGCGCGCCCGTGCCGCGATTAGGTCGGGCGCCTTGTTGTCGACGAGTCGTGAGCCCATCATCAGCGTGACCGTCGCGCGATTGTCGCGTGCGAACCGGACGTAGACCTGCCCCAGCGTGGCGACGGCCTCGCCGAGCGGGGCGTCGTCCGGCAGTTGCTCGAGCGCGCGCATGTGTTCGGTGTGGAGGTTGTCGAAACCGCGGACCGCGACCGCGGTGAACAACGCCCGACGATCGGCGAAGTGGTGGGCCACCGACTGATGCGTGATACCCACCCGGCGGGCGATCGCACGCAGGCTCGCGTTCTCGGGTCCGGCCTCGTCGAGTTCGGCGACAGCCGCGACGAGCAGCGATTCCCGGACCTCGGGCGCGGTCCGCCGTCGGATCGGGCAAGCCGGCTTCTGCATGCTCGCGATTATGGCTCACCGCGTCCCTGACGTGGCACGACCTCGCCCTCGTGTGCGAGCCGGGCGGCGGGTCAGGCAGGACGTCGGCTTCGGATCTGCATGGTCTGCGTTCCGATCTGGGCGGCCAACAGGCGATTGATTCTGCGACGATGGGTGCCATGGAGCCAGCCCACGCCAGTCCGGTCGACGGCACTCGATGAGAACGACGGTGCTGGGTGTGCCCAGTAGTGCCGGCGCCTACTGCGTGGGTGTAGAACGAGCGCCCGGCGCGTTGCGAGCTGCCGGCCTTGTCGAACAGCTGCGGGCGTCGGGCACGGACGTCGTCGATGCCGGCGATCTGACGACGCGGCTGTGGTTTCCCGACCGTGAGCGACAGTTCGCGCAGAACCTCGGCGAAGAGGCGGATGCACTCGTCGAGCTTTCCACCGCTGCGGCGAGCCTGCTCGCAGCGGAGCAACGTCTGCTCGTGCTCGGCGGAAGCTGCACAGTCGCCGTCGGACTCTGTGACGCGATGGCACGTGCCGGAGAACGGCCCAGCTCGTCTACATCGACCGGCATCTGGATCTCAACACCCCCCGCTCGACGACGGAGGGCTCACTGAGCKGGATGGGGATGGCACACGCGCTGGGTCTCGAGGGGGCCGCGCCGGAGTTGGTCGATCTGATGTACCGCACACCGTTGTTGCAGCCGTCGGACCTGGTCTACCTCGGCGTTGATCTGAGTCGAGAAACAACTGATTGGGAACGCGGACAGGCTGCAGAACACAGAATCGCGGTCGTCGACCAGACCGCGCTCTGCGACGACCCCCGAGGTGCGGCCGCCGACGCCCGCCGGATTCTGGCGTCCGGACCGTTCCTGGTGCATCTCGATGTCGACGTACTCGACTTTCTGGACGCGCCGATCGCCGAGAACGTGAACGGCCGAAACAGCGGGCCGACCATCGCGATCCTCGGACAGGCCCTCGGCGCGCTGCTACAAGACCCCGACTGCTGGGGAATGTCGATCGGGCAGCTCGACCCGGCGCATGCGTCGGCAGATCGAACCGCGATACCCAGGCTCGTGTCGGTGCTCGTCTCGGCACTGAGCTCCACCTAGCCCCGTGTGGTGACACCCGCTCACTCGCGTCTGTACCGGCTCGATCCGCGGTGAGCTGATCCGGCCGTGTCCCGAGTCACCGACCAATGGAATAGAACTCGTGATTGGGTGCCACCGCCGTCAGGTGTGCGAGTCGGTTCGACGCGGCGAAGAACGCAGTGATCGCCCCGACGTCCCAGATCTCGTCATCGGTGAGCCCCGCTTGCCGGGCGCGAGCCATGTCGCTGTCCGCGAACAGTTCTGGGGTCCTGGTCAGGGCGAGAGTGAGATCGACGATCGCGCGCTGACGCTCATCCAGGACCGCTCCGGCAGGGTTGGTTGCCACGTGATCGGAGAGGTGTGGATCCTTGGATCGCACGCGCAGGATGGCGCCGTGGGCGACGACGCAGTAGATGCATCTGTTCGCTCCGGACGAGGCGACGACGACCAACTCGCGTTCGGCTTTCGACAGCGGGCCCGGTTCCTCCATCAGGACGTCGTGATAATCGAGGAACGCTCGTAGCTCGTTCGGGCGATGCCCCAGCGCGCGAAAGATGTTGGGGACGAAACCAGACTTCTCCGCGATGGGGTGGATGCGATCGCGAAGGTCATCCGGCAGGTCGGCGAGTTCGGTCAAGGGGAATCGGCTCGTGGTCATGGCAAGGCCTTCCGTCACAGGGGCGCACCCTGCTCGCTTCGCGAGGAGCCCATGGTCGCGCCTTGCGACGTGACTCACCACCCCCGGAAGAAGGGGTCACGGCCATCACGCATGGAGTTCATGGCGGAGGTCCGCGTCGGATGGCTTCGAAGCAAGACGCGGGCGTTCGGTGGACCTTGCCAACGTGCGATGTCACATATAGAGTCCCTGCCACTGGCAGGCAGAACGCGGCTCGGCAGGCATAAGGCCAGGTCGAGGCGCGGATGCCTGATGTCGATGGGGGTCCGATGAAGAAGTCCGTTGCGTATGCAGGCTCGTGGTGGATCGTGTGGGTGGTCATCGCGGTGATGTCCGTGTCGGCGTTCTACGTCGGCAAGCTGCGCCTGAGTGAGATCCCCTACCGGGCGATCGGCCACTCGCCGGCGGCGCCTGAGGCGGGCGTCGTGCGCGACAAATCGATCGAGTACGTGGTGACCGGCCCGGCGGGCTCGTCAGCGCGGGTGTCCTACATCGAGCCCGGGGGACGGGTCGTCGACGACAAGGTCTCCGTTCCGTGGCGGATGGTGCTCCGTACGCGCGAACTGACGACTTCCGTCGGGGTGCTCACTCAATCATCAGGTCGCGGCGCGGTGTCATGCGCGGTGCGGGTCAACGGATTCGAGCGAGCGAGGCAGACCGGCTCGGGTGCCGACGGCAGCACGGTCGCCAATTGTCTGGTTCCGGTGGCGTAGGTGAGCGCCGACGAAGGGGAGCGGCAGATGACCACCAGACGCGAGCGGTTCGCTCGACTCCGACAGGGACTCTCCACCGAGATCCGGCGGCCCGTTCGCCGCGAGGTGCTGCGCGGCAGGGCATCGCAGAGGCCGCGGTTCGCACGCTTTCTGTACGCCTGTTCGCTGCCGGTCATAGTCATCTGGTTGCTCATCGCCGGCGTTCTCAACATCGTTGTGCCCCAGCTGGAATCGACGGTCACCGAACATGCGCAGTCTTTCCTGCCCGACGAGGCGTCGTCGGTGCAGGCGCTGGTCAAGATGGGCGAGTACTTCGGCGGCGGGGGCAGCAACAACTTCGTCTACGTACTCATGGAGGGTGACGAACCGCTGGGGCCCGACGCCCGCACCTACTACGACGACCTGCTGGCTGCGCTGACCGCGGACACCGAACACGTCAATTCCGCGATGGACCTGTGGTCGAATCCCGATCTCGCTCCGGCTGCACAGAGTTCCGACGGTCACGTTGCCTACGTCCTGGTGAATCTCGCCGGGAACATGGGCACCGCGCTGGCCATGGAGTCGACCCAGTCCGCGCGGGACACGGTCGCCGCGTCGACACCGCCACCCGGTATCGACGTGCACGTCACCGGTCCGTCGGCGGTCGTCAACGACGAGATGGTGGCGATCAACGACTCCATCATCCTGCTGGTCTCGGTGTGCGCGTTGCTGGTCGGTGCCGTGCTGCTGCTCGTCTACCGGTCCGTGGTCACCGCGATGGTGCCACTGCTCGGGGTAGGGCTGGCGTTGGCCGTGGCCCGCGCGACCATTTCCTTCTTGGCCGAGAACGAGATCATCAAGGTATCGATCTTCGCCGCGGCGCTGTCGGCGGTGATCGTCCTGGGCGCGGGCACCAACTACGGGATCTTCCTGGTGGGCCGGTACCAGGAGGCCCGCCGAAAGGGTCGCGACCGAGAAGACGCGTACTACGACGCACTGGCCGGCGTACAGCACATCGTCATCGCCTCGGCGCTGACCGTCGCGGGTGCGATGGCCTGCCTGGCCGCAACCCGGCTCGCGATGTTCAGCACGTCGGGATTGCCCTGCACCATAGCCATTCTCATCACCCTCGCGGCTGCACTCACCCTCGGCCCCGCGGTCCTGGCCCTCGCCACCAGGCTCGGGTTCGTGGAGCCGCGCGAGTCGGCGTCGCCACGACGCTGGCGCCGGATCGGGACCACGGTCGCCCGCTGGCCCGGCCCGGTACTCGCCGCGGCACTCGTTGTTCTCGCGGTCATGATCATCCCGCTCTCGATGTACGCCCCGAGCTACAACGAACGTCGTGCCCAGCCTGCGGACTCGCCGGCGAACGTGGGATTCGCTGCGGCAGACAGGCACCTGCCGCCCAACATCATGGCGCCGAGCGTGCTCATCGTCGAGTCCGACCATGACATGCGCAATGCGGCGGATCTGATCGCCCTTGCGCAGATGACCGACGCCGTCGCCTCGATCGACGGCGTGAACGCGGTCCAGGGGATCACCCGCCCACTCGGACAGACCCTCGACCAGGGCACCCTCACCTCCCAGGCCGGGTACATCGGTAGCCGCTTCGGTCAGATGACATCGCTTCTGCGCGATCGGATCACCGATCTCGACGCGATCGGCGTAACGGTCGATCGTCTGGACACCGCCATCGACGGCGTCGACGCGGCGCTGCGGCAAGGGGCGGCCGGCGCCGGCTCCTTGTCCGACGCGACTGCGCGATTGCAGCGCACGAGCGAGTCGACGCTCACCAAGGTCGACGAACTGTCGGCGGGGATTGCGCCGATGCGTGGACTCGTCGGGTCGATCCCGCGGTGCCAGGATGTCGTCGCGTGCCGCACCGCCCTGACCGGGCTGTCCGTTCTCGACGACGTTCCCGCACTGCGGGAATCGGTCCGGGATCTCGCCGGCGGCACCCGCTCCCTGAGTGGCGCGTTGCCCACCGCAGCCGCGCAGATCCCGACGCTGCGCGCCACGGTCACCGACATCCGCGAGCTGATCGGCCCCTTGCGCACGACACTGGGTGCGCTGCTCCCGCAGGTCGGCGAGATCACCGACTTCCTCGACGAGGTCAGTGGCGCCTACTCGGCGGGCAGCCCCGCCGCCGGCGCCTTCTTCCTGCCCAGCCAGGCGTTGGAGAGCCCGCTCTTCCAGAGCGGTATCCCGTACTACTTCTCCGATGACGGCAAGGCGACGCGGATGATCGTCACCCCGCAGCGCGAAGGTTTCAGCCGCGACGCGATGGACGTGAGCGCGGAGGTGATCCCGACGTCACTCGCGGCGATCAAGAACACATCGCTCGCCGGATCGACCGTCAGCATCGGCGGGCCGGGCGGCATGCTCCTCAACATGGAGTCGTTCGCGCACGAGGACTTCATCGCGATCGTCGTCGCCGCCTTCGCCTTCGTGTTCTGCGTCGTCCTGTTCCTGCTGCGCAGTCTGGTCGCGGCACTCGCCGTGATCGGGACCGTCGGGCTTTCCTACCTGTCCGCGATGGGGGTATCGGTGTTCCTGTGGCAGGGTCTCATCGGTAATCCGCTCCACTGGTCGGTCGCACCCATCGCGTTCACCTTCCTGGTGGCGGTGGGCGCCGACTACAACATGCTGTTGGTCAGTCGTTTTCGAGAGGAGTACGGGGCGGGTGGCGGCACCGGCCTGATCCGCGCGATGGTCGGTACGGGCAGCGTGGTCACCCAGGCCGGACTCACCTTCGGGATCACGATGCTGGCCATGCTCGCCAGCTACGCCCACAACGTCGCGCAGATCGGCACGACCGTGGCGATCGGACTGCTGATCGACACCCTTCTCGTCCGCACACTGGTGATGCCGGCGATCGCGCGACTGTCCGGTCGCTGGTTCTGGTGGCCGACGCCGTTCGTGTCGCTACCCGCGCGAGGAGCGGATCGGGCCACGACGACCATCGCCGATGACCGTCCCCTCGCCGAGATGCGCTCATAGGGCCCGGTCGACGGGTTTGGCGCCTGGCTCCGGCGGGCACGCGGATATCTCACGACCCCACGACAGGAGCGCGGCAGATGAGTCACAAGCCACCGAAGGACGTCCAAGAGGCTGCCCAGCGCGCGGTGCGATGGATCGACGACGGCAAGGCGGGTAAGGGGTTCACCGACACCGGCCGCCACCGGGCCCACCAGTTGGCCGACGGCAAGGACGTCGACGACGACCAGATCAAGAATATGCGCAACTACTTCTCTCGCCACGAGGTGCGGGATACCGCTGACCCCGCCGCCGCGACGAGCGCCCGCGCCGCACAACAGAAGTCGCGGATGCGGGGTCTCCACGCCCCACTGGCCGACTTCCGACACGGTCTCGGCCCACGGCCATTGCAACGGCCGGTGGAAGAYGTGCCCGCCGGGCAGTCCGACGGCGTCCTCGAGGTCCTGCGGGGTCTTCGCCTCGATGCACGGCCGGCCGTTGGCATCGTGCGCGATCACCGCCTGGATCGGTTCCCCCAACACCGAATTCCACGAGGCGAAGGTCGCGCCGACGGCGTGTTCGACGGCGCCGGGTTCGTCGAACACGTCTGCTGGCATGTGCAGCCCGAAGAGCGTCAGCGTGTGTTTGCCCGCGAGCTCCGGGCCCAGGATCGACGGGTCGGTGAGCGTGTGGCAGTAGATCTCGCACGGCGGGACCTCCGGCACCTCACCACGATTCGCTTGCCGCCACGCGTCGTGCAGCTGGGTGGCGGTCTGGTTGATGTGGAAGGTCCCGGCGAATGCCGACGCCGGCGGGGTCGACCCGTCGCGGAGTCGCGGCAACCGGTCGAGCAGCAGGTTGATCTTGAGTTGCGACCCGCGGGCGTCCGGCTCGCAGGGGATCGGCGTCCCGTCGAGGAACGTGTTGAACACCTGCGGCGCGCACGCGGCATAGAGCATCGAACCGCGGAAGGTGCCGCTCGTCGTCTCGACGGTCCCGTCGCCGGGATCGACGCCGGTGATCTCGACGCCCGTTCTGATCTCGGCTCCCGCCGAGGTCGCCGCCTGGTAGAGCGCACCCGACACCGCGCCCATCCCGCCGACCGGGACGTCCCAGTCGCCGGTTCCGCCGCCGATCACGTGGTACAGGAAGCAGATGTTCTGGCGCAGGGACGGATCGTCGAGGTCGGCGAAGGTGCCGATGAGTCCGTCGGTGGCGGCGATCCCGCGGATCAGGTCGTCGTCGAAGTACTGACGGAGCAGCGTGCCCAGCGGCAGCGTGGTGAGCGCCTCCCACAGTTCGGCGGTCGACGTGTCGGTGGTGGACTTGTCTGGGCCGACGACGAGGTCGTGCATGTCGGCGGCGGTCCGCAACGGCTGGGTCATGGTCGGGAAGACGCGGTCGGCGACCACGCCGAGCCGACGGTAGAACGACTGCCACGCGGTGAAGCCGAGGTCGGAGCCGGTCACCCGCCGGAACGACGCGGCCGTCGCATCGTCGTCGAGGTTGTCGACGAGGATGCCGCGCGCCGGATCCGACGGCAGGGGCGTGTACGACGAATAGCGGCGTCGGATGAGTGTGACGTCGAGGTCGAGGTCGGTGATGATCTGGCTCGGCATCAACGAGACCAGGTACGAGTACCGCGACAGGCGCGCGGAGAGACCGGCGAACGGCGTCGCCGACACCGTGGCGCCGCCGACGTGGTCGGCCTTCTCGAGGACGAGCACACGCCGGCCGGCACGAGCGAGGTAGGCGGCAGCCGTGAGGCCGTTGTGTCCCGCGCCCACCACGATGTCGTCGTACGACGCGTCGTCTCCGGTGCTCATCGGTCAAGCGTTCCAGATCGACCGGCGGCGCAGGATGCGGTTGTCGACATATCCTGATGCGGTGGACATCCCCTCGGTCGAGCTCAGCAACGGCACCTCGATCCCCCTGGTGGGGCTCGGCACCTACAACATGCTCGGCCGGCCGGCTGTCAGCGCCGTCAGCTCGGCGATCAAGTCCGGTTACCGCCTCCTCGACACCGCGCCCCGGTACAGCAACGAGCTGAGTGTCGGGATGGGCCTGCACGGGACCGGCGTCCCGCGCGAGGAGATCGTCGTGCAGACCAAGCTGAGCGGCGGTGACCAGGGTTTCGACGAGGCGATCAACGCCGCCAAGGAGAGCGCTCGCCGGCTCGGTGTCGCGCATATCGACGTGTACCTCATCCACTGGCCGTGCCCGAGCCTGGGCCGCACCGTCGATTCCTGGAAAGCGCTGCTCACGCTCGCCGACGAGGGTTACGTCCGCACACCCGGCGTCTCGAACTTCAAACAKCACCACCTGCAGATGCTCTTCGACGAGACTGGACGCTGGCCGGTTCTGAATCAGATCCAGTGCTCACCGTCGCTGCCGCGAACCGAGTTGCGGGAGTTCATGTCCGACAAGGGCATTCATGCTCAGGCGTGGCATCCGACCGGCCGCAAGGAAGGCCTGCTCGCCGACCCGGTCATCCTCCGGATCGCGCGTAAATACGGCAAGTCGCCGACGCAGATCGCATTGCGTTGGTCGGTGCAGAACGGCATCAGCGTCGTCCCGAAGTCGTCGCACACCGGCCGTCAGGTGGAGAACGCCGACCTGTTCGACTTCGCTCTCGACCCCGCCGACCTGGCCGAACTCGCCACCCTCGACCGCGGTGAGCGCGCCGCCCGTGACTCCGACGTCGACGAGGAGTTCTGACCCTGCCCGTCGACTGGGCGTCCGCTTTCGTTGACCGTGCGTTCTCGGGTCAGCGGATCTTGAAGATGACCATCCGCTGGACGACGAAGTTGATGACCGTAGCGGTGCCTTGTGCGACGACGTACGCCGCAAAGCTGTACAGCAGCGTTTCCTGCCAGGCATGCGACAGAAGCGTGTAGATACCGACGTTGACGAAGTAGGTCACCACGTAGAGCGCGACGACCGACACGAACCGCGCCATGCTCGGTTCGGCTCGGAATGTCCATCGACGGTTCAGCAGGTACGCGACGGTGGTGCCAAGGATGAACCCGGCGGATTTCGCGGGCCAGAACGGGACGTCCAGACCGTATTGCAGGAGGATCGTCAGCCCGAAGTCCAGCAGCCCGGAGAACCCGCCGGTGATGACGAAGCGCACCAGCTGGGTCTTCAGACCGACGTTCGTCGACGCCTCTTCGTCGTCGAGGGGCAGCTCGATCGGCATCGGCGCATGGCGTGTGGCGAAGTCCTCGTGGCTCGGTTCGTCGTCATCGCGGACGTGGTCACCAGGGTCGGGTCGAGACACGCTGACACCCTAGCCGACGACGCCCTGGCAACCGTGCCGACGGGCGTGGCGGGGTTGCAACGCACAGTCGACGGGTCAGGCCCGCTGCGGGACCTCCGGCGGGATGGCCGCGAGCAACGCGCGGGTGTAGTCGGTCGCGGGGTCGTGGAGGATGGTCGACGCCGGTCCACTCTCCACGACCTTCCCGTCCTGCATCACCGCGACGGTGTCGCTGATCTGCTCGACGACGGCCAGGTCGTGCGCGATGAACAGATAGGTCAGCCCCTTCTGACGCTGGAGCTCGGCGAGCAGGTCGAGGACGCTGGCTTGCACCGACACGTCGAGCGATGCCGTCGATTCGTCCAGGATCAGGACCTCCGGGTCGGACGCCAGCGCGCGGGCGATGCTCACCCGCTGCCGCTGGCCGCCGGACATCTCGTGCGGATAGCGGTCGAGGTATGACGCGTCGAGGCTGACGTCGGCGAGCAACTCTTCGGCACGACTCCGCGTGCCGTCCCGGCCGTCGGTGAGGCCGTGCGTCCGCAGCGGTTCGGCGATCGACGCCGCCACCGTCATCCGCGGATCGAGCGAGGCGGCCGGGTCCTGGAACACCATGGCGACGCGGCGTCGGAGCAGGGCTTCGTCGGCGCCGCGCGCCCCGATGGCCTCGACCCTCCGGCCGTCGAGGGTGACGGTCACGCTGCCCCGCACCGTCGTGCCCTGGGCGGACGTGATGAGGCCGGTGATGACGCCGGCCACGGTCGATTTCCCCGAACCCGATTCGCCGACGATCCCGAGCGTCCGGCCACGAGCGACCTGCAGGTCCACCCCGTCGGCGGCGTGCACCACCCGGCGCCCCGACGGGCCGCGGACCACATAGTCGACGCCCAGCCCCGTGACGCGGAGCAGTGGGTCGGCGTCGGTTCGCTTCTGAAGAGGCGACGCGCCATCACGTTCGGTGACCTTGCTCAACAGCGGACGTGAGTCCAGCAGTGTGCGGCTGTACTCGTCCTGCGGGTCGTCGAACAGCGTTGTGACGTCATTGTTCTCGACGATCCGGCCGGATCGCAGCACCATCACCCGGTCGGCGATCCGTCCGATGACGCCGAGGTCGTGGCTGATCCAGACCACCGCCATACCGCGCTCGCGCTGTAGTTTCGCGACGAGGTCGATGATCTGTGCCTGCGTGGTCACGTCGAGTGCGGTGGTGGCCTCGTCGGCGATGAGGAGTTCCGGATCGCAGGCCAACGCGATCGCGATCATGACGCGCTGCCGTTGGCCGCCGGACAACTGATGCGGGTATGCGCGCAAACGGCTTTCGGGGTCGGGCAGGTTCACGTCGCGCAGCAGGGTAAGGGCCCGTTCGCGCGCCTCGCCCCGCGAGAGGCCGAGATGCCGGCGCGGACCCTCGGTCAGTTGTTGTTCGACGGTGAGCAGGGGATTGAGGCTCGACGACGGGTCCTGGAAAACGAAGCCGACTCGCGAACCGTGGAGGGCCCGGAGTTCCGCCGGTGTGGCGCCGACGATTTCGGTGTCGCCGAGGCGGGCCGACCCGCGGACGTAGGCGCTGGGCGCGTCGAAGAGACCGGTGGCCGACAGCACACTGAGCGACTTGCCCGATCCGCTCTCCCCGACGATCCCGAGCGTCTCACCCGGCGCGACCGAGAAACTGATGCCGTGCACGATCTCTCGCGGACCGACACCGACGACGAGGTCCTCCACGCGCAGCACCGATCCGTCGGAGCTGACGTGTTTCGCGGTCGACGGTGTGGTCACCGTCGGCGACTTGCGTTCGTACCCGCGGTTGCGCAGCAGCGTGCGCTGGCGCGGGTCGAGCACATCGCGTACGCCGTCGCCGACGAGGTTGAACGCGAAGACCGTCACGAGGATCGCCAGACCGGGGAACACACCCAACCACCAGGCGGTGGTGATGAACCCCTGTGCGTCGAAGAGCATCCGGCCCCACGACGGGTCCGGCGGCTGGACGCCCAGACCGAGGAACGACAGCGCCGCCTCCGACAGGATCGCGAACGCGAGCGAGATGGAGGTCTGGACGATGACCGGACCCGAGATGTTGGGCAGCACATGCCGCATGAGGATGGCCGGTGTCCCCACCCCCATCGTGCGTGACGCCTGGACGTACTGGGTCTGTCGCACACGCAGGGTGTCGGCGCGCGCCACCCGGGCGAAGATCGGTATGTAGACGACGCCGATCGCGATCATCGCCGAGGTGACTCCCGGTCCCAGGATGGCGACGATGGCCAGCGCGAGCAGCAGTACCGGGAAGGAGAAGACCACATCGACGATCCGCATGAGCGCGGTGTCGAGGACGCCGCCCGCGAAACCCGCGACCATGCCGAGGACCACGCCCACGGTGAGGGAGATCGCCACTGCGATGACCGCCACGCGCATGCTCACCGACGCGGCGAGCACCACCCGGGAGAAGACGTCGCGACCCAGGTCGTCGGTCCCGAAGAGGTGGGACCAGCTGGGCGCCTGCAGCGCATTCGGGACGTCGATCTCGTTGGCGCCGTACGGAGCGATGAGTGGACCGAACACCGCGCACACGAGGACGACCGCGATGATGATCAACCCGATCACCGAGGTGCGGTTGCGTAGCAGCAATCGCCAGGCCGAATCGGTCGAAGGAGCTCCGGCCGATTCGTCGTCGACTCCGGTACCGGGTTCCGGCGGGTCGGGAGAGGTGAGGGTCATGACAGCCGAATCCTGGGATCGATGACGGCGTAGAGGATGTCGACGACGAGGTTGACGACCAGGAAGATCACCGCGATGAGCAGGATCGCACCCTGTAGGACCGGGTAGTCGCGCGCGGCGACCGAGTCGTAGACCAGCAGACCCAGTCCGGGCCAGGCGAACACGACCTCCACGACGATGACACCACCGAGCAGACCTGCGAACTGGATACCGGAGATGGTCAGCACGGGTACGAGCGCGTTGCGTCCGACGTGATCGAGGAGAACACGCTTGGTGCTCAGCCCTTTTGATTCGGCCGTCGTCACGAACGGTGCGTTCACCACGTCGAGCACCGACGAGCGCACGTAGCGCGTCATGATCGCCCCCGTCACGACCCCGACCGTGATCGCCGGCAGCACGAGGTGTTCGAGCCAACCGAGTGGGTCGTCGGCGAAGGGTTGGTACCCGGCCGACGGCAACCAGCCGAGCGCGGTGGAGAAGAGACCGATCAGCAGGATGCCCATCCAGAAGTCGGGCACGGAGATCCCGAACTGGCTCACCACGCGAATGACGTTGTCAGCCAACCGACCTTCCCGCAGTGCCGCCCAGAAACCGAGTGGGACAGCGATGAGCAATGCGACGACGATCGCCGCGGTCGCGAGTGTGATCGTGGCGGGAAGCCGATCGAAGAGCATCGTCGTGACCGGTTCGCTGTTGCGGAAGCTGACACCGAGGTCACCGGTGAAGGCACTGCCGACATAGTTCACCAGCTGTGCTGCCAGCGGCTGGTCGAGTCCGGACGCGCTGCGCAGGGCCTCATACGATTCCGGGGTGTAGCGGATGCCGAGTGCGATGCGGACGGGATCACCGGGCACGACCTGCATCAGGATGAACACCGCGACGATCACGCCGAGCAACACCGCGACCGTGTAGAGCAGCCGCACGATGATGAAGCGCGCCAGCGGCGAGTGCAATGCGGTCATCTCAGCTCCTCTCCAGCCGGGCATCGCGGAACCGGATGGCCTTGTCGGGTCGGACGACATATCCCCGGAGCTGCGTCACAAAAGCCTGGGTCGACGACGGGTTGTAGAGGTAGAGGTAGCTCACGTCGTCGGCGATGATGCTCGCGGCCTCGGCGTAGATCCGCTTGCGGGCCTCGACGTCGAGTTCGGTTCGGCCCCGGTCCAACAGCGCGTCGACCTCGGGGTTCGAGTACTTCTGCGAGTTCGACGTGCCCTCGGAATGGTGTTGGGCGTAGTAGAAGTCGTCCGGGTCGATGTTGCCCAGCCAGCCCAGTAGCAGGGCGTCGAAGTCGCCGGCGGCCTGGCGATCGAGCCATGCGCCGAAGTCGAGTTGTTCGATCCGCACGTCGATCCCGACGTCGGCGAGGTTCGACGCGATCACCTGCGCCGCCGTCACCGTCTCGGGATACTCGGTGGTCACCATCAGGCGCATGTCGAGTCCGCGGATGCCGGCCTGCCGGAGCAGGTCTCTGGCCTTCGCGACGGCGGCGTCGCGGTCGAGTCCGGCGGTATAGCGGTCGTAGGGTGCGAACCAGGGACTGGTCGAGGGGATCGCGAGCTCGTTGGGCGTCGCGGTCCCGTATCCGACGACCTGCGCGATCGAGTCCCGGTCGATCGCATACGCGACCGCCTGGCGGACCCGGGTGTCGTCGAACGGCGGGGCGTCGAAGTTCATCGTGACGTACCAGTAGTCGTTGGCGACCACGGTCCCGACATCGAGTGCGTCGTCGCGGCGCAGGATGCTGAGCTGCTGGGCGGGAATGGCGTCGGTCCAATCGATCTCACCCGACCGTAGTGCGGACACCGCGGTCGTTCCCTGTGAGATGAAGCTGTAGCGCACGCCGTCGACGGCGGGCGCCCCACCCCAGTAGTCGGGATTCGACGCCAACACGATGGATGCGCCCGGCGACCGGGAGACGAACGAGAACGGCCCGGTGCCGATCGGCCTGGTCGTGATCTCACCGGATTCGACGTTGCGGCGGTTGACGATGGCCAGTCCCTTGAACCCGCCGATGCTCGTCAGCAGATTGGGGGTCGGCGCGCTGACGGTGAACCGGACCCGACGGTCGTCGAGGGCGGTGATCGACGCGATGGCCTCGAGTTTGTATGCGTTGGACAGTTCTTCGTCGATGATCCGCCGAAAGGAGTATTCGACATCGGCTGCGGTCAGCGGGTCGCCGTTGTGGAACGTGACCCCGTCGCGCAGCGTGAACGTCCATTGCAGGCCGTCGGGGCTGACCTCCCAGCTCTCGGCCAGTGCCGGCCGCATCTGGAGTTGCTCGTCGGGTTCGACGAGGGTGTCGAAGACGTTCTCGAGTACTTCGAAGGTGAAGTAGGAACTGGACTTCTGCGGGTCGAGCTGGTCGGGTTCACCGGCGATGGCGGCCTTGATGGTGTTGACGGTGTCCGACGACCCGCCACCGCATGCGGCCAGCACGGACGTGCCCAGCAAGGCGGTTCCGGCGACACCGGCGACGCGAAGGAACCCGCGGCGATCGAGAACGTCGGGTCTGCGCGGCGGAAGCTGCTCGCGCACAGATGAATACACCGACCCGCTCGGCGAATCGGTCATCACTGTCCTCCCGCCCGGCGAGTGTTCGCCTCGGAGTCTCACCGCACGTCGGCCGCGCCACGGCATGCGTGAGGCGCCCTGCTGTGCAGTGTGCCCCAGCGGTACAGGTGGTGCAACCGTGCCATACCCCAGGGCAGGGCGGAGAATACCGGGAGAGGCAGGACGATCAGCCGTTGACCTTGGCGATCACGTTGTCGGCGTACCAGTTCAGATGGTCGATCTTGGTCTGCAGCGGCTCGGTGTCGTCGCCCATGACATACGGCAGCCGGAAACCGACGATCACGTCGGTGATCCCCTTGTCTTCCAGCCGCTTACATCCGTCGACGGTGTAGGCGTCCATGGAGATCACGTGGATCTCGAACGGATCGTTGGTCTTTCCCTCGGCCATGCGGATCTCGTTGATCCGGTCCAGCAGCGTCTCGAGCTCCTCGGGCGGACCGCCACCGTGCATCCAACCGTCGCCGCGGATGACCGCGCGACGCAGCGCGGCGTCGGCGTGACCGCCCACGAGTAGCGGGATCGGTTCGGTGGGCGCGGGGGTCATCTTGATCTTGGGGATGTCGTAGAACTCGCCGTGGAACTCGAAGTACTCGCCGGTGGTCAGGCCGCGGATGATGTCCATGCACTCGTCCATCCGCTTGCCGCGGCGCTTGAAGTCCACGCCCATGAAGTCGTAGTCCTCGGGCCACGGACTCGTGCCGACGCCCATCGCGAAGCGGTTGTTCGTCAGGTACGCCACCGAGCTGGCCTGCTTGGCGACCAGCGCGGGCGGGCGGACCGGCAGCTTCACCACGAACGGGGTGAAGCGGATGGTCGAGGTGACCGCGCCGAGCGCCGCGGCCTGGATGAAGGTCTCGATGAACGCCTTGCCGTCGAGGAACTCGCGATTGCCGTCGGGGGTGTACGGATACTTCGCGTCCGATTCCTCCGGATAGGCCAGCGAGTCGGGAATGGTGAAGCCGGCGTACCCCGCGGCTTCGGCGGCCTGCGCGAGCGGCGCGTAGTACGACGGATCGGTCATGGCCTCGGCATACGTGAACCGCATCATGCTCCTCGGGACGGCAGTGGAACTCCGTCCACAGTAGAACACGTTCTAGTTATTCGACATGGACTTCGTCATCGTCGCAGGTCTCCAGCGCGCAGGGGGATGGCAATTGTCGGCTGGTGGCGCCCAGGGTCAGCGAAGCCCCGCGAGGGGATTGTCCGTAGTCGCGCCGGGGCCCGGGTGTACCCGTAGTTCGCCGGTGCCGATTCGCTCGCCGCATGCCGAGCACGTCGGCTCGACCGTCATCGTCTGGCCGCAGGAGTGTGTCGACACCACTGGTGCGCCGTCCTCGGCGGTCCACCGGTCACCCCACTGACGTAACGCGGCCAGAACCGTCCAGAGGTCCCGGCCCTTCTCGGTGAGGCGGTAGTCGTAGCGCACCGGGTTGTCCTGGTACGGCTCCTTCGCCAGGATCTCGTGTTCGACGAGGGTGTCCAGCCGCTGGGTCAACACGTTCCGCGCGATGCCGAGCCGCGACGAGAACTCGTCGAATCGCGTCACGCCGAACATCGCGTCCCGGACGATCAGCAGCGTCCACCATTCGCCGACGATCTCCAACGTTTGGGCGATCGAGCAGTTCATCTCGGCGAATGAGGCGCGGCGCATAGGATCGAGAGTAGTGGGTTGCGTGACGCAACTCAACCTGCTTGCATGAGTTGCGTGAAGCAACTCACCAGGCAAGAAGCCATTGACGGATTGTTGGACAGTTTCGGAGCGACCCCGACCGGAGACGGTCGATGGTCGGCGACCATCGACCGTTCCTGGTGGGGATGGTCGGGCCCGCACGGTGGTGCCATCGCGGCGCTGGCCGTCCGGGTCGGCGCCGATGCAGCGCCGGGTACGACGGTGCGCGCTCTCGATCTGCGATTCGTCGGCAAGCCCGACGGCGGGGAGTTGCTCCTGACGCCGACGGTCCGGGAGGTCGGTCGGCACACGAGGGTCGTCGACGTCACGGTCACCCAGGCGGGTGTCGACATCGCGTCGGCATCAGTCACGACCGGGCGGGTCGGGGAATCCGCACCCACCGATGTCATCGACCGGGTCGCGGGCGTTCCCGGCCCGGAAGGGCTCGACCCCTTCATGATTCCCCCGGAGATCGTGCCGATGGGCGCGCAGCTCGATGTGCGACCGGTCGACGGTCCGCTCGCGCTCACCGGAGCCGACGAGGCCTGGATGCGGGCATGGATCACCACCCGAACCCCGATGGCCGTCGACGCCGGTTACCTGGCCCTGCTGGCGGATTGCCTACCGCCCGCCGTCTTCCCGATTCTGACTGCGCCGCTTGCACTTCCGACGGTGGCCTTCTCCATGCATGTGACGGCGCCGCTGGACGACGCCACTCCGGCGCCGATTCTCGTCCATACGCGTAACACCTCGACGTCCGGCGGCTGGTCGGTCGACGACACCACGCTGCGCGACCGCGGCGGCCGGCTCCTCGCCTCCGCGCGCCAGAGTCGCCGGGTTCTCGGATGGCCGGTCCGATGACGGTCACTCGAAGCGGCCCGGCGGCGCCGGCGCCGGCAGTCGCGCGGCCCGGCCTCGTTCTGCTGATCCTGTCCGGGGCAGCGTTCATGGCCAGCCTCGACGTCTTCATCGTCAACGTCGCCTTCGACGACATCGGTGCCGACTTCACCGGTGCGACCCTGTCCCAGATGTCCTGGATCCTCAACGCATACGCCATTCTGTATGCGGCGCTCCTTGTTCCGGCGGGCCGGATCGTCGATCGGTACGGCCGCAAGGGCGGCTTCCTGCTCGGTCTCGCGATCTTCACCGCGGCGAGTGCCGCATGTGCCGCGGCGCAGGGCGTCTGGTGGCTGGTGGCATTCCGCGCACTGCAGGCACTGGGCGCGGCGATTTTGACCCCGGCGAGTCTGGGTCTGGTCGTGGCGACGTTGCCGCCGGAACGTCGGGCCCGGTCGGTGCGCATCTGGGCGGCCACCGGCGCCCTGGCCGCGGCCTTGGGGCCGGCGGTCGGCGGTCTTCTCGTCGAGGCCTCGTGGCGCTGGGTGTTCCTGGTCAACGTGCCCGTCGGCGTGGCGGCGATCGTCGCCGGGGCGATCGTACTGTCCCGCCCCCAAAACGTCTCGGCCAGCGGCTTTCCCGACGCGTTGGGCGCGCTTCTCCTGGTCGTCTCGGTGGGGGCCTTGACACTCGGTCTGGTCCAGGGGAGTGAATGGGGTTGGACGGACCCGCGGATCACCGGTGCGTGGATCGTCGCCGGGGTCGCCCTCGTCGGCTTCGTCCTCAGTTCGGCGCGTCATCCCGAACCGGTGATCTCGCCTGCACTGCTGCGGATCCGGGCCTTCTCGGTGGCGAACGTGACGATGCTGCTGTTCTCCATCCCGTTCGCCGGCGCACTTCTCGCGAACATCTTGTGGTTGCAGCAGGTCTGGGGCTTCTCGCCGATCGCGACGGGTCTCGCGGTCTCGACCGGACCGCTGATGGTGCCGATCTTCGCGGCCGTGTCCCATCGCCTCAGTGCGCGGGTCCCGGTGGGGCGACTCGTCGCGTTCGGTTGTGTGCTCTTCGGTCTCGGGTCCGCCCTCATTGCACTGTCAGTCGACGCCACACCGGATTTCGCCACCGAGTTCCTGCCTGGCTGGCTGGTCGGCGGTGTCGGAGTGGGCTTCGCGTTGCCGTCGATCCTCTCCTCGGCGACCGCCGACCTCCCCGCAGATCAGGCCGCGACCGGGAGCGCGGTGGTCAACATGAGTCGTCAGATCGGCATGTCCCTGGGCGTCAGCTTGCTGGTCGCGATCATCGGCACCTCGGCGGTGTACGCCGATGTGCACGACTCGTTCCTGACCGCCTGGTGGGTACTCGCGGGAATCGCTGCGCTGGGCGCGATCTCGGCGTTGGGGATGACCCCGCGAGCGGTGCCCAATTCCGCCCCCTGAGGTGTGAGGAGCGCAAGCCGCCGGGCCGAGCCAGCGACGAAGGAGCGCGTCGAGGTCGACGAGCCTCGAAGGGCATGGTGACGTGCCTTGTGAAACCCTTCGTGGCTCGCTTCGCTCGCAGCTCAGGGAGCAGTGAAGGATCAACACCTCAGGGCCGCGTGAACCGCTCTCGGCGACCGAGGCCGCGAAGACGCACCCACTCGGCGAAGCCCTTCGGATCACGTTGCTGCACAAGGAAGAACCAGCCGAACCGGGCGTACTCCTGGGGCAGCAGCCTGCGGAGTCCGGGCTGGCTCATCAGGTAGCCGCGGTTGCGGTAGGTGAAGAACCGCTTGGTGTCGTTGTCGGGGTACTGGGTGTGCATGCGACCGCCCAGGATCGGTCGGAACTCGGCCGAGCCGTCGGGGTGGAGGTATCCCGCGCGCAGGCAGGTGCCGAACCGCACGCCCGAGCGGACCAACCGACGGTGCACCTCCACCTCGTCGCCGCGGAAGAACAGCCGCAGGTCCGGCACGCCCACCTGTTCGAGGCACCGTGCGGAAAACAGAGCGCCGTTGAACAGCGACGCGATGCCGGGCAGCAGATCGTCGTCCTGGGTCTGGCCGGTGACATCTGACCCGCTCGCTTCGCTCCCGGCGTCGGCAAAGAGTTCCGATCGCTTACGGCGCCACACGAGTCCGCGTCGCAGCGGGAAGGCGAGGGTGTCCGGGTCGTCGAGGTTGGCGACCACCGGTGACACCTCGTCGAGGTCGTGCCGTGCGGCGCAGTCGAGCAGCGTCGAGAGGACCGCCGGACCGTCGGGTCGGCCGTCGTCGTCGGCGCACCAGACCCAGTCGGCGCCGAGGGCGAGCGCATGCAGCATGCCCAGCGCGAATCCGCCGGCACCGCCGAGGTTTCGTCTCGACCCGAGGTAGGTCGTCGGAACGGGCTGCGCCGCAACGAGTTCGGCGACTTCGGGTTCGTCGGCGTTGTCGACGACGATCAGATGGTCGACGGGCCGGTCCTGGCCAGAGACCACGGCCAGCGACTCGGCGAGCAGCTCCACGCGACGGTGCGTGACCACGACCGCGATGACCTTCGGAGCGACGGCGCCCTCGGTCACTCCGGAGTCCCCTTCTTGTCCGCCATCTCCAGGTCGGCGATCACCCTGCGGACGTGTGCCGCGGCATCGGGGCCCTCGTAGGCTTCGACGACCTCTTCGATGCCGCCTTCCATGCGGACCTGTCCGTGGTCGATCCACAGGGCGCGGTCGCACAGCTGGGCCAGGAATTCGTTGGAATGGCTGGCGAACACCAGGATTCCCGACCGCTCGACGAGCGCCTGGAGCCGACCCCGCGCCTTGCGCATGAAGTCGGCGTCGACGGCGCCGATGCCCTCGTCGAGGATGAGGATCTCCGGGTCGATGGAGGTCACCACGCCGAGCGCGATACGCACCCGCATACCGGTGGAGTAGGTTCGCAGCGGCATCTGCAGGTAGTCGCCGAGCTCGGTGAACTCCGCGATGTCGTCGATCTTCTTGAGCATCTCCTTGCGCGTCATGCCCAGGAACATGCCGCGGATGATGATGTTCTCGTAGCCGGAGATCTCCGGGTCCATGCCGACGCCGAGGTCGAAGACGGGGGCGACCCGGCCGTGCACCCGGCAGGCGCCGCGCGTGGGTTCGTAGATGCCCGAAAGCAGACGCAGCAGCGTCGACTTGCCGGCGCCGTTGTGGCCGACCAGCCCGATCCGGTCGCCGTGCTTGAGGTGCAGGTTGATGTCCTTGAGGGCCTCGACGACGACCACGTTCGACTCGGTGGAGCCGATGACGCCGCCCGCCGCGCCGATGACCGACTTCTTCAGCGACCGGGTCTTGGCGTCGAAGATCGGGAAGTCCACACACGCGTCCCACGTGTCCACGCGGACGCGGTTGTCTCCGAGATCGT
The DNA here is from genome assembly GCF_001691435.1 of Gordonia sp. UCD-TK1. Taxonomy (NCBI): domain Bacteria; kingdom Bacillati; phylum Actinomycetota; class Actinomycetes; order Mycobacteriales; family Gordoniaceae; genus Gordonia; species Gordonia sp. UCD-TK1. The sequence continues at coordinate 116,316 of NZ_LZMP01000024.1, read as the reverse complement.
TGTTCCTGGCCATCGAATCCGTCCCTACACCCAGTACGCCACGCGGGCCCGGTAGTTGCGCAACACCAGCATGGCCAGCACCCAGCCCACGGCGGTGCAGCCCAGGACGACGGCCCAGTGGTAGAACTCGACCGGCTCGCCCAGCAGCGGTCCGCGTGCGATCTCCAGATAGTGGAACATCGGATTCAACTCGACGAGCTTCAACCTCGACGACGCCTCGCCGGTCGCGTTGCCGAGGCTCTGCGTCGTCCAGATGATCGGCGTCATGAAGAAGACCAGCTGCACCGCGGTGGTGAGGAGCTGGCCGATGTCGCGGAAGCGCGTCGACAGGATGCCGAACACGATCGTCACCCAGATCGAATTGACCACATACAGCGCGAGGGCCGGGACGATCAGCGTGACGGTCCAGTTGAGCGGAGGCGGGAAGATCAGGAACAGGATGACGATGATGACGACGTTGTGCGCGAAGATGATCAGCGCTCGCCACACCACGCGGTAGACGTGCACGCTCACGGGGGCCGGAAGCTGTTTGATCAGCCCCTCGTTCTTCGAGAAGACCTCGGAGCCCTCGAGGATCGAGCTCGAGATGAAGTTCCAGAAGATGAAGCCGAGCGCGACGTACGGCAGGAACACCCTGATGTCCATGCCGAAGAGCTCGCCGTAGAGCAGGCCCATGGCGATCGCGGTCACACCGGTCGCGATCACGATCCACAGCGGTCCCAGGACCGAACGTCGGTAGCGCTGCTTGATGTCCTGCCAGCCGAGGTGGAACCACAGTTCGCGGCTCGCGAAACCGTCGCGGAGGTCCTTGACCGCGCGCGCGAAGCTGCGCGAATCAGAGCCCTGGGGACGCGCGGGGATCGCGTCGTCGTCTACTACCGCTGACACGAGGAGTCAGCGTACCCCTCGGCCCATCCGCTGCCCGCTGCCGGTTGAGCGGGTGACCCTCAGCCGGTTGAGCCGGTGTGGCGACCTAGAGGTACTGCCCCGTGCTGTGGCCGGGTCCGCCGGCGCCGCCGGGGGTGGGCATGCCGGGCGGAAGCGCGCCCTGACGCATCTGTTCGAGCTGGGCGCGGGCGGCCATCTGCTGGGCGAACAGTGCGGTCTGGATGCCGTGGAAGAGTCCCTCGAGCCAGCCCACGAGCTGGGCTTGGGCGATGCGGAGCTCGGCGTCCGACGGGGTGCCCTCGTCGGAGAAGGGGAGTGCGAGACGTTCGAGTTCTTCGCGCAGCTCGGGCGCGAGGCCTTCTTCGAGTTCACGCACCGACGACTGGTGGATCTCACGCAGGCGGTTCCGCGACGCGTCGTCGAGAGGAGCCGCACGGACCTCTTCGAGCAGCTGCTTGATCATCGTGCCGATGCGCATGACCTTGGCGGGTTGCTCGACCATGTCGGCGACGCTGGTCGATTCCGACGACTCGCCGTCCGTCTGCCCATCCGTGCCCGCGCCGACGACGATCACGTTGTCGGAGTCGCCGGCCGAGCCGAACGGTCCTGGGGTGGGTCCGGGTCCTGGAGTGCCTTCGATAGCCATGCGTCCCATTGTGCCCGGACCGCGAATCGGCAGATGGCCGACGTCTATCCTCGTGCCCATGGCTTTCGACGTCGCCTATGTGCGTGGATTGATTCCATCGCTCGGCGACGGCTGGATCCATCTCGACCCGCAGGCGGGGATGCAGATCCCCGATTCGGTCGCGACCGCTGTGACCACCAGTTTCCGCTCTCTGTCCGCCGCCCCGGGCGGGGTCTACCCGTCGGCTCGTGCGAGCGCGGAGGTGGTCGACGGTGCCCGCCGCGCGATCGCCGATGTCGTCGGCGGAGACGCCGCGGGTGTGGTGCTCGGACCGTCGCGGTACGTGCTGCTGGCCGGTCTGGCGGAGGCGCTCGCGCCGCATGCGTGGCTGCGGGGTGACGTCGTCGTCACGCGTCAGGACGACGAGCCGAACATCGTGCCGTGGCTGCGCGCGGCGGATCGTTACGGCGGCCGGGTGCGCTGGGCCGAGGTCGACGTCGAGACCGGCGGACTACCGGCCTGGCAGTTCGGCGATCTCGTCACGCCCGATACGGAGGTCGTCGCGGTGACCCTCGCGTCGTCCACGACGGGAGCCGTCACCGACATCAGCGAGATCGCGCCGCTGGTCCGCGAAGCCGGCGCGCTGCTGGTCGTCGACGCCACCAACGCGGCGCCGTACATCAGCCTGGACATCCACGACCTGGGTGCCGACGTCCTCGTCGTCTCGGCCGAGCGGTGGGGTGGTCCGCGCATGGCGGCCATGGCCTTCCGCGAACCCCACCTGATCGACCGGCTGAAGCTGATGTCGATGGACCCGTCCGCGCGCGGGCCCGCCCGGCTCGAACCCGAACCGCATCAGGGCGCGATGCTCGCCGGATTGGTCGCTTCGGTGGAACACCTCGCCGGACTCGACGAGGCCGGGATCGGCAAGCGTCGGCGGCGTCTCGTCACGTCGATGGACGGTGTCTACGAGTATCTGCAGCGCCTCAACTATTACCTGGTCACGACGCTGTCCCAGCTCAACCATGTGAACCTCGTGGGGACCGAGGAGAACCGGATACCGCTGGCGAGCTTCACCGTGGAGTCGGTGGGTGCCGACAAGGTCGTCCGGCGCCTGGCCGACAACGGTGTCTGCGCACTCGCCGACCTTCCCAACCGTGCCCTGGCTCGGATGGGCGCACCCGACTTCGGCGGTGCTGTCACGGTCGGGTTGGCCCCGTACTCGACCCCGTACGAGGTCGATCACCTGGTGCGAACGCTGGGTTCATTGGCCTGAAGTGCCCGGCAACCCTTCCGAAATTCACTATGGTGTTGTTTGGGTTAACGACAATGTATGTTGTCATGCTGTGTCGGCAAAATCGATTGATGGTCCAGAAAAGGGCCCGCCCCGGTCGCTCACCGCTGCGGAGGCCGAGAGCTGGATGAACCTCGTCGACGGCGGCTGGGCGCTCTTCGCCCGCGTCAACGACGAGTTCGCGAGACGAGGACTCTCCGTTTCCGATCTGCGCATTCTCGAAGCGGTCTGTACCAACCGGCAGTTGAGCGTCAGCGAGGTCGCCGACGCCGTGCACATGCGGGTCAGCACGGTGTCGCGCATGATCGCCCGGCTCAGCGACGACGGCAACATCCACCGGTTCGAGTCGAAGGCCGACGGCCGACACCGACTCGTGCGTCTGACCGATCACGGTCTGCGCACCCTCGCCGACCATGTGAGCGTCCGAGACCAAGTGATCCGGCGGTTCGTCGTCGACGCGATGACCCCGGAGGAGTTCGCCGCCCTCGGCGTCGCGTTCGGCAAGATCCGGGAGGCCGTCGACGCCGCAGAGTCTGCATCTTCCGACTGAGCCCCCGCTCAGTCCGCGACGCTCAGCAGTACCTTCCCGACCACGTCACCGCTGTTGAGATGGTCGTGCGCGGCGCCGGCGTCGGCGAGCGGGAACACGCGATCGACGACGGGTACGACCGTCCCGGCCTCGATCAACGGCCAGGTGCGGGTCAGTGTCGACGCCACGACCTCGGCCTTGCCGCCCGGACCGTGGACGGGCCGGGCGCGCAGCGTCGTACCCATCACCGACAGCCGCTTGGCCAGCAGATGCCCGAGGTTGATCTCGGTCGTCGTGCCGCCCTGCATGCCGATGATGACGAGGCGCCCGTCGGTACGCAGCGCCTTCAGGTTCGACTTCAGGTACTTCGCGCCGATGATGTCGAGGATCACGTCGGCGCCGCCGGCGTCCCGGAGGATCTCGGCGAAGTCCTGGCTCGAGTAGTCGATGAGGATGTCGGCGCCGAACTCGCGGCAGCGCTCGAGCTTGTCCTGCGTGCGGGCGGTCACCGCGACGCGAGCGCCCATCGCGTGGGCGATCTGGGTGGCGTGGGTGCCGATGCCGCTGGACCCGCCGTGGATCAGCAGGAGCTCGCCGGTGGTCAGATGCGCGGTGTCGAAGATGTTCGACGACACGGTGCACGCCACCTCGGGCAGCGCCGCCGCGGACATTAGGTCGACGCCCTTGGGCACTGCGAGGACCTGCTCGACCGGGACCGCCACCTTCTCGGCGTAACCGCCGCCGGCGAGCAGCGCGCACACCTCGTCACCCTCCGACCAGCCGCTGACCCCGTCGCCGAGGGCCGAGATCCGCCCCGAGACCTCGAGTCCGAGGGTGTCCGACGCACCGAGTGGCGGGGGATAGTTGCCCGCCCGCTGCAGGATGTCGGCGCGGTTGACGCCGGCCGCGACCACATCGATCACGACTTCGCCGGACGCGGGAGTCGGGTCGGGCACATCGGACAGGGACAGGTTCTCTGATTCGACGACGATGGCTTTCACCTCTTCGATGGTGTCACAGCGCACCGCAGTGCCAGGCGAGGTCCGGTCCGGCGTTCGTGTGTAACCTTGCTCGTCAGGGAAGCGTGGCAGAGCGGCCGAATGCACTCGCCTTGAAAGCGAGCGTGGGTAAAACCACCGGGGGTTCAAATCCCTCCGCTTCCGCCAAGGGCCCTCAACTCTCACCCGGGTGGGGGCTTTTTCGTGCAACGCCCGGCCTACCGGTTGGGGCCCCGAGACGTGGAAGGTAGGGACATGGGCGCCGGTGGATTCACCGTGGCGTCGTTCAACGTCAACGGGATCCGCGCCGCGCGCCGTCGTGGGTTCGACGCCTGGCTCGCCGGGCGACAGCCCGACGTGGTCGGACTGCAGGAGTTGCGGTGTGGCATCGACGACGTCGGAGAGTTCGACGGTTATCACGCAGCGATCGACGTCGGCTCCATCGCGGGACGTAACGGCGTCGCGGTGCTGACCCGCACCGAGCCGGCGGCGGTGCGCACCTGGCTGACTCACCCGCCGAAGGCTCGCGGTCTGCCCGCCTTCTCTCATGAGGGTCGCTACGTCGAGGTCGACCTCGCCGATCGGCCGCTGACCGTCGCAAGTCTGTATCTGCCCAAGGGCGGACTCCCCGCCGAGTTGCAGCGCCCCGGCTCGATGCGCGAGGCGCCCGACGGTGGCGCCAAACACGCTCGCAAGCAACGCTTTCTGGCCGGGTTCACCCGTGAACTCGAGCGCAACCGGCTCGCCGCTCGCCGCGCCGGCCGGGAGTTCCTGCTCCTCGGCGACCTCAACGTGGCACACCTCGAACACGACGTCACCAACTGGCGCGCGGCCCGCAAGATGGAGGGCTTCCTGCCAGAAGAACGCGCCTGGTTCGGCGAGATCACCGGCCCGCGCCGGCTCGTCGACGTCGTACGCGCCCTGCACGGCGACCGTCCCGGACCGCTCACCTGGTGGAGCTGGGCGGGGGCGTCGTTCGTCAAGGACGTCGGGTGGCGCATCGACCACCAGCTCGCCTCGCCCACGCCTGCCCGGCGGGCGCGCTCGATGGTGGTCGACAAGGAGGCGTCGCCGGACCTTCGGCTGTCCGATCACGCCCCGCTGGTCGTCGAGTACGCCGAGCTGTGATCCGGGGCTCCCGCGTCCCTGATCGATGGTGGTCGCCGAGTGGCTTCGACTCGGCGCCTCGCTGGCGCTCGGTGCCGGCTCAACCAGCGGTGGTTGCGGCTCGGGCAGTTGTGGTTGCCGAGTGGCTTCGACTCGGCGCCTCGCTGGCGCTCGGTGCCGGCTCAACCAGCGGGTGGGCGGCGTGACCAGCGGTTGTCGCCGGGTGGTTTCGACTCGGCGCCTCGCTGGCGCTCGGTGCCGGCTCAACCAGCGGGTGGGCGGCGTGACCAGCGGTTGTCGCCGGGTGGTTTCGACTCGGCGCCTCGCTGGCGCTCGGTGCCGGCTCAACCAGCGGGTGGGCGGCGTGACCAGCGGTTGTCGCCGGGTGGCTTCGACTCGGCGCCTCGCTGGCGCTCGGTGCCGGCTCGACCAGCGGTGGTTGCGGTTGCGGCTGCGGCTCGACCAGCGGTGGTTGCGGCTCACCCGACCGTCAGCACCGCGCGGAGGTACTCCCACTCCATCCGTCCGTTGGTGAGGTAGCGGTCGGCGTGGGCGGCGATGGCGGCGTCGAGTTCGTCGACGCGCGCGGGGTCGTCACCGACGTTGCGGTACGCCATGATGGTCGGTCCGTAGTGCGCTTTGAAGAAGTCGCGGAACGCCCCGCCGTCGTCGAACTCGCTGATCGCCACGGTCTCGGTGACGAACTCGTGGTCGGTGACAGCTGAACCGAACAGCGACCGCACGTGGTCGGCGTCGCCCCAGAGCGGCCCCGGCTGCGCACCGGGCGGCGGTGGCGGGGCGTACGGCTTCATCACCGCGAACAACTCACCGATGAATCCCGTTGGAGTCCAGTTGATCAGGCCGATCCGTCCGGCGGGACGCACGACTCGTACGAGTTCGTCGGCGCACTTCTGGTGATTCGGCGCGAACATGACGCCCACGCACGACGTCGCGATGTCGAAGTCGTCATCGTCGAACGGGAGATCTTCGGCGTCGGCGGTGCGCCAGGTGATCGGCAGGTCGCGGTGCCGGGCTTCGCCCACGGACAGCAGTTCGGGTGTGAGGTCGCTGGCGACGACATGCCCGCCGGCTTCAGCGGCGGGTACGGCGACGTTGCCCGCGCCGGCGGCGACGTCGAGGAGTTTGTCCCCGGCGGTGATGTGCAATGCGTCGACGAGGCGTCGGCCCAGCGGCGCGATGAGGTCGGCGACGGCGGGATAGTCGCCCGACGCCCACAGCTTGCGGTGGCGGGCCTTGATCTCGGCGTCGAACGGGGTGGGGTGGGTCGTGGTCATGATGGCGGTCCCTCGAAGTTGTCGAATGGTGGTCGTCCGTGACCGGACACAACGAGCATCCGACGAACTCCGACCCGTCCTCTAGACCAACATCTGTACTGGCGGCAGTTCAGTTTCTGTACTGGTCATCAGCCGGCGACGGGTGTGTACTGGGTCGAGGGAGGTTTCGACACGGCGCCTCGCTTCGCTCGGGGCCGGCTCAACCAGCAAGAGGCGGCGCCTCGCTTCGCTCGGGGCCGGCTCAACCGGCAAGAGGTGGCGCCGGCTCGACCAGCAGTGGGGAGGCTGCGATGACATCGTATGGACAGTTCTGTCCGGTGGCCAAGGCGATGGAGTTGCTCGACGAGCGCTGGACGATTCTCATCGTCCGCGAACTGCTTTTGGGCAGTCGGCATTTCAACGAGTTGCGACGCGGGGTGCCGAAGATGTCGCCGGCGCTGCTCACCAAGCGCCTACGCAGTCTGGAACGTGCCGGGGTGATCAACCGCAGCGTTGTCGGCGGTCGTTCGGTGTACACGCTGACGGCGATGGGCGAGGAGCTCACCACGGTCGTAGAAGCGTTGAGCGCGTGGGGTATCCGCTGGATCGGCGAGCTGGGCGACGCCGACCTCGACCCGCATCTGCTCATGTGGGACATGCACCGCACCGTCCCGGTCGACCGGTGGCCGCGACGACGCACCATGGTGCAGTTCGTCTTTCGCGATGTCATCGGCAAGGCGAGCACATGGTGGCTGGTCGTCGCGGGTGGTGAGGCGCAGGTGTGTGACTTCGACCCCGGTTACGAACTCGACGCCACCGTGATGACCGATCTGCGTACTCTCACCGAGATCTGGCGGGGCGACATCGACTGGCGTCTGGCGCTCGCCGCCGACCGCGTCGAGATCCACGGTGCCGCGGAGGTGGCACGAGACGTGCCGTCGTGGATCGGGCAGAGCCTCTCGTCGGCGGTCCCGCGACCGGCGTGAGCGGGCACCGTCAGGCGATGTCCCGGCGGAACGTCGTGTAGCGACCGATGACCGCGAACGCGGCGATGTAGGCGAGCATGACAAGTGCCCCGGCCCACTGCGGCAGCAGGTCGTCACTGCCGCCGCCCATCGTGGCGAAGAAGCTCGATCCGACGAGGGCATCGGCGGCGGACCCGGGCAGGAACTTCGACACCGATGAGGTCACGTCGAAGGTCGCCAGCGCGATGCGTGCGATCGGTTCCACGAGCTGGGTGAAGGCCAGCAGGATCACGATCGCGGCGACCTGGTTGGACACCACCGCGCCGAACGCCACCCCCATCGCGGTCCATAGGACCATCACCAGCATCGACAGGCCGATCACCTCGAGGGTGGAGCTGTCGCCGAGGAACGCGCCGTCCCCGACCGTCGCGAGGATCGGTGCCGCCGTCGCGACGACCGCCAGAGTGCCGAGGACGCCGTAGAGGAGTCCCATCGGGATGCCGGCGATCAGCTTGGCCACCAACAGGATTCCGCGTCGAGGCTCGACGAGCAGACTCGCGGTGATCGTCTTGTGCCGGAACTCCCCGGTCACCGCCAGGCTGCCGATCACCAGCGCGAACACGTAACCGATCGGGCTGGTGAGGGCGTAGATCGAGCGGGCCAGATCGGCGCCGACGAGCGTCGTGGGTTGTTGCATGGCATTCTCGGTCGTCATCGAGAACGCCAGTGCCGCACCGATGAACCCGAGATAGGCGACCATGGCGATGAGCAGGACCCACCACATCCGCGTGGAGGTGAACTTGCGGTACTCGGCGATCAGGGCGGCCCTCATTGGACTGCCCCCGGCGACGTCGGTGCCGAGTTCGGACCGGGATCGGCTGACCCGCCGGCGAAATGACTGGTCGGTGCGTCCGAAGACTTCGTGAGATGCAGGAAGACCGCCTCGAGATCGGCGCCGACGTCGGCGAGCTGGTGGAGTTCGATGCCCGCGGTGAAGGCGGCCGTCCCGACCGTGGCCGCGCTCACGCCGGGCACCCGGAAACCGTCGTGCGTGTCCTCGAGTTGCCACCCGCGTTCGCCCGCGAGTGCGACGAATGACGCCCGCGACGGCGTCCGCACGACGACCGCGTGCTCGGCCAGCGCCTCGAAATCGGCGAGCGTGGAGGCCCGGACCAGTTTGCCGTTGCCGATCACCACCACGTCGTCGACGGTGCTCCGCACCTCGGCGAGCACGTGGCTGGAGACCAGGACCGTCCGTCCCTCGTGGGCGAGCGACCGCAGCAGCCCGCGCAGCCACACGATGCCCTGGGGGTCCAGCCCGTTGGCCGGCTCGTCGAGCAGGATGATCTGCGGATCGCCGAGCAGCGCGGTGGCCAGGCCGAGGCGCTGCCGCATGCCCATCGAGTAACCGCCGACGCGGCGGTCCGCGGCCTGGGACAGTCCGACGAAGTCGAGCACTTCCCGGCACCGCGCCGTCGGGACCCCGACCTGCGGGGCGAGTGCCTTCAGGTGCCCGAGTCCGGTGCGCCCGGGGTGGAAGCTCGACGCCTCGAGCGCCGCGCCGACGTGCTGTGCGGGTCGCGGGATCTCCCGGAACGGGCGGTCGCCGATGAGTGCCCGGCCGGCGGTCGGTTCGACCAGGCCCAGGAGCATCCGCAGGGTCGTGGTCTTACCCGAACCGTTCGGTCCGAGGAACCCGGTGACGCGACCGGGGGCAACGGTGAACGACAGGTCGTCGACCGCGGTCAGGCTGCCGAATCGCTTGGTGAGACCGTCGATCGTGATCGCGGGTGACTCCATCGGTGCCTTCCGTCGGTGGGCTGGCCCATACGCTATCAAACGCGCACGTGGTCAACCGCTTTCATGTCGAAACCCGCCGTGTACGAGTCACACCCGTTGCGGGACAACACATCCGACGACGCGGTCACAACCAATCGCGTTTGCGGAACGACAGATAGAGGCCGACGACCACGACGAGGATCAGCGTCGTGCTGGTGATGAAGCCGAGTAGTCGGTCGAAACCGGGGAACGGAACGTTCTGCCCGTAGAAGCCGGTGATGGCCGTCGGCACGGCGATGATCGCGGCCCACGCGGTCAGCTTCTTCATGACGGTGTTGAGTCGCGCGTCCGCGAGGGTCAGGTTGGTCTCGAAGACGGTGGTGATCATGTCCCGCAACGACTCCGTCCACTCCGACGCCCGGAGCGCGTGGTCGTAGAGATCGGAGAAATGCGGGTCGAGCTCCGGTGGCGCGTGGTTGTCGAACCGACGTCGTTGGATGCCGGCGATCACCTCGCGCATCGGCAGAACCACCCGTCGCAGGACGACGAGGTCCTTGCGCAGGTCGTAGGTTCTCCGCTGCAGTTCGCGGCCGGGGATGCGCTCGTCGAACAGCAGTGCCTCGAGGTCCTCGATCTCGTCGTCGAGGCGTTGCACGGCGTCGAAGTGCCCGTCCACGACGACATCGAGCAGTCCGTGCACGAGCGCGCCGATCCCGTACTGCGTGGCGCCGCTGTCCGACCAACGCCGCATGACCTCGTCGATGTCGAGCGCCGGGGTTGGTCGCACGGTGATGAGTGCGTTCCGTTTGACGAAGATCGAGATGCGGTGCAGGTCGAACATCCGCGCCCGACCGTTCGCGGAGGAGCGGAAGTCGGTAGCCGCGGAGCCGTCGTCATCGTCGTCGTCCCGGTCGTCGGTCGGCGCGTCGCCGTCGTGCAGCGACACCGCGTAGACCATCACGAAGGTGTGCCCGGTGTAGGTGACTGTCTTGACCCGTTCGGCCGCCGCGACCGTGTCCTCGATCGCGAACGGGTCGAGGTCGAGTTCGGCCGCCAACCGGGACAGGGTCTCGTGCGTGGGGCACTCCAGATCCGCCCAGATCAACTTCTCCGGATTGTCGAGACAGGTGGAGATTTCCTCGAGGTCGAAGCCGTCCACCGGGTCGCCGTTCCGCCAGATCTGACCACGGATGCGTTCGACGCCGCGAGGTCCCGACACATCCGAGGGAACTGTCATGTGGCCATCGTGACACCGGTGGGGGCGTTCCGTCGGTGCGACAGGCAGGCGAGATGTCGACCACACCGGGTGGTCGTCGCCCGCGGGTAGCATCGAAATCGGTGTCTGTGGACGGGCGCGGACACCGATTCTCCAGGTAAGGCGGCGGCATGGTCGACAGCAGTTCCCGCGGACATCGCTTGATGCCCGCGCGCACGAGCGAACAGATCCGCGAGTGGTGCGATCGTTCGGCGGTACCGGGCGAGCGGCGCGAACTGTCGGACACCGCCGCGCTGCTCATCGCCTCCGGATACCTCACCCCGGGTGGTCGTGCCATCGTGGTGCGCCGGATCTCCACCGGTCGGCCGATGCCGTCCATGTCCGCGGGTTTCGGCGATCTGCGCCGCTTGCAGCGCGCGATCGTCCAGATCGAACACCAGTTGTCGAGCCCGGTGGTGCCCGGTGTGGTCGCGGCCGTGATGCGCAACCGGCTCAACGGCCTGCAACGACGCCGCGAGGACGCACGCAAGCAGATCGTCGCCGGTAAGGGTGTGTTCGCGTCGGGGACCCGGGCGATCCGACGCGAGCGGCGGGAGAACGTCTATCTCGAGATCGAGGAACGAGACCGGTTGTTCGCCGGGCTGCTGTGCACTCCGACCCCCAACGTCAACGCGTCGAGCTATGTCCGTCGCGCCGGCACCGCCGCGTTCGACCGGATCGCCGGCGTGGTGGGGCAGGTCGCCGCGAAGTCGGGCAACTCGCAGGCGGGGCAGTGGGCAGACCAGTTCCTGTCGGGCGTGCGCGAGACACCGGGCGGAGCGACTCAGACCGGCGCCCCCCGCGCCGCGGCCTTCGTCGACGGCTACGAGACGCTGCTGTTCATCACCGGTCACTACTACGACCGCATCCTCGGCAACCCCGCCTGGCGCTCCGACCACTTCGAGGTCCAGCGCACCCAGGTGAACCTGCACGCCGAGGTCGCCGAGATCGCCGCCGACGTCATCGCGTTGCGGGCGGTACGCATCGACCTCGACCGGGCCAAGCGCAACGGCGGCTTCGACCGCACCTTCGCCGCGCAGATCGATCAGCGTGAGACGACACTGCGACCGGTGTGGACCGAACTCATCGACCGTGTCCAGGCGCTCGGCGAGGTCGCGCATGTCGTCGAATCCGCGGCCGTCGAGCTGCAGGTCCTCGCCGAGTACAACAAAGCGGCGACCCTGGACGACCGCATCGACGCGTTGATCGCGCGGTCGGGCGACCGCGAGATCTCCGTCGACAACGCGAAACGGCTCACCGAACAGGTCCGCAGCGGCGAAGAGCAGTTGCGCATCTATCGGGATGTGTTGCAGGGCAACATCGCGCGGATCTCGCCGGCGGTGCCGCGCGAGTTACCCGCTCGCTACGAGCCGTCGTGACCACGTGCTGAGGTAGTCCTTCTCGGTGGGGGACAGCCGCCGCAGGGTGTGCTTCTCGATGTCGACGACGGCCATCTGCGTGCTCGCCACGCACGCCGGACGACTGGTGGGTTCGGCGCCGGCGCTTCGAATCTCGTAACCGATGGTGAAGTCCACCGAACGGAAACCCTTGATCCACATCCCGATTCGCAGCGGCGAGTCGTCGTGACGCAGCTGGGCCTGATATCGGATGTCGACGTGCACGATCATCGCGCTGGTGATCAGCGGGGCGTAGTCCTCGCCGGCGCTCAACAGCCACGCGATGCGCGCCTCCTCCATCAGTGTCACCATCCGCGCGTGGTTGATGTGTCCAAACGCGTCCATGTCCGACCAGCGCACCCCGACCTCGGCAACGAAGGCGAAGTCGTTCGGACCGAGTCCCGTGGTCGACGGTGGTTCGTGCCGCTCGGAACGCGCGTGGTGAACAGAAGGTGAAGTGGGCATCGTCGACTTTCCTCGGGGGTCCCGGTGCCCGTGAGATGCCGTGGTCACGACCTTCCACTCGGCTGAACGCCGGGTAGTCTGTGAGTCTAGATGTCCGCGTCGGGCCGATCCGGTCGGCGCGGACTCGCACGTGGTGACACGACGAGGTCCCGGGTGCACTCCGGGGGGATTGTCGGTGAGGGAGTTGGCGAGATGTCGAGGCGATTGATCGCGGGTCTGATGTGCCTGATGGTGGGGATTCTGTCGACCCCGGCCATCGCCGACGCCGCTCCCAAACAGGTGGCGCGCATCGCCAAATCCGAGAAGCTGAGTGCGCTGCGTACCGACATCTGGGTCTTCTCACCGGCGATGAACGAGCGGATCAAGCTGTCGGTCCTCACCCCGGTCGGCGGATCGACGCCGCGGTCGACGGTCTACATGCTCGACGGCGCCGGCGCCGAGGGCGAGGTCAGCGACTGGATCACGAAGGGTCGCGCCGGACGCTTCTTCGCCGACAAGAACGTCAACGTCGTACTCCCCACCGGAGGAAAGGGCACCTTTTACACCGACTGGCAGAAGAAGGACGCCGCGCTCGGCAAGCCGATGTGGGAGACGTTCCTCACCAAGGAGCTGCCGCCGCTGATCGACGAACGGTTCGACGGCAACGGCCGCAACGCGGTCATCGGGCTGTCGATGGGTGGGCAGGCCGCGTTCTCCCTGGCCATCCGGCACCCGGAGATGTACACCGGCGTCGCCTCGCTCAGCGGCTGCCCGCCGGTGTCCGGTCCGGTCAACGAGGCCTACGTCCGTACGACGGTCGGTCGCGACGGCGGCGACGCCACCAACATGTGGGGCCCGTTCGGCTCCGCGGGCTGGCGCGCACACGACCCGAGTCTTCATCTCGACCGGTTGCGCGGAAAGAACATCTTCATCGCTGCCGGCTCCGGCGCCATCGGCCCCCTCGACCTCCAGCGTCAGATTGAGCCGGACGAGGGGCCGCGCGACGTCGTCACGGCATCCTCGTCGGCGCTCGAACTGGGTGCCTACCGCTGTTCGCTCGAGTTCGCCATCACGATGCGTGCCGCGGGGGTGCCCTACACCGACGGTTTCCGCCTCATCGGAACCCACACGTGGGCGTACTGGGAGCGCGACCTCGCGGCCCTGTGGCCGACCATCGGTCGGGGGCTCTGACCGGCTCGGTCGGAGCGCGGTCCGGGATCAGCTGCGAGGACCGTCCCAGCCCTCGGTGAACCGCAGGAACACGTCGTCCTCGGCGGCGTTGGTGACGGTCACCCGCACGCCGTCGCCGTCGAACGGGCGGACCACCACCCCGGCGTCGACGCAGGCGCGCGCGAAGTCCATCGACGCCGCTCCCAGGTCGAGCCACACGAAGTTGGCCTGCGAATCGGGGACCCGGTAGCCCGCGTCGCGCAGTCGTGCGGTGACGCGGGCGCGTTCGACGACGACCGCGTCGGTGCGGGCCAGCAACTGGTCGCCGGCGTCGAGGCTGGCGAGCGCGGCGGCCTGGGCGACGCTGCTGACCGAGAAAGGCACGTGAACCTTGCCGAGGGCGGTGATGACCTCCGGATCGGCGATGGCGTAACCCACGCGCAGCCCGGCCAGCCCGTACGCCTTCGAGAAGGTTCGCAGCACCACGAGGTTGCGGAACTCGCGTCGGAGTTCGAGTGCGTCGTACGCCTGACTCGACGGCAGGCGCAGGTACTCGAAGTACGCCTCGTCGAGCGCGACGATGACGTCGGACGGCACGCTCTGCAGGAACTCCCGCAGGTCGGCTGCCTCGACCACGGTCCCGGTCGGGTTGTTCGGATTGCACACGAAGATCAGCCGCGTGCGGTCGGTGACCGCGTCGGCCATCGCGCGTAGGTCGTAGGTCAGATCGCCGGTGAGCGGGACCTGGACCGGTGTCGCGCCCGCGACGCGCGTCGCCAGGGGATAGGTCTCGAAGGACCGCCACCCGAAGACCACCTCGTCGCCCGGTCCGCTGGTGACGAGGATGAGGTTCTGACAGAGGATGACCGACCCGCATCCCACCTGGACCTCGTCTTCGGTGACCCCGAGGCTCTTGGCCAGCGCTGCGGTCAGCTCCACCATCCCGTTGTCGGGGTAGCGGTTCACGGCTGCGGCCGCCGCGCCGATCGCCTCGACGACGCTCGGCAGCGGACCTTCGGTGACCTCGTTGCTGGCAAGCTTCACCGCTCCCGGAAACGTCTTGCCCGGTACGTATACGGGAAGGTCGTCCAGGTCGGGGCGGATTCGCAGGCTCACCCGACCAATGTAGGCCGCGACCCCGATGAGGCAGAAACCGGCTCTGACCAACCGGTTTGCTTGTGGACGCGAAGGGTGTGTAACCTTTCGACTCGGCAGTTCGAAAGGACTCCGCCAAGGAGGCGTGCCAGAGCGGCCGAATGGGACTCACTGCTAATGAGTTGTCTCGCTAAAACGGGACCGGAGGTTCAAATCCTCTCGCCTCCGCCACCGCAGTCGGCCGACGGCGGTACAACTGAATAGCACGCGCCCGTAGCTCAACGGATAGAGCATCTGACTACGGATCAGAAGGTTTGGGGTTCGAATCCCTACGGGCGCACAGAGAATCGCCAGGCGAGACCATGTCTCGCCTGGCGTTTTGTTTCGTCTTCTCACCACGAGATGCTGATCCCCAACTATAGTTGCGATAGTCTAACTTTAGTTGGAGGGGAGTCGGAGATGCAGCTCCACAAGCCGTTCGCGACGGTGACGCCGACCCTGGACGGCGACGTGCTCGATGTCCTTGCGAGTGCAGACGAAACATTCACGATCACTCAGGTCCAGCGCATTCTCACCTCTGCGTCGGGAGAAGGAATTCGCAAGGTCCTCAACCGCCTCACCAAACAGGGCGTGGTGCTGCATGACGAGGTGGGTAGGACCCACACTTACCGTCTCAACACCGAGCATCTAGCGGCTGACGCAATCATGGCGGTATCGCGCCTGAACTCGACATTTCTGCGCCGACTCGAACAACACCTGAGCAGCTGGGGGAGCACGCTGCGTTACGCCGCCGTGTTCGGTTCGGCCGCCACGGGGCGGATGGCGCTCGACAGCGACATCGATTTGTTCCTGGTGCGGGGCCCTGATTCCTCCGACGACGGGGACGACTTGTGGGAACAACGGGTGACCGAACTCGCTCGACTGATCACCGCGTGGACCGGTAACGACGGCCGGATTGTCGAGTACGCCGAGCAGGAGTTTCATGCCGCGGCCTCTGCCGGTGAGGCTGTGTTCGACGACGTGTCGAAGCAGGGCCTGACCGTCGCGGGGACACGGTCCTGGTTCAACGCGCAGCTGCGTTCGGTGAGGAGGCCTTGATGGCCGGACAGCGGAACTGTGACTCCGGGGTCACCGCGGGGCGTCTGTCGAAGGCGAACGAATTTTTCGACGCCGCAGAACTTCTCGTCGACGAAATGCCCAACGCTGCCGGCGACTTGTACGTCGATGCGGGTATCGCTGCCGCGGACGCGATCTGCTGCGTGCGCCTCGGTACGCACTCGAACACCGGCAACCACAGTGAGGCTGTTGCCCTGCTCCGGCGAGCGGACAGCGGATCCGAACGGCATCTGAATACGCTGCTCAATTTGAAGAACAAGGTTGCTTACACACATCAGGACCTGAGCTCCGCAGAGTTGAAGAAGATGAATCGCGCTGCGGAACATTTGGTCGAGGCGGCGAAGCAGGCGGTTGCGGCTCGGGGGTAGCGCCGCGTGCAGAAAGTCTGGGGTTCGAATCCCTACGGGCGCACCACAGAGGCCCGTCACCGATCCCGGTGACGGGCCTCTTCTGTGTGCACCGGAACCCTGGGTGGGTGGACGAGGTGCCGGTGCTGTCTTCCATCCTCGCCGGCGTCCGGGACGTCGACACGAGTACGGCACTACCCCAATCGGTGGTGGGGTCTACGTGCGGAGGATCACCAACTGCTGAGTCGCCCGGGTCATCGACACGTAGCGGTCGACCGCGCCTTCGGTGCCCGCGCCGAAGGCGTCGGGGTCGACGAGCACCACGAGGTCGAACTCGAGCCCCTTGGCGAGGGTGGGGGTGAGCGACCGCACGCGGTCGGTCCCGGCGAAGCCGGGTTCGCCGATCACACAGGCGATTCCGTCTCGATGCGTCGAGGTCCAGTCGTCGATCACGGTGTCGAGGTCTGCGCGGTCGCCGTAGGTGACCGGAATGCCCGCGCGCCGAACCGAAGTCGGCACGTTCGCATCGGGGAGGGCCGCGCGGATGACGGGGGCGGCCGCATCCATGATCTCTTCCGGGGTCCGGTAGTTGATCGTGAGTCCCGCCGAGGTGACGTCGCGCAGACCGACGCGCCGAAGTCGCTCTGCCCATGACTCGGGGAATCCGCGTCGTGCCTGCGCGCGGTCGCCGACGACGGTGAAGCTCTTCGACGGGCAACGGTCGATCAGCATCTGCCACTGGGCGTCGGTGAGTTCCTGCGCTTCGTCGACGACGATGTGCGCGAACGGCCCGGACAGTGGGCGGGCGGTCTCGCTCACGGACCCGTCCCCGAGGTTGTGGCGCAGGTTCTCGTGCCGGAGCATCGTCATGAGTCCCTCGCCGTCGTCGTGGACCTCGGCGGCGATCAGGTCGTCGACCACCTGGTCGATCCGCTCGCGTTCCTTCGCCAGGTCCGCGCGCTGTCGGCGACGACGGGCCGACGCTGCCGGGTCCCCGATCCGGCGGTGGGCGCGGTCGAGGACCGGCAGGTCGGCATCGGTCCAGGCATCGGGGACGCTGCGCTGGAGTGCGCGTACCTCGCCGGGTGACAGCCACGGCGCACACATGCGGAGGAAGGCCGGCACCGACCACAGGTCACCGACGATCTCGGCGGCGTCCAGGATCGGCCATGCCCGCGAGAAGGTTGCCGCGAGTTCGTCATTCGCGGCCAACGCACGACGCAGCGCATGCTGGGGCACATCGTCGTCGTGTCGCGACGCGATGATTGACACCAGTTCTTCCCACACCTCGTCCCGCGCCTCGTTGTGTGCGGTCCCGCTGTCGGCTGCGTCGAAGGCGTCCGCCCAGTCGCCGGCGGTCAGAGTCGTTTCCGTCCAGGGTGTTTCGACCACGAACGGCGTCGTCGGCGGTTGTTCGTAGAACTTGACCGCCGGCTCGACCGCCTCGACCATCCGGGCCGACGACTTCAACCGTGCCACGTCGACGTCGGCTTCGGTTGTCGCCGAATCACCTTCGACGACGAGATCGGCGAGGGTGCACGTCTGGACGCTCTCCTCCCCGAGGCTCGGCAGCACATCGGCGACGTAGGCGAGGTACGGCCGATGAGGTCCGACGACGAGCAACCCGCCCCGATTACCGGCGAGGCGCGGATCGGCGTAGACGAGGTAGGCGGCACGATGCAGCGCGACGACGGTCTTGCCGGTTCCCGGCCCGCCGTCGACGACGAGGGTCCCGTGCGAGTCGGCTCGGATGATCGCGTCCTGATCGGTGGCGATGGTGCCCAGGACATCTCGCATGCGCGGGGAACGACTGGCGCCGAGGTCGGCGAGGAACGCGGACTGCTCGTCGAGCGCCGCGTGCGAGGTGAGCACCGCGGGGTCGTCGACGAAGACCTCGTCCCAGTAGTCGGTGATCCGGCCGTGGGTCCAGCGGTAGCGGCGTCGGCTCACCAGTCCCATCGGGTCGCGGCGGGTGGCGGCGAAGAACGGCGCGGCCAGCGGGGTGCGCCAGTCGACGAGCAGGGTCTTGCCCGCGGCATCGGTCAGCCCGAGTCGGCCGATGTAGAGGATCTCCCCGTCGTCGCGGACCAGCCGACCCAGGCACAGGTCGAGGCCGAACCGCCGCAGCGATCGGATACGTGCGCCGAGCTGGTGGATCTCCATGTCGCGGTCGACGGCCCGACGACCCCTGCCACCGGCTTCGCGCCGAAGGTGCTGCAGGCGCTTATCGGCGTCGGCCAAGGTGCGTCGCAGGTTCGTGGTGATCGAGACGAAGTGTCGGGTGTCGTCGGCGACGAGGGCCGGATCGTTCTTCGGGGACAGGCTGTCCGGGAGGGCGAACACCGGGGTGGTCGTTGACGTCGCGTCGTCGGGGACTGAGGTCTCAGGGACTGGGGTTTCGGGGACTGGGGGCACAGAGATGACTCCGAATCAGCAGGTGGCAGGGGTGGTCGTCGCAGGTGAGACAGCGATTCTGCACCGGATAGGGGGTCTTGCGGCAAGCCCCTGTCCAGGGCTTATGGTGAAAGGGGCAGAGATCGGCGGGTGCGCAGGTGAAACGGACCCCGATATCACTTGTCCTGGACGTCCGCGCAGCTGTTGCAGCCCGCGGTGCTGTATGTGAAAGTACTTTCAGTTCACTACGGTGAACTCTTTTCGGCGGGGCCTGTCAGGGGGCTGCCGCCCCCGAGGGGCACGGGGGTGGGGCGGCAGCGCGGCCACGGTTTCCCCGTCTCCGTCATTGATGTTCGGGCTCATTCGACCGACTGGTTCGCTGTCGTCGCGGCATCGTCCGGCCTGCGGTTTTCCGATCGTCGAGGTGGGCTCCCGACTTCGCGCCGTAAGGTCGGAGAGGGAATGACGCGCGGCGTCGAGCCGAACCGTAGGTTTCGGCTGAGGCCGCGCCGCGTCGACGACGACGCTCGAGAATCCGACCGGAGGCCGACGATGGGACAGCCGTACGGGGGGCCGAACCCCGGCGCTCACAACCCTCGACGCCGCGACGGAGGCGGCAGCCAGACCGGCGGGTCGCCTCGCGATCTCTACAGGCAACCCGTCGCACCGCAGCTCTATCCGCCGCTCGGGTACGCCGCGGACGGGACCCCGATGTTCCGCCCCGGCCAGCCGACCAACACCGAGCTCACCGTGGCCGAGCGCGCCGAGCGTGCCGAGGCCGAACGCGTCGCGGCCGCCGAGCGGGAGGCCGAAAGCGCCGACGGCCGACCGGGTTCACGCATCCGCAAGGTGCCCACCGCGACCCTCATCCTGACCCTGGGCGTGGTGGTGCTGCTCGTGGTGGCTTTCGTCGGGTTCCTCGGGCTGCGGGAGGAGGCACCGCAGGACCGCTTCGCCGACTCGCCGCCGGTCACCGACACCATGCCGATCCCACGCACCTTCGAACCACCCAGCCTCACCCCGCCCGACCCGGGACAGCAGCTTCCGGGCCAACCTGGTGAGCGCATCGATCCGCAGAACAAACCGGTGACCTACGAGGCGACCATCGACGGACAGGCCACCATCCTCTACGTCGACGACAACGGCCTGCGCTCGGAGTTCGCCCCGACGAATCCGTGGACCGTCCAGTTCACCGGCGGGGTCAACCCGCTGCGCCTCTTGGTCATCGCGGGAACGGGTAGCTCGGTGAGTTGCTCGATCACGGTCGCGGGCGAGGTGGTGGTCGAAGACACCGTGACGCCGTCATCGACCCGCCGGACCGCGTCCTGTATCGCCTGAACGGTCACGTCTTCGGGGTCCCGGACCGGGTGATCGGTCGGGTGACCAGGTCGTCCGATGTGTGATCGGGGCGGTTGCTCGCTACCGTGGTCACGTGAGTTCTCCGCAGACAGCCCCTGACAGCGGTCAGTCCTCCGCCACCAACGACGAGTTCAAGACGATGCTCACGTGGCGAGGCGAAGACACCGATCGACTGGAACAGGTCCGCCTGGTCGTGTCCGGCGCACGACTCAAGGCCTATGGACGGATCATCGCCGCGGCGACCGCCGACCACGAGGCGTTCTCCGCGTCCTACGAGCTGCAGACCACCGATGCCGGTGTGGTCAAGCGGCTCACCGTCCACCTGGTACGCACTGACGGTGAGACGCAGTTCGGCATCACGCGCGACGACGAGGGCACGTGGCTGATCCGTCGTCCCGACGGTGAGACCACCCGTTCGGACTTCGACGGCGCCGAAGACGTGGACCTCGCTCTGTCACCGATGTTCAACGCCTTGCCGATCCGGCGACGTGCTCTCTCGGCGTCGACTCCCGGAGCGGTCGAGATCCCGGTCGCGTACATGTACCTGCCCAGCGGAGACGTGAAGCCGGCGACGATGTCGTACACCCCGGGCACGGACGGATTCCGTGTGGTGTCGCCGCTTGCGACCACCACCATCACCGTCGACGAGAACAACTTCGTCGTCGACTACCCGGGTCTCGCACGCCGGGTCTGACGTGTGCGGGCGGCCCCAGGGACACGGCGCGGCGGTCAGCCCACCCACACCCGGCCCTGATGGGCCTGCCGGCGTAGTTCCTGCTGCCACCCGTCGTCGCCGACCGTCACCCCGGAGATGACCTCCGCGGCGCCGGAATGCAGTTGCTCGTACGCCTTTCGCGCGCGGTGCCCGTCGTCGACCAGCACTTCGGCGGTTCCGTGGTCGCGGAGTTCGTCGCGGACGGCGGTGAGGCGGTCGATGGTCTCGCTGAGGACGTTGAGCACGGCGATGCCGTTGGCCTCGATCATCGCGCGCTGCAGGGCGGGTGCGGTGCCGGCGACGCGGGTGCCGTCGCGAAAGCTGCCGGCGGCCAGGCGTAGGGCGAGGTCGCTCTCACCGGCCCCGACGGCGGCCGTGGCCGCGGCGGTCAGGTGTGGCAGATGCGAGATCGCGGCGACCGCCCGATCGTGCGCGTCGGGTGCGACCGGCACCACTCGCGAGCCGACCGTCACGGCCAGCGCGGCCACCGTGAGCCAGTCGTCGGCCGGGGTGTGGTCGGTGGTGGTGACCGCCCACATCGCCCCGTCGAAGAGGGTGGCGTCGGTTGCCGCCCAACCCGACGAACTGGTCCCGGCCATCGGATGCCCGCCGACGTATCGACCTCCGGGATGCAGATCGGCGAGTAGGCGCTCGACTTCCTGCTTGACGCTGATCACGTCGGTGACCAGGAGCCCGGGCGCGTTCTCGGCGATGGCCGTCACCAGGGGGCCGATCGTCGTCACCGGTGTCGCGAGCACGAGCAGCGCGTCCGACGACGCCGCACGCTCGAGTATCGCAACGAGATCCGCGGACGCGTCATAACCGTCGCCGATGGCCGCATCGACGGTCGTGGCCGACCGGTTGTAGCCGAACGCCTCGTGCCCGGCGTCGTGCAGGGCCCGCAGCAGCGAGCCGCCGATCAGGCCGAGACCCAGCACACAGACCGGCGTGGGAAGGGCGACAGCGGGGGACGACGGCGCGGCAGTCACCCTGACACGTTCCCATACCGGTCATGCCCGGTGAACCGGGACTTGGGAGTACCGGTGATAGGGGCTACGGTTTGTCGCATGGCCGGTGCCGGATTTGGGAAGTCGGGGTCGAACGCGCAGGACGTGGACGACGACATCGACGGTTTCGCCGTGGCGGTCGTCCGCGACGAGAGCGGTTGGAAGGTCACCGCGATGAAACCGTCGGCGCTCTCCGATCTCGAGGACGCCGAGACCCAGTTGCGTGAGCTGCGTTCGGCGGGCGCGGTCTTCGGGCTCCTCGACGTCGACGACGAGTTCTTCATCATCGTCCGGCCGTCGCCGACCGGGGCGCGTCTGCTGATCTCCGACGCGACCGCCTCCGTCGACTACGACATCGCGGTCGACGCATTGGACGCCCTCAACATCGAGGTCCCCGACATCGATCCGGACGAGCTCGATCAGATCGATCCGTGGGAGGAAGGGGACCTCGGGTTGCTCGCCGACCTGGGACTGCCCGACGCGGTCATGAGCATCATCGTCGGGGACACCGATCTGTATGCCGACGAACAGCTCGGCATGATCGCGGCGCGGCTCGGTTTCGCCGACGAGCTGGGCAAGGTTCTCGACTCCCTCGGCCACTGAGCCCGCACGAAGCCGCGCGATGAGTGCGCCCGCCTGGGAGGCCATGGTCCGGTCCGCGCTCGACGCGGCGGCACTGTCGGGGACCGACGACGTACCCATCGGGGCAGTCGTGTTCGACCCCGAGGGCGTCGAACTGGCCCGCGCCGCCAACCGTCGCGAGGCCGATTCCGATCCGACGGCCCACGCCGAGGTGCTTGCGCTGCGTGCCGCGGCGCGGGCGTTCGGTGATGGATGGCGGCTCCCGGGATGCACTATCGCGGTGACCGTCGAACCGTGCACCATGTGTGCCGGAGCGATCACGCTGTCCCGGGTCGACGCCGTCGTCTTCGGGGCGTGGGAGCCCAAGACCGGTGCCGTCGGTTCGCTGTGGGACGTCGTCCGCGATCCACGGCTGTCACATCGCCCCCAGGTGAAGGGCGGCGTCCTCGAAGCCGAGTGCCGCGCACTCATGGTCGACTTCTTCGCCACCCGACGACACCCGTGACCGTCGTCATCTCGGGGTCGTGAGGACTCAAGATCGGTGAGATCTCAGGGTGCAGACCGGTGGTCGGTGGCGGGCGGTCCTGGCAGATTGGACGTCAGCATCCCCGATCCGCGAGGAGTAATCATGACCGATCCGTCCGACAAGGTGACCGCGGCCTTCGACACCGCCAAGGCCAAGATCAACGAGCTCGCCGAGAGCGGCAAGGTCCAGGAGGCGCTGGGTACCGCGCGCGACAAGATCGACGAGTTCGTCGAGAGCAAGCAGGTCCAGGACGCGCTGGGCACCGCCAAGGACAAGCTCAACGATCTCGCCGAGAACGAGAAGGTCCAAGAGGCGTTCAGTACCGCCAAGGACAAGATCAACGAGGTGTCCCAGAAGTTCAACAGCCGCTGACAGGTCGCTGACCTGCGGTCATGCAGCTCAGTGCACACCTGTGGCACGGTGGGATGCGGGAGTCCGCTCCCCAGGCGGCGCCAGTGTCGAGCAGCCGGCGCGTCGGTCGTCGCCGAGTTCTTCCACATCGGACGGCACCCGGCCGCGCCGAACCTCACCGAGGAGGCTTCATGGGAACCACGGACGACGCCAAGAACAAGGCCGAAGAGCTCAAGGGTCGCGGCAAGGAAGCTGCCGGCAGCCTCACCGACGATCAGAGCCTCAAGAACGAGGGCAAGGGCGACCAGGCGAACGCCGAGGGCAAGCAGAAGATCACCGACGCCGCCGACGCCGTCAAGGGCAAGATCGACGACGTCAAGGACAAGCTGACCGGCCACTAGTGCAGCTGGCCGCTCGACGAAGCCCGCCTGAGCAGCCGATTTAAGTCTGACCTCGGGTCTGCGGTACAGTCTTCGGCGGTGGCGTGTCCGAGCGGCCGAAGGTGCAGCACTCGAAATGCTGTGTGCGGTAACCCCGTACCGAGGGTTCAAATCCCTCCGCCACCGCCAGGAATGGCCCCCCATCTTCACGGGTGGGGGGCCATTTCGCATCTCTGGGAGCGGTGGTCGGTCAGCCCATGCTGAACGGCTTTCCGTACACGGCGATCGACTGCGACACGTTGTCGGTGGTGATGCTCACCTTGGAGTACGACCGGGCCTGCGCGTAACCGGCGCAGCCGTTCACCATCATGGTCTCGTTGGTGTACGCCAGCGTGCCCTTGCCGCCGGAGAAGCTGATCGACGACGAGTGGCCGGCCGCACCGAACGCGTCTTTGTACTCACGGTCGTTGATGACGTAGTTGACGGCCTGGCCGGGCCCGATGGTCACGCCGGCGCCGGTCTCGGCCGTCGTGGTCGCGCTCTGGAGGTCGAAGTCGGGTGCGGTCGCGCCGGCCCTGCTGTTCGAGTTACCGCCCAGCGTCAGCTGGCAGCCGACGATGTAGCCGGCGCCGACACCGATCTTCGCGGCCGGGTCGGAGGTGGTCACCACATACTTGCCGGACACCCAGGCGTTGCGGTGCAGGGGCGTGGCGCCCATCGACGGGGTGATCCGCGCGGACTCGTTGCTGCGCGTGATGGTCACCGTCGTACCGTCTTTCAACTTCTTCGTGACGGATTGCCCGGGGAGTTGGACGGTGGTGTCGGCGTGTGCGGGTGCGGCATCGAGGACGGGTATCAGTGCCGCGCAGGCGACTGCGGTCGTGGACGCGATGATCCGGGTGCGCGTGGTGCGGCGCTTGGTGACGGTCATGGGAGCTCCGATTCGGCGGGTCATGGTGGTGGGCAACGGGTTCGCGGTCAGCCGATGGAGAACGGCTTGCCGTAGAGGTTCACCTTCTGGTGCACCTCGCCGGTGGTCTCGATCGTGGTGAATGCTCGCGCCTGGGCGTAACCGCCGCAGTTCTGCACGTCGATCTGCGCGTCGTCGTAACCGAGGTGGTAGGTACCGGCCTTCTCGATGTTCTTGGTGTTCAACACCACGAACGTGACGTCGCCGGCGGCCAGCGGGACGGTCAGGGTCCCCGACAGGGAGGGGGCGGTCGGGGTCAACGATCCGGACAGACCGCCCTGGAGGCCCTTGATGTTCACCTGGCACCCGATGATGTAGCCGGTGGACAGGGTGGCGGCGGCGCCGTTCGTGGCGGTTCCGTTGCTTCCGGGCAGGGTTGTATCGCCGGCCGCGCCGACGCTCGGTCCTGCCTTCGCGGGTTTGAGATTCGGTGCGTACAAGGTGATCTGGCCGCTGACCCAGGTGGTTCTGGACACGCCGTTGGCGGCCATCGACGTCGAGACCCGCGCGCTCTCCTCGGATCGGACGATCTGGACGCCCTCACCTTTCGCGGTGCCGCCCGGAAGCCGGACGAATGTGTCTGCGCCCGCCGACGCGGCGCCGGCGAGCAGCGCGGCAGTCACCGATCCGCCGATGAGTGCGGACAGTCCGACGGCCCGCAGGGTTCGTTGTGTCATCTCGTGCTCTCCTCGTGTCATCTACCCGTTCGGAAACGGGGTGTCGCATGCGCGTCGGGACTCATCGCAGGGKGAGGCCCGACAGTGCGGCAGGGTGGGATCGTAGGTGAACGTACCCTAAATATGAGATGAGTGAAAAACTATGTAGGGGGTTGACACCGACCCGCCTGGTAAAGGTAGCCTAACCTCTGCAAGGCGAGGGTCTCGTGCCGGTGCGAGCCGGCGGAGCCGCCCGCGAGTTCTACGAGTTCGGCTGCACGGCAGACGAACTCGCTACGCATACGGGGATGTGTGAGTCAGACGTCGGCTTCATGTTCGCCGCTGAGCGGCGCCCACGACACCCATGGCTCGCTGCCCGCGGTGCACACCGGTGACGCCGTCATCGACTTCGAACGGTTCTACGAGTCCGTGGAATGGATGGCCGAGCAACTGGTCTCCTGCGGGGTCCGCGCGGGCAGTCGGGTGGGCCTCGTGATCCGCACGGGTTGGGAGTTCGTGCTCGCCACGCATTCCTTGCTGGAGGTCGACGCCGTCACGGTTCCGATCGTCCTCGGCCCATCGTGCGAACCGGCGCATTCGTGCGAGATCGGTTTCGTGCTCGCTCATGTCGATCAATGCATCGAGGTCGAGGATCTGGTCGAAGCCGCCGTGCCCCGGAAGCACTGTCGTCAGATGTACCGCGTCGGCGACGAGTTCGTCCTCGCTGCACTCCGGACGGCGGACATGCTCCGGAACGAGGGCGGCCTCGTCGTCGACCTCGGCGACGGACCACAAGACGCCACAGGCCAACTGATCGCCGAGGCGGAGCGGATGGTGGCAGACGTCGGGTTGCGTCGTGGCGAGTATGTGTCTTTCGAAGGCGATCTCGGTACTCGCGACACCATGGTCCGGATCCTCGCCTGCGCGTCGGCCGGTGCATGCGTCGCGGTCGACGCCCCGTACGGCGAGCCCCACTGGGGTGCCCCGAGCACTCGCTGACCGATGCTCAGCGCAGTGCGGCCGTGACTCGGTCCGCGAGGTCGGTCTCGCGACGCCTGCCGAGGAGCTCTACGACCTCGTCGATGCCGGATTTCGATGGCAACCACAGTGATTCGGCGAGCACCTGGAGGAGTCGGGTTCTGGTGAGCCGGGTCGGTCGCCGCCCGATCCGGGTCAGGATGTCCGCGGCGGACGACGCGGTTGCGTGCTCGGCCCGTCGAACGGCGAAGGTGTGCGGCCCGAAGTCGAGGAACACGGGCGTACCCGGTTCCAGTTCGAGCTCATCGATGAACCGCTTGATCGAGCCGGATCGTGCCTGAACCGATGCCCACGTGAAAGCCTGTGTGCCCAGCTCGGTCTCGAGTGTGACCGGTGAACCGGGGCCGATGCCGAGAAGGCCGGCGAGTGCGCTGGGTATGTTGAAACCCGTTCCGCGACACTGCGCGGGAGTGATCGTCGTCGACCAGCGCACGACGTCGTCTTCGCGGTACAGTCCGCGCGTTCGTCCCGGCGTCCGCCGCGGCCGATGTGGTCGCTCGCGTCGGGTGACGATGCCGTCGCGAATCTGGAATTCGCCGGCGCCTGCGTACGCACGGATCGTGGTGTCGCTGACCTCGTGTCGGCCCTGGATCGTCGCGATGACGTCGTCGATGGGTGCGGCGCCGTCGTGGTCGGAGAGAATCGCATCGATCTGCAGATGCACCGGCTCGTACCGGCGAAGCCCCCACTCGGCGAGGCCGTAGCGGGTGCGATCGGTCTTGACGATGCGGGCGTCCGAGGTGATGGCGTTACGGATGCTGGCCTGTGCGCGGGGAATCGGTCGCATGGCGTCGACGATCTCGCCGAAGGTCAGTGGTGCGCCGCTTTCTCCGAGCACAGCGGCGACGACGTCACCCGTCGACGAGGTCATCGCGATCGCGTGGTCACCGAGCACCGCGTATCCCGTGCGACGCAACCATCGTGCGCCGGACGCGGGGGTCAGGCTGAGGCCGGCGGCGACGGCGTCGACCGGAACCAGCCCGCCGGTGTCGGCGGCGCCGTCGGCGACCGTCTTCGTGAGCTCGGCGACGGCGCGCAACGTGCCCCGGATGATCCAGTCCTCGGTCGTGCGCAGGCCGGAGGCCCTGGCCACCACGCGCCAGCAAGGTGCGTCGTCAACGCCGACGAGGGCCCCGGCGATCGGTACGTCGGCAACGAGCCGGACGGCGTCGGCGATCGGGGCGGTCGCACGATGGATCGCGGTGGACACTTCGGCCAGCGGGGGTGTCGTGCCGACCACGGAGGCGAGTCGCCGACGCAGTGAGCGGTCGATCTGGGTGACTCGCTCGCGGGACGATCCGAGGAGCTCGGCCACCTCGGATTGCGTCCGTGGGTGCAGGGCGTAGATGCGCTCGGTCAGTACTCGACGGTCCCGGTCCGAGAGCCCCGCCTCGAAGTCGGCGATGGCGGCTTTCGCCGCTGCCTCGGTGCCCGATCGCCCGGCCGTCGGTGGCACATTCGGGGACGCGGTCATCGGTGGCAGTTCCTCAGCGGACGGTGGCGGGTCGCCGGTCGGCAGTGACAACAAAGGCTACCCGCGCGGGACTCAGGCCTGACCGTCCGACGGTTCGATGTCCCGACGGAGTTGCCCGGTGATCTCGTCGATCTTCGCTCCCGTCGTGGGCGCGAAACGCGAGTCGTCGAAGCGCGGCCTCCCGTCGACACGCAAGTCGTACCGCCGGAGTTTGTCCCGCACCGGATCTTTCATCTCCGCGAAGACGAGTTCGATGTCGTGGGTGCGGAGGTAATCGTCGAGTTCGACGAGTTCGTCGACAGCGGTGGCGTCGATGTCGACGATGGGCTCGGCGGCGATGATCACGGTGTGGAGCTCTCGCCCCGCTGTTCTCGCCTCGCGGACTTTGCCTCGGACGTAGTCGTCGAACATGCCGCCGTTGGCGAAGAACAACGGGGCGTCGAATCGGATGATGAGCACACCGTCGATGCGTTCGGCCTCGGGATGGCGGGTCACATCGTGGTAGCCGCGCAGTCCCGGAACCCGCCCCAACTCCGTCCGGTACGGTCGCCACGCGAGATTCACGAAGGCGATGAACGACAGGCCGATCGCAACCAGGATGCCCTGCAGGACACCGATCAGCGCGACACCGAGGAACGCGGCGATCGACAGCGCACCCTCGACCCAGTTTGCGCGGAACAGCGCCACCACGCCGGAGATGTCGATCAGCGAGATGGCCGCGGCGATCACGACGGCGGCCAGCGCTGCTGACGGAAGGTAGGCGGTGACTCCCGGTGCGACGAAGATGAACACGACGATCAGAAGCGCCCCGACGACCGCGGCGAGTTGGGATTTGGCGCCGGCCTGTTCGGCCACCGGGGTGCGGGAGGACGACGCCGAGATCGCGAAGCCGCTCAGGAAGCCGGTGGCGATGTTCGCGGTGCCGATGGCCGCCATCTCCTGGCTGCCGTTGACCTGGTCACCCGCACGCGCGGCGAATGTTCGCGACAGCACGCTGGTGTCCGCGAACGCGATCAGCGCGATACCGACGGCCGGGCCGATCAGGCTGATGACGTCGTCGAGGGTGACGCCCTCCAGGGACGGTGAGGGGAAGCCGCGGGGCATGGCGCCGACGACCGGCAGGTCATCGGACCAACCGAAGACCGCGACCGCGATGATCGAGGCCACCACGGCGACCAGAACTCCGGGAATCGCTTTGCGCCAGAACTTGAGTCCGAAGATCAGGACCAGGCACGACACCCCGATGACCGTCGGCAGCAGCTCGGCCTCGCCGGACGTGACGCCCCGGACGATGTTGACGGCTTCCTGGAGGGCCGAATCGCCATCGACGCTGAAGCCCAACAGTTTCGGCAACTGGCTGAGCACCACGACCAGTGCGATCCCGTTGAGGTAGCCGATGCGGATGGGTTTGGACAGCAGGTCGGTGACGAAGCCGAGCCGGAGGAGGCCGCCGATCAGCAGCACCAGACCGACCTCGATGGCGAGTACGCCGGCCAAAGCGATGCGCTCGGCGTCGAATGCTGCGAGCGGAATGATCGACGCCGCGATGATCGGGGCGAGCGACGAGTCGGGGCCGAGGACCAAGATGCGGGACGGTCCGACGACGGCGTAGACGAGCAGCGGTATGACCGTTGCGTAGAGACCGGTGACCGGTGGCAACCCGGCGACTTCGGCGTACCCCATGCCGGCGGGAATGAGCAACGCCGTCAGGACGATCCCGGCGACGATGTCACCCTTCAGCCATGACCGCTCGTAGCTGCGGAGCACTCCCAGTCCGGGCAGGAATCGTGAGACCGTTTCCGGTTGCATCAGGCGATTATGAGCCCTGGCGGCGGTTTCGGCCTCTCTTTGCCCAGTAGTTGTCGTGCCGTTTGCGATTGTGTCAGGCGGTGACCGCCCCGGGGGGCGTGTCGCGGGTCCGTTGTCCGCGGCGGGATCACGGGCGACAGGGCCAGGGCGATGGTGCCGGTGACCGTGAGATGCGCGGGGGCTTCGGCGTGCAGGGTGCGACGATGCCGGGACAGGTCGACGACGGTGATGTCGACCATGGTCGCACCCGCCAGATGAGTCCCCGGGAAAGCGACATCGAGCAGTGCGGAGTGAAGCGGGAGGGCGGCGTCGACATGGACGACGACGCGTTCCCGGGCGACGATCGCAGACGCGACCCGGGTGACCAGCGTCGGGAACCACACCCCGGTCGGGCACAGGGATTGGCAGACGGGCTCGCCGTCGGCATCGAGGTAGAACGCGATCTTGCGGTGCAGCGATTCGGTGCGGAGGGACAGGTCGCCGGCGACGACGTCCGGTCCGACGGTGCGTAACGGTGTTCCCCACGTCGCGGTGTCGAACGATCTGGTCACGGTGACTCCTTTCAGAGAGGGCAGTATGTCGAACAAGGTCACCGCATCAGATCTACTCCGCATCATGTTGCTGCGGAACGCATCCGGGCGCTAAGAGTTCGTCAATACGACTGCTGGCCGTCGAAGGTCTCGAGTGCGAAGTCGCGAGCCGTGTCGAGAGCTCCCGGCTCGACCCCCATCCCGGCGGTCACCAGCGCGCCCTCATGGAGGATGAACAGTCGCTGTGCCAATGTGTGCGAGTCGGGCACGCCGGCCTTCGTCGCGATCGAGGCGAAGAGGTCCTGGAGCTCGTGCTTCTGCCCGACGATGATCGAGAACGCGGGATGCCCGGGATCGCTGATCTCGGCGTGTGCGTTGATCATTGCGCAGCCCTTGTGGCCGCGGTCCGCCGACCAGTCCCGCGTGGCGTCGAAGATCGCGGCGAGTTGTGCGCTCGGCGACGCATCGGCGGCGTCCAGGCGGGTGCGGAGGAACTCCTGCCAGGCGGCGTTGCGGGCACGCAGATACTCGACGACCAGTTGCTCCTTGGAGCCGAAGCGGTCGTAGAGCGTGCGTTTGGTGACGCCCGCGGCTGCGGCGATGGAATCGACACCGACCGCGTGGATGCCGTGTTCGTAGAACAGTGCTGAGGCCGCGTCGAGGATGAGTCGGGCCTTGGGTGTCCACTCCACGGTCGAGAGTGTGGTCTCGGCAGTCACATGACAAAGACTACACCGATCGGTAAGGTCGTCGGCATGCGAACTTCACAGATCGGTATACCTGCGCGATGGGTGACAGTTGTCATATCGGGGGTGTTCGTCGTCTGTTGGTCGTCGGGTTTCATCGGCGCGAAGCTGGGCGCGGGTGAGGCGCCGGTGCTCACGGTCCTCATGTGGCGATTCCTGGTGGTCGCGGTCGTACTCGGGGCCGCGGTGTACTTCCGGTGGCGTCGGCGTGGCCTCGCGCCGATGTCCGGGCGAGCGGTCGGTTCCCAGGTCGTCATCGGTGCGCTCTCGCAAGCCGGCTACACGGTCACGGTGTACTGGGCGATCGCTCTCGGCGTCAGCACCGGGACGACCGCACTCATCGACGGTGTCCAACCGCTCGTCGTCGCCGCACTGGCAGGTCCGTTGCTCGGGGCGGTCGCCCACCGACGACAGTGGTGGGGTCTACTCGTCGGGGCGGCCGGGGTTGTACTGGTCACCTGGTCGGACGCGACGTCGTCGGCGGACGCGCCCTGGTGGGCGTACCTCGTGCCGCTGCTCGGTATGGCCGCGCTCGTTGCCGCCACCTTCCTCGAACGACGCGTCGTCGACCCGCCGTCACCCATGGTCATCCTGGCGATCCACAGCGGCGTCTCCGCGGTGATCTTCACCGCGGCAGGCCTTCTCGCTGGAGTGGCGGTGCCACCGGCCGACCGTACGTTCTGGCTGTCGATCGCCTGGCTGTCGATCCTGTCGACGCTCGGCGGTTACGGGCTGTACTGGATACTCCTACGGCGATCCGGCGTCACCTCGGTGAACACGCTGATGTTCCTGATGCCGCCCGTCACCGCGGTGTGGGGCACCGCTATGTACGGCGAACCCTTCGGCTGGGCAACGGCTCTCGGGCTTGCCATGGCCGGTGGCGCCACCTGGGTCGTGAATCGGGCGGAGTCGTCGACCAAGGTGCGTGACCGGCGCCGGGCTGCTGAAGCTGTGGGGGCATTGTGATCCGCCTGGCGGACCCAATCGCCCCGACTCACCCGGTGGGATCTGCCCGGCCGTCGTCGGCGCGCCAGGTCACCGTGACGGGAACCTGGTCGTCCCACGGCTGTCGCGTGACCAGGTCGGCAACGCGTACGTATCCGCGTTCGAACTCGCCGATGGCCGGGTCGACGAGTCGGTATTCCTGCGTCTGACGGAGGATCGGCTGCGCGTCGAGCAGCACGATCCGGACCTCCCCGGGCTCGAAATGACAACGCCGCTGTAGGGATTCGATGAGCTGCTCGTTGGAGAGATGCCCGTCGCCGAAGTTCCATCCCATCGCCGTGCTGCAGATTCGTTCGCCGTCGGTCAGTACATACTCCGACTCCGCAACGCCGTTCTCATCCGGCCCGCTCGCTCCGCTCCCGGCGCCGGCCATCGCTCGGTGCGCCAACGTGAACAGGGCCCGACCGTGACTGTTGAACGAGCGGAACGCATATCCCATGTAGAGCGGTATCTGGGCCGCTTCGGGGCTGCCGCAGAACCGTTCGAGCTGCGCGGCCGGCATCGACGCGATGGCGACGATGCCCTGTTCGATCTTCGCCGACGCGGACGGCTTGATGCACCACAGGCCGGTGTCCCAATTGCCGGCGTAGTAGCGCATGCCGGGCAGGAACGAGACCTTGCGCGGCATCAGGTTCCCGATGATCACCGTGCCGGCAGAAACTGCGAACAGCAGTAGCGGCCAGGGTGATTGGAGGTCGGCGAGTCCGATGTCGGGGTGACCCACGAAGATCGCCAGGATGCCGAACATCATGAAGACGTTCCACTCAAGCGGGACGCCCATCGGGATCGACGACAGGATGCCGAAATGGAAGATCAGCATGATCGTCGCCGCCACCGCGGTCACCCACCCGCCGTGGGAGAAGAACAGGACGAGCGGCACGAGTCCTTCGACCGCAGTGGAGAAGTGCGCGATCCATCGTGATCGACGGCCCGGCCGCAGGTCGTCGGGAAAGTCCTCGAAGAACTTCCGTTTGATCTTCGGGGAACGCCAGATCGGGTTGTTGGACATCATCGTCGCGATGACGAAGGGGAAGTGCTTGTTCAACTTCGACGTCGCTGCCCCGAGCCAGATGCAGAGGAAGACCAGCTTCGCGGCGACGATCATGTCGACCCCGCTGAAGAGGAACGCCACGGTGAACGCGCCGTAGACCTCACCGCGCGCCGCGAGGAAGACGGTCTTGTCACGCAGACCGATCGCCGCGAGCACACCCAGGACGGCCCAGATCTGCCAGCTGGGGAGGACGCCGACGGTCGTGTCCAGCTCCGGGATCGCGCCGGTATCCGGACTGAACAGCGCTATGACCAGCAAGATGAGCAGGGTGCCGTAGAGGATGACGTCGACCGGGTTACGGGAATCGCCGGCAGTCAGCGGGATCCGCGGCCATGGTGGCTGCCGGATCGTCTTCGGGCGTAGCCAGTAGAGGATCGAACCCAGTGGCGGGAAGAACCGGTTGTTCAGCGGACCGAACCCGCATCCCAGGCCGACGACCTCGAACAGCATCGTGTAGAGCACGACCTTCTGGAAGACGATCGGCTCCTTGTACCAGTCGGTGACGTCGAAGAAGCCGTCGATCCCGGGTGTGCTGATCACGACGACCCAGCCGACGAGGACGTAGAGGAGGATCTTGCCGACGTAGAACAGGTGCAGCGCCACCGGTGTCCCGAACCCGACCTCGGCCCAGTGCCGCGCCATCGGCTTGATCTTCTCCGCGCGCGTGCCCTGACTCCAGGTCGGGAAGTCGATCTCCGGCGTGGTCTGCTTCAGGAATCCCATCGACGAGAAGCTAACAAACCAAGTGCTTGCTTGGCGCCGATTCGGTGACCCTGTGGAGAAACGTGGATGACATCCGATGCGGTGCAGACGTCGGGTCCCGCCGCCGGCAGAATCGCCTAGCCTCGTCGTGTGGCAGCGTTCGATCAGTTATCGCCCGCGGAGTCGGGCCTGCTCGCGCATTTCGACGTCGCGACGATCAGCCGAGGTGCCGAATACGCACAGCAGGGGCGCGTGGCTCTCGAAGACTGGGACCCGTTGTTCATGTCGGCGACCGGGACCTGCGTCGGTTCGAGTGGCGACCTGTACTCACTCGAGATCGGGTTCGGTGACGACGCCCGCGGATACGCGGTCGACGTCGCTGAGTGCGACTGTCCGGTCGGTGCCAACTGCAAGCACGCGGTTGCTCTGGCGCTGGGGGTGATGCGTGCAGGACTCCTCGGTGCGTCGCCTCGAGGCGTGAGGCATGCGTCGGAGCCGTGGCGGGCTTTGCTGGGTGACCTCGTCGCCGGTGCCACCCCGAAAGAGCCGGGATCGGCTCCCATCGGACTGCTCGTCGAGATCGACGATCCCGAGTGGATGAGCCTGAAGACGGTGACATTGCGCCTGGTGACCCCCGGCAAGAAGGGCAACTGGGTACGCACGGGGATCACGTGGAGATCCATCGAGCCGGGACATGTGACCGAGTACTACAGGTCCACCACCGACCATCCGGCTGAGCACTTCGACCCCGTTCACCTGGCACGAGTCCGTGCCGTCCACCTTTGCGCCGGGGACAAACACCTGTACGGGACCTCCCAGGTTCACCGATTGGACCAGGCGTCCGCCGAGATCTGGACCGCTCTACGGGCGGCGGTCGACGATGGTGTCGTACTGGTGGCGCACAAGTCGACGGGCGCGAAAAAGGTCGAGTTGCTTCCACCCGCGTCGGCCGCGTTGACCGTCGATCGCGACGACGAGGGTCTCGTGGTGTCCGGCGGTGTCGACCTCCCGACCGTCGGGCCGTCTGCGGATGACGCTTTGATGCTGTTCGGCTCGGTACCTCACGGAGCGAGCCTGGTACGAGGCGGCACGATGTTCCTGGCGCCGCTCGTCGACGACGGGACGTCGAAAGCCCTCCGGGCACTGCTCGACGCCGGGACGATCAGGATTCCCGATACCGACATCGCGGAGTTCGCCGACGAGGTCCTCCCCGACCTCGCCGGTCGGATGTCCGTGACCGTGGCCGATGGCGCCGTGACCCGACCCGAGATCACCGGTCCCGACGCGGCAGTCACGCTTCGGGTCGCCGACGACGGCGGCGCGCACCTCGAGTGGGGTGTCGTCTACCGCGTGAACGGGAGCAGACGATTCTTCCCGTCCGGGCAGAGCTCGGGGTTCGGTGACGACGTGGCCGAACGTCGCCTGTGGAAGCAACTCCGTGGTCACCTCGAAGCTGCGGCTCGGGTATGTGATCGATGGCAGATCCAGGTCGCCGGGTTTCCGGGAAGCAAGTTCGCAGACGATCCGGAACTCGCCGAGATGAGTCGCGACGAGGCTCTCGCATCGGCATCGGTTGCGCTCCTGACCCGCCGCTACCGTTACTCGCCCGTCGACACTGCGCGTTTCGTCACCGAGGTCGCCCCGGAGCTGCGGGCTGACGGGATCGAGGTGGAGGTCGTCGGCGAGCTCCCCGACTACCGTGCCGCCGAGGTCGTCCCCGAGATCGGTTTCGGTG
Source organism: Gordonia sp. UCD-TK1 (assembly GCF_001691435.1). Taxonomy (NCBI): domain Bacteria; kingdom Bacillati; phylum Actinomycetota; class Actinomycetes; order Mycobacteriales; family Gordoniaceae; genus Gordonia; species Gordonia sp. UCD-TK1. The sequence goes on along the minus strand of NZ_LZMP01000024.1, from coordinate 81,003 downwards.
CCGAACGGTCCGATGACAACGACTGGCTCGGCCTGTCGATCACCGTCGAGGTCGACGGCGTCGCGGTGCCGCTGCACCAGGTGCTGACGGCGTTGTCGAACGGAGCGACACACATGCTGTTGCCCGACGGGGCCTATTTCGTACTCGACACCCCGGAGCTGCAACGCCTGGCCGAACTGGTGGCCGAGGCCCGCGCACTGGGTGAACTCGACCGCGGGCGGGTCCGCCGGGATACGCACAACGCCACTCTGTGGGACGAGCTGCTCGAACTCGGGACGGTCGACGACGATCTCACGAAGTGGCGCGAGCAGTTGCGTCGTCTGGCCGCCGCGACACCGCCGGCGCCTTGTCCGGTGCCGACCGGGCTGCGTGCGGACTTGCGTGACTATCAGAGGGCCGGCCTCGACTGGCTGAACTTCCTGTGGGAGAACAGAATCGGCGGAGTGCTCGCCGACGACATGGGGCTGGGCAAGACCCTCCAGTCCCTCGCGCTGATCGCGAAGGTCATCGAGGAGGAACCGCAGGCTCGCTTTCTCGTGGTCGCACCGACGAGCGTGATCTCGAACTGGGCGGTCGAAGCAGAACGGTTCGTACCAGGTCTGAGGATTGCAACGGTGACCGAGACGAGCGGACGGGCGAAGATCGCGTTCGCCGATCGTATCGCGGGAGCGCAACTGATCGTCACCTCATACGCGCTGATGCGCATCGGGATCGACGAATTCGCATCGGTCAGTTGGACGGCCGTGTTTCTCGACGAGGCACAGTTCGTCAAGAACCACGCCAGCAAAGCTCATCAGTGCGCTCGCCGTCTTGATGCCGAGGTCAAGATCGCGATCACCGGCACGCCGCTGGAGAACAACCTGATGGAGCTGTGGTCGCTGATGGCGTTGACCGTGCCGGGTCTGTTCCCGTCGGCGAAGACCTTCACGTCCTACTTCCGCAAGCCGATCGAAAGTGGCACGGAGCCCGGGCGGTTGGCGTTGCTACGACGACGGATCCGTCCGATCATGCTGCGGCGCACGAAGCATCAGGTTGCCACAGACCTGCCCGCCAAGCAGGAACAGGTGCTGTCGATCAGCCTGAACGCGAAGCACGACAAGCTGTATCAGACGCGCCTCACTCGGGAACGGCAGAGCGTGCTCGGCCTGCTCGACGACTTCGAAGCCAACCGGTTCCAGATCTTCCGATCGCTCACCATGCTCCGGCAACTGAGCCTGCACGCCGGGCTCGTCGACGAGAAGCACACCGACATGGACTCGGCCAAGATCGAGTTCCTCGTCGAGCAGATTCCCGAGCTCATCGCCGAAGGTCATTCCGCCCTGATCTTCAGCCAGTTCACCGGTTTCCTCCGATTGGTCGAACGCGCCCTCGACGATGCCGGAGTCGAATACAGCTACCTCGACGGATCGATGACCGCGCGTCGGCGCACTGCGGCGATCAAGCAGTTCACGAGCGGGGCGTCGAAGGTGTTCCTGATCAGTCTCAAGGCGGGCGGTTTCGGGCTGAACCTGACCGAGGCGGACTACTGCTTCGTGTGTGATCCGTGGTGGAACCCGGCGGCCGAGGCCCAGGCCGTGGACCGCGCCCATCGCATCGGTCAGACTCGTCCGGTCACGGTCTATCGCCTGGTGTCGGCGAACACGATCGAAGAGAAAGTGGTTGCGCTGCAACAACGTAAGCGCGACCTGTTCGACGCCGTCGTCGACGATGGTGACCTTTTCGGCGCCGCCATCGGCGCCGATGACATCCGCGAGTTGCTCGGCGGGACCACGCCGGGGGGCTGACGAGCGAAGCCGCCTAGGGCCCGACGATGTGCGGCTCAGGTGGGTCGAAGCTGGGATTGTCCGGAAGCGGTGTCTGACCCAGACCGTCACCGATCTCCTTGATGGTCTTCACTCCCGACAGCTTCGACGCGCCGCGGCGGGCGAGCGAGTCGTCGTACCACTCGAACCACGGATAACCGTATCGCTGGTACTCGGTGATCGTCGGTGGAGCATGGTGCGGTGCGGACCCGGTGAGATCGTGCCATGCGTCACTGTTGACGATCCGCAGGGTCGCCTCGACGGTGTCGCCCACCGCCCAGTTCTCGCGCGGCTCGAGCGGACTGGCGATGGACTGGGTGATCGACCCACCCGCGCCGAGGCCCATCGCGGAGTCGGATGTAGGTGCGGGACAGAAGTTCAGGGTGCCGAGATCAGCCGGCGGCTCCGGTGTCGCGCGTCGAGCAGCCAGGCGCTCGTTCCATGTCGACGCGCGGAGGGGCGTGACCTGGATGCGTATCGCGCCGTCGTCGGACCCGACGAGCTGCTCCGCGGCGGTGTAACCGGAGCCGAGTGGCATGGCGACGAACTGACGGACGGATCTCTCGTCGACGCGGAAACCGTCGAGCCAGGGTTGTTCGGGTACCTCGAAATAGTCCTCGGCGTCGAAGTCCACGGTTTGCGCGAAATCCTCGCCGGTGATCGCATCGATCCCGCCGACAGACATGCGTACGAGGAACGGGTAGTCGGTCGGGGAGGTGAAGCGAAACCATGCCGCCTCGGCCTGCCACATGGGGAGCAGCGTGTCGGACTCGGACCAATCGGCATGCCGGCCTCGAAGTCTGCCTGCGTTCGTGAGGTGGAAGCGTCCCAGCCCGGGCGGTAGACCGAATGTGGTCTGGTCATCGGGGACGCGCAGGGTTCGCTGCACTGCGATGGACAGGCGGGCCTCGGCGTGGACCTCCGGGAATGCGAAGTCCAAACAGTCGTCGTCGATGGTCATGGGCATTGGGGACCTCCGCGGAGTCGGTTGTGGCTCGAGGGTATGCACGGGGTCCGACATCTTCAGGCGTGCGCTGTCCTGCACAGGAATCGGCCACCTCGTCGTCAACCGTGGTGTACTGGATTGATGATGTACGTCGTGATTGCCGTCTTCGTGGTGGTCATGGCGGCGGCCCTCGTCGTCTTGTTGGGAATGGCCATCGGCGCGTTCTCGGCGATGTTCTCGGGCATGCGCGACGACCGACGCGCCCGGAGGTCGGAGGTACGGTTGCGGTCGGGCAACCCGGGCCCGGCGCGGGCACCCCAGGACTCCCCGACGGATCCGTTGGGCGACCTCGCCGACACGCTTCGACTCGCACAGGCTCGACGCTGGGAGTCGTGTCAGGCAATCCGCGAGCGACTGGACGACGATTCCACTGACGGTGGGAAGGCCGGTGCCGGCGGGTTCAGGCTCCGTGCCCTGGACATCTGGTGCGGTCGGTCGCCCGAGGGGATCGACGTCGGATCCGACACCGGCGCACTCGACCGCTTCGCATCCGACCCGATAGGCCAGATCGCGTGGACGACCGCGGCGGTTGCCGACCGCATCAGTGAACTACCCGCGTGGCGTCTCGACTTCTTCGATCGCCACTCCGTGCGCGTCGACCTGGGCAGTGAGGTCACCGCAATCGCGAGCGCGGCCGTCGGCCTTCGCGACCAGTTCGCGCTGCTCGGCGAGGCGCCGTCGGGACACCTGGCCGCCGACCCGGAAGTGGTCTCGACCTTCGCCGACAAATCGTTCCTCCTTTCGGGGCGACTCGACGAACTCGTGCGGCGACTCGAGGCGTTCGCCGGGTACGAGCAGATCGTCGCGCAGATTCAACATCGCCAGGAGAAGCAAGCGTGGCTCGACCGTGTCGGTGAGATCGACGATTTCGAGCACGCCGTCGCCACCGAATGGGATCGGGCAGAGGCCGATCGGGTGCGGCACCTGGCCGACGAATCGGATGTGCTGGCCTCGATCTACCTCGATGAGATTGCGCCGCTGGTGAAATCGCTGAGGCGCGATCGACTGTAGGCTTCTGGCACCGTGATCACTGTGGGGCAGTGACGATCTGGAACAGCACTTCCCGGCGGACGACGAAGCCGAGCTGCTCGTACAGTCGGATTGCGCCGACGTTGCGGGCATCAGCATGCAGGATCGGGATGTCGCCGCGTGCCCGGATGCGGTGCGCCAGGTCGAGTACGAGTCGTGAGGCGAGTCCGAGGCCGCGATGGTCGGGGTCCGTGCACACGGCGCTGATCTCGGTGTATCCCGGTAGGCTCAACCGTTCGCCACCCATCGCGATGAGGCGGCCGTTGCGTCGGATCCCGACGTAGGTGCCCATCTCGATGGTCCTCGGCCGGAAGGGGCCTGGGCGGGTGAGTCGGACCAGCTCGGTCATCTCGGGCACATCCTCGTGCGCCAGTGTCACGGCTTCGTCGTCTGGTCGAGTGTCGAGTCCGGCGTCGATCATCTGCACGCCGGGCAGATCCATCGTCGTATCCCATTCGGCGGGAGCTCGATTCGTGACCACCGGCAGGAACAGGGAGCCACCCGGACCGACGAGTTGGGCGGCGTCCGACCAGTCTTCCGCGGTGGGGGAGTCGGGCAGAGCCGCCATGGGGCATACGTCGGGGTGGTACCGCAGGGCCGCACCGTGGCGCTGCGCGAAGTSGGCATGCGGTCCGGTCAGGGACGCGAGAGCCGGATTTTCGAGCATCGCGTGACCTGCGACGCCATGTTCGGATGTTCGTTCGTCGGTGATGCGGTCGGTCACACGGTGACGATACGCCCGCGCGGTGGGGGCCGGTGCTCGGGTGTCTTCGCACTTCAGGGTCGTCCGCCGAACCCAGGGCGTCCTGGCCCACGCAGCACCGTGACCCGCATCCAGGTCTCGGTGCCAGATAAGGGGACGTCAGGTCGAGGCTTTGTCGGACCCCTGGGCGAGTATCGACATATGACTGAATGGATACCGCTGATCGGCGGATTGGCTACTGCGTTGATCGGCGCGCTTGCTGTGACTGTGAAAGCGCGCGGCGACATGGCTACCAAGGGGAGCTGGGAGAGAATAATGCTGCTGATAGAGATCAGCGAGAAGCTGCCGGAAGGCAACCTGCGTCTTCGGCTCGACCAGTACAGGGATGTGCTCGTGCGCGGCGCACTACTGAGTTCCACCCGTGTTCGTGCCCGTTGGTTTCTTCTTCTGTTCGTTCCGGGTGGGATCCTCGCTCTCACCGGCAGCGGTATCGGACTCGCGGGAGTGATAGCCGACGACGCTGCAATGGAGTCGATCGCAATGTCGCTGTTCTGGACCGGTTTCGTAGTCATGTTGCTTGCGCTGTTCGTTCCGATGGCGCCGCAACTGCCGCCTGGGGCGCCGCGCCGCAAGGCCAACAGCGAATTGATTGAATTCAGAAGACAGGTTCTCGAGGATTTCCCGAACATCGAATCCGAGAAGGGCCTTTCGATAGCTTCGGATGTCCTCGCGGCGATGAGACGGTAAGTGGTGTAGCCCAAGAGTCTGAAGTTGGATCGTTTGATCACTGGATGACGATGCGCCCGGTTGGGTACGCGAGAATCCGATAGCCGACTCGTAGACCAGACGGTCGCCGAGTCCGAGAACTTCGGAGTCCTCAGGTCAGTACGATCTCCACTGGCACCGCGTTGCCGAGGGTGTGTCCGACAGGTGAGCTGGCCCGGACCTTGGCGTGCAGTTCGTCGAGCTTCTCGCGCGGTGCGTCGGAGTCGAGTGTGACTCTCGCGGTGATGGATTCGAAGCCTGCGTGACCTTCTGCAAGGCCGAGGAACACGTGCAGGTCGAGGTCGCCCTTCAGGTCGATTCGCAGGTCCTTTAGTTCGATGCCCGCAGTGGTGGCGTTCGCGGCATAGCCGACAGCCAGGCAGTTGCCCAGGGCGCCGAGCAACTGCTCGACCGGGTTGGGTGCCGTGTCGCCGCCACCGAGGACGGCGGGCTCATCTGACGCCACAGGCGGGAAGTTTCGAATACGGGCCTCGGATGCGAACGAACCGGTCCACCGGACGTGCGCGGCCCACGTTGTCTGTGCCTTGGTCGCATCTCCTTGGATCGCTGCGACCAATTGGCCGACGGCGTCTATGTCCACGTCGTTGAGGCGGGTGGCGGTCTCGGTCATGGTGCTCCTTCGACGGTCTGGTTGCCGACGAAGCTATCGGGCGCAGCTGAGTACGCCGACAGTCTGCATCACCGTGAGCGGAACACTTGGATGTTGTCGCAGCCAGGAGCATCCTGCACCACAGGGGTCAGTACCCCCGCGACCGCCAGACCTCAACTCGATGGCCAGACCTCGATCGAAGTCCAGGAGTCGAGATGAGGTTCGCCGGTGGCCGGGTCACCCAACGGACTGTTGAGTACAGACGCTGCGCCTGTCTACCAGGAGATCTCGATCTCCAGCTCGGACTCCTCGGTGCCCCGTTCGATCTCGATCTTCAACTGCACCGTGTCCGGGATGTCGACGCGCACTGTCTTGTTGTTCTCCACATACGACACTTCGTTGTGGCGTGCGATCGCGTCGGCGAGTTCGTGAATTCGCTTCGCTGCTTCTTCACGGGTGAGCTGTGTCTTGGTCTTGTGCTCGAACAGTTCGTCGCTCATCAGTCCATCTGAGCCCACCGCTGGAGCGCGGTCAAGCGTGTCGCGTGCCGAAGTCGAGAGTTCACCGCAGCTCAATGCGGTGGCAGTGGACGCGTCCAGTATATTGTTCAGCATGCTGAATAATATGGGTGAACGACGCGCCGTGCGTACGGCAGTGGAAGCTCGGGTGTGAGTGTGACACCCGTGGATCAGGTCTCGGTGCCGCTCGCACTGTTCGACTATGTGCCGGTCGTGCTGGGTGCGGTCGGAGCCTTCCTCGTCGCGCGACGCCTGGGGGCGGCGCTTGCGTACATCGGTGCCGCGATGATCTTCGCGGGTGGGTTTGCCAAGGCGACGGAGAAGCTCTTGTCGGCCACTGGTATCGCGGACATCCCGAGGCTCGCGGATGCCCTGTTCCCTGTGATGGGTTGCGGGTTCCTGCTTCTGGCCGCTAGCGCGTGGGGAGTCCGCAATATTGCTCTCGCGGCGCCCGTAGTGGGTGCGGCTGCCATCGGCGTCGCGGTACCGGATATCGCGGGCCGGTACCTGGTCGGTGTCATCGTCGGAGCCACCGCGCTGTACGCAGCTCTCGCGCGCGACGCATGGCGCGACCGAGATGTGACGACGGTGGCGTTTCTGGTGGTCTGTCTGGTGGGCACTTACACGTTGGGGCCGTTGGCAGGGCAGGAGCAGACGGTCGCGTTGCAGTGGGTCGAGCAGTCGATCAACACGTTCAGTCAAGGAGCATTCGCTGTCGCGGCCTGGCGTCTGAGCGTCGGATCACGGAACAGAGTCTCGGTTGGGACGTTCGCCGAGGCGCAGCGAACACGTGTACCGAGACGCGGACCTAGGCGTTCCAGCTGATGTCGGTCCGCGCCAGTAGCGTGATGGTGTTGCGGTCCAGCCAGATTGGCGTGTTGATCGGCTGGGTGGCGTAGAGTCCGCGGCTCGCCGCGACGACGCGGTCGTACTGGCTCGGCCAGTTGATCTCGCTGGCGATGGCGTCGAGCGTGGGCCTCCCGCGACCAAGGGCGCGCCTCACGTGGGTCGGGGCGGGAAGCCGATCGGACTTGCTGGAGTTGCACACCTGGCAGGCCACCACAAGGTTGGTGAGTCCGTCGATACCTACGCGCGACCAGGGAAGGATGTGGTCGACGTGCCGGTTGCGCCGAATTGTGTTGCCGCAGTAGAAGCACACTGCCCCGAACTCGTCGACCAGTGCGTCGCCTGCTCGCTGCAGGGATACGCGGTCGGCGCCGAACAGATGGTGCGCTAAATCGGGGCCGTCGTCGAGGATGTACTTGTTCATGCGTCGAACGTCGTCGATCCAGGCGAGCTGAAAGGCCGGCTTGAGCAGCGGTGCCAAGCGGGCGAGCGCCGTGCATACGCCGGGGAACAAGGTCAGCTTGTCGCCGTGTGCGGTAACCACTTTCCGGGAGTCGGTCCCCATCCAGGAATCGTCGTACAGGAAGCGCGAGTTGGTGTCGCCTGATGTCAGGTTCTGGAGTAGTTTCAGCGGGTACCTCACCAGCGTGCGTTTGACTGTCGAGTGTGCGGCTCGATAAGCGTCAGAGTCGTGGGGCCCGCCGACTCTGAGCCCGCTCACCCGTGGCCCCACATTGGACGAACCCAGAGTCGCAACGACATTGAAGATGACTCCGCGACCGTCAGTGGACTGACGAAGTCAGTGACCGTCGAGCGGTCGCAGCTGTCGCGCGTACAGTTCGATGACGCGGTCGGTCAGGTCGTCGAGGCTGATGTCGACTTCAGCGTTTGCGTCGGCGGGAACCGACTCGACTGCGAGGTCCAACAGTGCGACGAGCACGGCCAGCTTGTACGTTGCGGTCCGCCTACCGCCCTCGAGAATCGCCACGAGTTTCTGCCCGAGCTCGAGCGGATCGGCGGGCGCGGACATGGGGTCGAGTCTATGTCGCTGCCAGCGGACGCATGTGCGCGACGACCTTCTCCCAGTTCTCGTAGTCCGGCTGCCCGAAGTGGATGTGCTCGCCCTGGAATTGCTCGACCCCACGCGCGGTCCGGTCGTCGATGATGTAATGGCCGAGATTCAGATTCTTGTGATGCGAGAGAATCAGGCGTTTGTAGGCGGGCGAGTCTTCGCCTCGACCGAAATGCAACTTCACCCAGAGCAGTTTCTCGGTCCAGGCCAGCGGATTGTCCCACGGTGCGGTGGACAGGATGTAGGTGTCGAACAGCCCGGACAATTCGTGAAACGCTTCGATGGCGCCGGGCATCGGCTCCATCAGCGAGAAGATTCCCGGGACGTCATCGAGGTCGCCGTGGAACCGCTGCTGCTCGGCCTCGCTCAGTTTCGCGATGCCGGACTCGAAGTCGACGAGAGTGTTGTCCATGTCGATGTAGAGGACTTTCTTGGAAGGTGTGCTCATGGTTCCTCCTGTGGTGAGAATTGAACTGTCACATTGAGAGTGGGTCGCAGTCCCCGAGCGTCAGTCACTGTTGTGCTGGAGCCGCGGCTGCAGGTTGACGATCCTGTCACCGGCGGGCCTACCCCGTCGAACGGTCTGTAACCGTGGGGCCGGGTGAAGCCGGTCGTGGAGTCGGGGCAGCCCGTTGTCGACGAAGTCGAACCACTGGTAGAGCCCCGTGAACAGATGGTCGCGTCCGAAGCAGCGGGCGTCGACGCGTCGAACAGCCCAAAGGTCGGTTCCGTCGAGGACGAACTCGACGGTGGGGTAGTCACCCGCGAGATCGTCGAGTAGGCCCTGAGTGAATCGCGGGCGCCTGACGTCCGGTTCGAGGTGCCCGAAGATGTCGATACACGGAGCGTCAAGGGAGATGCCGATCGACGACGTGAAATGCGCTGTAGGGAAGTGCGATGGTGGCGTCGGAACGGATGGGGAAGGACCCGCCGCAGAAGGTGGCGAGTTCGTCGCGGATCAGCAGGCGGAACCGATCCGGTCCGAGATTTTCGGGGTCGATCACCGGCGCCCGGTCTGGACGGGGCCGACCGACATCACAGATGAAGCTGGGATCCGGGACGTTCCAGACTTCGCGCAGCGTCTGCGCGGCGATCTCCGCCAAGGCGGCGGGTCCCTGGTGCCGTTCGCAGGTCAAGCGCCCGTCAGTTCGTTTCCGCCAACCGGACGTTCGAATGAGATCGTCCAAACCGGTTGTCTCACAGGCGATGGTGGCGTGCAATGACCCGTGTCTCCGCCGGCCGAATCGCAGAGCGAAGCGGAGGCCGGTGTTTTCCGCCGGCATGACGAAGACGATGTCGTCGAGTTCCATCGTTGCCAGCCGAGCTGTCAGAGTGCGTTCGAAGTGAGCCCACGCCGTTTCTACGGCTGCCTCGAAGGTGTCCTTGGCCATGGTTGTCTCCTTTCCGGCCACGTTCGACCTCGACGAGGACCCGAACGCGGGCGAGCTGGGGAGTGCTCTCGAATGGGAGCGGTGAGATGGTCCGCGCCGTAGCCGGCGCAGGATCACTTGACGCCCTCAGGATAGAACGCAGGTCCGACACTCTGTAGCCGGACATCGCGGAGAGGCTCTCGACCGAGAGCACCACGACCCACCGGTCAGTCCAACATCGATGATGTGTCAGACGGACCAGGCATCATGACCCCATGCCCCCGATCGACCTCCTGGCCGAAGCTGTTATGCGGATGAAAGCTGGTGCGCCACTCGCCAAGGTCAGTGTCGTCGTGCCCGACCACGGCTCCGGACGGGATGTCCTCCACAGTCTGGCTCGAGCAGGGTCCGTGGCCAGCACTAGCGTTCTCACGCTTCAGCAAGTCGTCTCGAATCTCGCGGGTCCAACTCTCGCACCTCGCCTGGCACTCGCATATCCACTGCTGGAAGCCGCGATTGCGCGAGTCCTCGCCGACGTCCCGGGAGTCTTCACCGACGTCGCCGACCAATCCATCACGGCGCAAGCCCTCGCCGGCGCGGCTTGGGAACTCACCGCAATCGACGAGCCGCGGGTGGACTCACCGACGCCCCTGGTCGCCGACCTCCTCCGCGTATATCGCGCAGCGATCGAGCGTCTGATCACCAGGTACTACCTCCCGCACGAGGCGTATGCGATTGCAGTTGAACGTCTGGCCGACCTCGGCGCGGTGATCGTCTACCACCCTGTCAGCAGGACCCGCGCCGAGCAGAAGCTCCTGCGTGCACTCCAACAACACGGTGAGACCGTCGAACAGGCGGTCACCGTCTCGCCAACCCGGATCATCCACACCTCTGACGCCGACGACGAGGTCAGAGCCGTTGTCCGCCTCGTGCGCAAGCATCTGGCCGGGGGCACACCCGGCCACCGCATCGGCGTCTTCTACGGCAGCGATGACCCATACCTACCACTGCTCCACGAACACCTCACCGCCGGTCACATCGCCTTCACCGGGCCCGAATGCCACACGCTCGTCGACAGACCCACCGGCCGTGCACTACTCGGGCTGCTCAAGCTCGACCTCGACGGGATGCCGCGCCGCGAACTCTTCACCCTCCTCGCCGGGGGTGCAGTCCGGCGCCCCGAAATCGACGACGACCCGATCTCGCAACGTCGGCTCGAACGCCTCACCCGCGAGGACGAACCCATCGTCGGCGGCGCCGACTGGGAACGACTCACCCGTGTCGGTGCACATGAAGAGCATCATGCGATGGCCGTAGCGCTGTACACGTACGTCAGACAGCTGCAAGCCGACCTGCACGCCATCGTCGAAGCGCCCGACTGGACCACCGCGGCCGGACGGCTGGTTGCACTGGTCGACCGCTACTTCCGTACACCCACGCGCGAGGTCGCTGCGGCCGACTTTGCCACTACCCGGGCCGACTGCATCAGCCTTGCCGGCATGGACGGCATCGCACCGCCGCCGAACGCTGCGCGCGTTCTGGATGCGGTCAGCGTGCGCCTGACTGCGCACCGAACAATGCATGGAGACTCCGGCGCAGGCGTGACCATCGGACCGATCGCCGCGGGCGCCGGGCGCGACCTGGACGTCAGTGTCGTCATGGGCAGCGCTGAAGGGATCATCCCCGCACCCCGCCGCGACGATCCGCTGCTACCTGCAGAACTCACCGGCATCACCGCCCGCGAGCGTATGGAACGGCAACGTATCGCCTTTGCGAGTGCGGTCAGCACAGGGCGCACGGAACGGATCGTCACGTTCCCCCGCGGCAACCTGCGCGGTGGCGCGGAGAGGGTGCCGTCACGATGGCTCATCCCGGCGATGGGCGGACTGGCCGGTCGTGACGTCAATGTCGTGAACTGGCAACGCGAAACCGAGAACGTGGAGCCGATCGTCGCGGTCGAATCTTTCGACGTCGCCGCCCAGCGCGCCGACGACCGAATAGGTGCATCAGCCGCATCCGACACCGAATGGCGGCTCCGCGAGCTCGCAGCCGTCCCCGCCGATCAACGCCGCGGCGCCCTCGACGACCCGATCATCAACCTCGGCATGAACCTGCGCAGCGACCGCCTGAACGGCCGCTTCACCCGGTTCAACGGCAACCTGTCGACGGTCAAGGAGCTGATCACCACCTTCGACCGCCCGGTGTCGCCGACCGGTCTCGAACTCTGGGTGCAAAGTCCCTATCAGTACTTCCTCGAACACATTCTGCAGCTCCGTGCGCTGGGCGACCCCGACGAGGTCGCCCAGATCGACGCCCTCACCCGCGGCACTCTCATTCACACGATCCTCGAGCGCTACGTTCTCGACACCATCGACGGCGCCGAACTGGACCTCGCCCGTCTGCACCTCGTCGCCCATGAGGTACTCGACGAAGCGCAGGCCAACAGTCCCGGCTGGCTCGAGCAACTGTGGGCCAAAGACCGCGGCATCATGCTCCGCGATCTCGCCGACTGGCACAAGCACAACCGCGCCGACCAAGACGATGGCTGGCGCCCGACGCACGCTGAACAGACATTCGGCACCGACTCGGCAGCCGAGGTGTCACTGGCGTTCGGCGACAACAGAATCCGCTTCCGCGGCCAGATCGATCGCATCGACCGACACAGCGGCGGCCGCATCCGCGTCACCGACTACAAGACCGGCAAGGGTGACAAGTACAAGGACCTTTCCGACGTCGCTCCCACCAATTCGGGGCTACAGTTCCAGCTCCCCGTCTACGGACTGTTCGCCCGCACGCTAGGAGCCGACGTCGAGGCCCGGTACTGGTTCGTGACCTCCACAGGCAAGTTCGCCTCCATCGGCTATCCCGTCACCGACGACGTCATCGCGACCCTGATCGACGACATGGCCCTCGTCCACCGCTCGATTCTCGCCGGCCACTTCCCGCCCAAGGTCGAGGACACACACTGGGAGCTGCCGGTCATCGACCTCCTCGGCCGCGCCGGACTCCGCCGTGCCTGGGCTGCGTTGGAGGACGTTGACGAAATCGCCGACTATGTACGGAAGTACGGAGGCTGACATGACCGCACTCCCTCTTGCCGACCAAGCAGCCCGCGATCGGATCACCTCCGACACCGCCACCACCCTGTTCGTCGAAGCCGGCGCCGGCAGCGGCAAAACCCACTCCCTGGTCGGCCGCATCTGCCGGCTCGTCCTGCACGACGGCATCGAACTCGATCGGATCGCCGCCATCACGTTCACCGAGAAGGCCGCAGCCGAACTTCGCGAACGAATCCGAGTCGAGTTGGCTGAGCACGACACCGAACGTGCCCGCGGTGCCCTCGAACAGATCGACACCGCGGCCATCGGCACCCTGCATGCGTTCGCCGCCCGCATCATCAGTGAGCATCCACTCGAAGCCGGTGTACCCCCGCGCATCGCGGTCGTCGACGCGATGGGGTCGCAGCTGTCGTTCGAACGCCGCTGGCGACGCATGCGCACCCGCCTTTTCACCGACGCCGCGCCGCCGATTCTCGTCGACGCCATGGGCATCATCATGGCGGCCGGCGCCTCGCTCGATCAGATGCGCGCGCTCGCCGACGCACTCGACCGCAACTGGGACCGCCTCACCCTCGACGACAACCCACAAGGCATCGCTCCCGCACACATCGACCGCATGCTGTGGGAGGCAGACGCGATCGCCGACAACCTCGCCGATTGCCTCGACCTCGACGACAAGCTCGCGCAGAAGCTGACCGAGCTGCAGGAGTGGCGCATCCTTGTTGCGGCAGAACGCGATGCGACAGGATGGATACCTGTAGCGGCTCTCTGTCCAGGCCCGGGAAACGGTGGCGCAGGGAAGAACTGGCGCGGTGGGTCCGCTCAGGTCAAAGAGATCAAGACTCGAGTCAAGGCGTTGCGTGACGAGATCTGTCCCGACATCGTCGGCACCTATGTCGACGGCGCAGTTCGCGTGGTGGTGCGGCATCTGTCCGAGATCGTCCTCGACGAAGCGCGCGAGCGGCAGCGGAGCGGCCAACTCGAATTCCATGACCTACTCGTCCTCGCTCGCGACGTGCTCAGCAAGCACGCCGTCGCCGCGACCACCCACGAGCGCTACCAACGGGTGCTGCTCGACGAGTTCCAGGACACCGACCCGCTGCAACTCGAGCTGGCGCAACGTATCGTCGCCGGCACCGACGAAGCGGGCAGGCTGTTCACAGTGGGTGACCCCAAGCAGTCCATCTACCGCTTCCGCCGGGCCGACATCGCCGCCTACATGGCCGCGCGTGACCAGACCCCTGCCGCCGACGTCGTCCAACTGACGACCAACTTCCGCTCCACACGGCCGGTCATCGAATGGATCAACACGGTGTTCGGTCGGATGATCGTCGCCGACGGTCACGTCCAGGCGACCTACACGCCGCTAGACCCCGTGCCGAGCAGGCCTCGGTGGGACATCGAGTGGGGTCCGGAACCATTCGTATTCCCTGACAACGACGAGCCCGTCGACGATGAGGCTTCGCTGTCGCCGGCGGAGGCGATTCGAGCACGGGAGTCTCGCGATGTCGCCCGGATCATCGCAACGGCTGTCGACAAGGGCTGGTGTCGAGAGTCGCGAGCCGACGACGAGACCTACGAGCATGCGGCATTGACATGGAAAGACATCTGCATCCTCATCCCGTCGCGCACGGTTCTGCCCTTCCTGGAGAAGAGTCTGGATGCGGCAGGGATCGAATTCCGTTCGGAAGCATCGAGTCTCGTCTATTCGACGCAGGAGGTCCATGACCTGCTGGTGACCTGTCGGGCGTTGGCGAACACCGCAGACGAAGCGGCTCTCGTCGCGGCGTTGCGCACACCGCTGTTCGGTTGTGGCGACGACGACCTGCTGCGGTGGAGCACAGCGAACGGCCGATGGAGTATCCACGCCGACGCTCCGACCGAGGTGCTCGGATCCTCACCCGTTGCCGCCGCATATCGGTACCTGCGCGAGCTGTCGTTCGAGCTCGGTGACCTGAATCCCGGTGCCCTGCTGAGTCGGTTGGCGACCGACCGACGCGTCTTCGAGGTCTCGATGGATTCGCCCCGACACCGCGACGTGTGGCGACGACTGCGGTTCGTCATCGATCAGGCTCGCGCGTGGTACGCCGAGGATCGGGGATCGTTGCGCGACTACATCGACTGGGCCGACACCCAGGCCGACGAAAACGCGCGTGTGGCCGAGACCGTCCTTCCCGAGATCGGCGTGGACGCCGTGCGGATCATGACCATCCACGCCGCCAAGGGTCTGCAATTTCCGATGGTCGTGGTCGCCGGGATGAGCGGCGGATTCCGCACGCTGCCGGAGTCCTTGCTCTGGGATGCGAGCGGCACACTGCAGGCATGCGTGTCGAAGTCGGTGACGTCGAAGGGGTACAAGCCGGCAGCCGACGCGGAGAAGGTCCACGCCGAGGCTGAGAAGAAGCGACTCCTCTACGTTGCCTGCACTCGCGCAGAGAGTCACCTCGCCGTTTCCGGATACACGCGCAAAGGTGCCTCGTGGGGTGCGACGCTGGCTCCCGCGCTGGACGGTCTGCCGAACAGGGTGCCCGAGCTGATCGAACCGGTACGACGCGACGACGATCCGATCGAGCAGTTCGAGCGGCAGCCCTGGGATGAGTGGACAGCCGAGACGGCCGCAATCGAGGTGTCGTCGGCGTTGCGTGCGTCGTACTCGGCGACGCGGATAGTGCATGGTGATGATGCCGCCGAGGTTGCGCTGCTGGAACGCTACCGTGAAGCCGGTCTCTTGACTGTCACTGCAGGAGAGCGTGTTTCACCCGGCATTGGAGGCGTCGACAGCGGGGCTTCGCTGGGCACCGCCCTGCACGGGGTCTTGGAGCAGACCGAGTTAGGCGCGGTCCTCGACGAGACCTTCGAGGCGGTCGCCCGCCAGGCTGCTGCTGCCGTCGGCATCGTCGACGTCGACCACTTCGTCGCACTGGCCCGATCTGCACTCGAGTCCGAACCCGTCCATCGCGCGGCTGTCGGCGAGCACTGGAAGGAGATGCAGCTCGCGGGGCTGGGTCCCGATGGCACAACGGTGGTCGAGGGCATCGCGGATCTGGTCTACCGCGACCCCGACGGCGGACTCGTCATCGCGGACTACAAGACCGACGTCGGTGTCGCTGCGCACACGCTCGAGGCCTACTGGGCGCAGCTGGCGATCTACGCCGATCTGCTGCGAAAGGCGACGGGGGAGAGGGTCGTTCGACTGGAGTTGGTGTTCTGTCGGGTGGGAGCGGCAGCTGTAATAGCAAGGAGTGTCTGATGCGCGCCGGTATGGAATCGCGGGGATCAGCCCACGGCCGCAGTGGACGGACCGGTGGACGCTCTGAGTCCGATAAGTCTCTCGCGCCGGGGCGTGCCCCAAAGCTGGGACGTGCACGCAATGTCCAGATTACTGTCGGCGCGACGGTGGACAAACTGAGTCGGCATGGATCAATGATGGTGGGCACTACGGTAGGAAAATCGAGGTGGCATGATGCAGCTAATTTCTTTTTATGAGAAGGATCCTGTCAAGACCGACGACGCGTCGGTCTTACAGTTTCCGTTCACAGAGGCCAGCGACTATACCTTCGGCAACGAACCGACAATAGCGAAGGTCATTTATGTTAGACATCCACGAATCGAGGCGCGGCTAGTTCCCTATGGGCAGTACGACACGTTGGTCATGACGGACAAGTTCAACGAGGCTCTGCGAATCGTCCAGACTCTAGGGGCACAGACTGTCGTCACAAAGAGTTTTCGCGGTGGCGTGTCGCGACTGTCAATTCGGGGACGAATTCCTCAGGCGGGAGGAGGATCTGCAGACCTCTCGAGGACCACTCGAGAAGAAGTGGCGTTCGAACAGTTTGGTACAGGGGGACCGCCTGTTGACCCGGGCCAGAGCGTCTATCCTGATGAGGCAGGCTTTGAGGCTGCTCGTCGTGCTGTGTTGCTGAATGGTGCTCGACGGGTAGCGATCAACATCGAGAGCCAGTCGGCGTTTCGAATGGACTCAGATATCGCCAACCGGTTGACGAAGATCGGGTTCTCGTTAGGCGCGAGTGCTGAACGAACTCAGGTCCGATTACTTCGGTTGGAGGCTGACTTCCCTGAGGAAGGGAAGCTGCACTCCCCTGATGCTGGTAAATTGGGGAGCCTGGTCGATCCAAAAGAGCCGCTCGATCCGGATGGAACATCAGAAGATGGTTCTCGACGCTGGCGCCGAGCTCGCTGATTGAGCACTAACTCGAACTCGTAGGGTGACATGGATCTGCCATTTTTTGAGAATGAACAGCACGGGTCAGCGGTTGAGCAATGTGCTTAACCGCTCCTCGTTGATGACATGGATTCGTTCGCCGCGACGTTTGCGTTCGCGGACCTCGAACAGCTTGCTTCCCTCGCCGACCCCTACCGTATTCGCCATACTGCCGGCCCGGACGAGGACTGTCGTCCTGTCTGTGACCGTGGATTGGACGGTTCCGCCGGCGCGACTGATCATCTGCGCCAACTTGCGTTGCGACCCCATTGCGAACCGGCCTGTGAGCGTTACATGATGTCCCCGTATCGATTTCGGCCCGGACTTGTCTCTCATGTCGACATCTCGTAGCTGCCGAAGCGCCTGAGATGCTTGCAACCCGCTCACGTATCGAAGGCCGTGATGTGCGGTGGCGTGCCACATCCAACATTTCAGATCGTCGGGGATGTCCAAGTAGCGGATGCCGCCCACGTGACTGCTGTCGAAATCGTTGCCCGTCAGCAAGGTACCGGCTAGCAACCCGACCTGGTAGATGTCCACCCACGTTGCCCAGTTCTGTCGTTCGTCCATGTTGTTAGGGGAGTAGGCAGGGGTGTAGGCGTCGATGGCGGAGCGTCTGGGGGTCAGCGAATGTTTGGAAATACCGAAGTCGCCCAGGACGAGATGCCCATCTCGGATGAAGACGTTCGCGGGCTTGATGTCACGGTGGGTCACGCCACTTGCGTGCATGAGTGCGAGCACTTTCAGCAGGCGGCTGATCTCGCGACGGACTCGACCTGGAGTCCAACCGTGCCAGTCCCGGTCGTCTGCCAGATCGGCGACGGTCCCTTCGGGCATGTACTCCGTCACAAGGACATAGCGAGTGCGCCGGCCCGCCCCGGTGCCGAACGCAAACGAATCGAGAAGCTCGACCACCTCCGAGTATCCGGACAGCAGGTTGCCGAAGTGTGCCTCGCAATGCCAGTCGTCAGCGGACGCACAAATTTTGACGCAGACGGTGGTGGCTTTGCGTTGTCCGCGGCCCGACATTGCCGTCGCGCGGTACACAGAGCCGTAACCTCCACCGGCGATGTACGCCTGAATACAGTACTTCCGGCCATCGTCGTTGGTGATCGTCTGACCTGGGCGGAGCCGGGGTGAAGTCGACGCCATCGTTCAACGATAGGCGTCGCCGGCAGACGTGAGACCGAGAATCGAGAACCTTCGCATTGGTACCCAAGCCATGAAAGTCGCTTGTCACACCCCCGGCGGCAACTCCCCGAACCTGAACACGCGGTCGAAGACCTGTACGAAAGTCGATGAKACCGGGCCACCCGTCGGATTGGCATTGGCGTCCGCRGCACGTGGCCAGCGGTAGGTCACGGTGACGCTCACCGGAGTGAATCCGCTGACCCGGGTGTGTCCGGTCGGGCGGTTGGTGACACCAAGGTACTTTCCGGGCCGGAAGAGCAGCACCACGGCCGGCGACGAGACGGTGCCGCCCGCGACGTCGAACGTCGCCCACATCAGGGACGGGCAGTTAGGCGCGCGATCCAGCGATCGCGCCATCGGTGCGCGACGCGCTACCCATCGCAGTCCGGGCTGCCCGAAAGGGGGACCGACCGCGCGGAGGCCGAGCTTGACCTCCGACGAATTCAGATCGAGGCATAATCCTTGCCCCGCTGTTCGGCCACCGGTTGGCTCCGTTGCGGAGCAGCTGATGCTGCGGGCGCGGCCAGGGTGATGGTCAGTAGCGCAACCGCGACCACGATCAGTTGATGGACGGCACGTAGGCGTGAGCCGGACATGGTTGTCTCCCCTGGGAGCGTCGGACGGTGGATGCAGTTGCGAAGCTACGCCGGTGAGGCGCCGCGGTTGCTGGATTCGGCCGAGGCGGTCAAATAACTGCGATCGAAGACGAGCCGGCGTCCCACACGAGTCCGCGACCCCGTGCCGCCGGTAGTAGTTCGAGCACCTTCTGCTGTACCTCAGCGACCGGATGGCCGAGCAGGACACCGTAAGCGACAGCCACGCTGGGTGTTCGCTGGTGTCCGGCCACGCAGTGCAACAGCACGGTTCTGCCCTGGGCGCGCAGACCACGAACCGCGTCTGCGGTGTCGGCGATCACGAACTCCAGGTTCGGGTTGTCGGCTGGATCGTCGGAGTCGATCAACCGTGATTCGACGATGTCGGCAGCGCCCGCGAAGCAAGTCTGACGTCGACCGACCCGGCACATCGACACCACTGCGTCAGCCCCATGGTCGACTGTGGCGTGCGTCCCCAACAACACGCCGTCGTCGTACGGATGCGCCACCACCTCGGTGGCGACATGCTCCCGATAGCGGACGTCTTCGACGGTCGGCCATCCCTTCGGATCTGCGCGCCCGTCGCGCGCGGCCAAGGTGCCGAGGCTCACCAGGTCCCGCGCATCGCTCGGCCGGTCCTCCGGTGAGCAACCCTGCCGAGGCCAACCGTGTACCGCGCGCCTCCAGGACCAGGGCACCGCGCTTGCGCCCCAACGGGCACCGAGTAGACCGCCCGCGATTGCTGCGACGGTGTCCGTGTCGTTCCCGATGCGGATGGCGGTATCGAGCGCGTGCTGCAGGTGGCGGCACGGAACGTCGTCCGGGATCGGCGTCTGCATGATCGCGGCGACGGCGGCCTGGAGCGCGGTCACTGTGAAACCGTTGGGAGTGAACGTTTTCGGATCTGCGGTCGTCGCCTCGTCGAGCCATTGCGACCACCGCGACCTGCGGTCGGAGGGCAACAGGTCGAGGCCGGTGGACACATCGACCCGCCCGGTGAGCACGGCTGTGCGGATGGCTTCGGACCACAGCACACACGAGTCGCCGGCCAGCGGGTCGGCGTGGGTCAGCTCCGCTACGGCGCGGGTGGCGATCGCCAGTCGGTCCCGGTCGTGGAGGTGCGCCAGCGCGACCGGTGCGGTTCGCATGAGCGCTCCGTTGCCTGCCGACCGCGGATGTGTCTGCGCAAATCGCGCTGCCTCTTCCCGCATGAGGGACCCGACGCGCTCATGGTTGGAAGCTGACCCGCGTCGAACGGCGCTCAGCACCGCGCGGGTCTGTACTCCGACATCTGGTGGGTTGCCGTCGAACCAACTCAGAAAGTTCGTCGCGATGGCGTCGATCGCGTCCTCAGAGGTGAGATCGGCGCCCTTGGCAGCAACGAGTGCGATCGCCATGGCCATCGACGTGTCGTCGCTCCACTCGCCGGGTGCGAAGTCGCCCAGTCCGCCGCCGAGCATCATCGGTCTCTCGTCAGAACCCAGACTTCTGCTTTCGAACTCGTACGGAACGCCGAGCGCGTCCCCGGCGGCTGTACCGAGGAGAACCCCTGCGGCTCGGTCGAGTTGGGCGATGGTGAGTCGACTCACGTGAGGTCCTTTCAGTCGGATGGGTGGGAACAAGCGGACATCCTCAATGGCGTCGGCCACGCTTGCGGTTCGTCCGGTGGTACGAGGCGCGCATCGCCTTGGATGCATACACGCTGTCCAGGGCGCCTGCGCTGATTCCGAAGCGGTCAAGCATCGCGATCTCGTCGGCGATGGCCGCACGGTCCTCGGGACGAGCCTCCTGCATGGCGTACTCGAGCTTCTGACGCGATCGTGCGAGGCGCCGCGTACCGCCGTCGATGTCGCCGGCCTCGTACGCTCGGGAGGCCTCCAGCTTGTCCTGCTGACCTTCTTGGTAGAGACGCTCGGAGTACACCTTCGGGTCAGGGACACGGCCTGCAGCCTCGTCGCCAGGGACGACGTTCACGACGACGGGCAGCGACACCGTATGTTCCACGAGGGACGCGGTCTCGACGTAGCGCAGCTGCAACGTTGCCAGTTCGGTCAGGCCAAGGGCGGCAATAGAACCGACCTTCATGCGCAGCAGCAGTTTTCGTTCCTCGAGTGCGTAGAGATCACCCAGCTCGATCATCACCTCACCATCGCCGATCTGGTGTGCGGGAAGATCATTGAACAACGCGAGCTCTTGGACGCGCTGGTCGTATCGAACGGTCAAGGTGGCCGCTTGCGCCGACTTCGAGAGCAGGCCGTCGACCTCACCCGCGATGGCAGCACCGGCGGCATCCGGATTATCGGCGAACACATGATTTCCGTTGCCGGCGCGCGAGATCGCCGACAACAACGTTTCGTCGTACCCGCGGCCGTAGCCCATGGTGGAGGTGACGATCCCTTTGGATCCTGCTTTCGCCGTAATGCCCGCGAACTCGTCGACGTCGCGGATCCCGCTGTTGATGTGACCGTCGCTGATCACCAGGACGGTCCCGCCGCGGATGCCGGCAGACTCGCCGGCGCGCCGTATCTCCTGCAGGCCGCGTAGATAACCCGACGACAAGTCGGTGCAACCGCCGGTTTCGATGGCCCTGATCGCGTCGGCGGCGCGCTGCTTGTCCATCAACGTCGAAGCAGGCAGCGCCACCTGGGCCGTGTCGTCGAACGTGACGACGCCGAACACGTCAAGCGGGTCGAGTTGGGCGACCACCCCGGCCAGCGCCTTCTTGGCGCCGTCGAGCGGCGCGCCGGACATGGAGCCGCTGCGGTCGAGAACGACCTGCAGGGCCGTCGGGGGCCGGTTCGCAGTCGGCGCCTCCGGTGCTACTAGCTCCACGAGAACCGTCAGCTCATCGGCGGATTCCAGGGCGACGACGTCGACATCGAGTGCGGCAGAGAGCTTCATGATGCTCCTTCGGTGGTGAGGTGGGCGCGTGTGCCCTGGAGAGGTGAGGCCCGTGCTGCGGACGGCGGGGAAATGGGCCTTGAGACACCCTTTACGCAGTAATGCGATTAGTAGTTTGCGCAAATTATCGCATAGTGTCAAGCGGTGGCTTCGAGATCGTCCGAACAGTTGTCTGACTATCCGCGCCCCAACGTCGCCGTCGACATCGCCGTGCTGACCGTCGCTGCAGGTGCTGTGCACGTTGTCGTACAGCGGCATCCCGACTCGGGGCGCGTGGCTTTGCCAGGTCGGTTCGTGAGGGAGCGACGTTCGGTCACTGACACCGTGCGTGAGGTACTCGAGCTGAAGCTGGGGCTCTCGCCCGATCACGTTCATCCGCATCTTCTGGCGGTGTTCAGTGATCCTGATCGAGATCCACGGGGCTGGACGATCTCGATCGCGCATGTGGTCGCGTTGCGAGCCGACGACCTGGGTGGGGTGACCGGAGAACTCGTCGAGGTGACGCCGGACGGGGCTCTGGCTTCAGGGGAGCGGCTGCTGTACGACCACGACGCCATACTGGCAGCAGCCACCGACAATCTGCGCGAGCGCTACGAGGACAAGCCCGACCCGGACAATCTGCTGCGGGAGCCGTACACCCTGTCAGAACTGCGAGAGCTTCACGAGGCGATCCTGGGGCGACGCTTGATGCGGGATTCGTTCAACCGGCGGGTCCAGCCTCTGCTGGCGCCGCAGACCGACGGCGACGGAAACCCGGTCACACGTGTCGCCGGCGGCCGTCCGGCGCGGCTGTTCGCGAAGGAGGCGCCGCCGACGGCAACCTTCGGATGGCGGTTGCCGAGTGCGGATCCGCCGGCTTTCTGATGCGAAAGAGTCTTCAAATCGCTGGTCCCTACCTGCGAGTCCTGCGCCCTGGTCCTCAGTGGGGGCAGGATGAGTAACAGTCGAGGTGTCGACGTAGATGAACCGCCTGGTGGAAGGGGAACGCGGTGGTGACAGTACTTCCTGCGACTCCGCGATTCGCGGCGTCGAGTGAAGAGACTGTGTTCAAGGCGATCGTCGGACAGTTGCTTGAGGACGACCTGCTGATCGTCGGACAGCGCGTCACCGACCACGCGAAGGATCACGAGATCGATTTCCTCGTTGCCGTCGCCGGCGCCGGAATCGTCTGCGTCGAAGTGAAAGGCGGTGAAGTGTGGCACGACGGAACATCGTGGTGGCAGGAGCGGGCAGGGCAGTCTGCCAAACGTATCGACCCCGTCGGGCAGGCCCGCGGCGGCTGCTACGCACTGCGAGAGTTCGTCGAATCGGATCCGAGATGGACTCAGGGGCGGGTGAGATGGGATCACATGGTCGTGTTCCCGCACTCGGAAGTCGGGCCCGCGTTCGCGCTGGCGGACTGTCCGCGGTGGAAGATCGTCGACCGCAATCAGATTGAGCAGATATCGCCGCTGATTCGAGAGGTTCTGCTGCAGAAAGTCGGGAGCCTTCCGGTCCTCGACGGTCCCGGGATCGAGCAGCTCGCCACGGTGCTGAGCGGGCGTGGCCTGCCGCAGCGCGACGTTGTGGCCCGCGCGCTGGAGAACGAAGAGGTGGCCGACGCTCTGACCTCTCAGCAGGCTGTCATCCTACGGGCCGCCCATCAACTCCGTCGCGTCGAGATCCGGGGTGGCGCCGGAAGCGGCAAGACGTTCCTCGCCATCGAACAAGCTCGGCGTCTGGCGCGTGACGGACAACGTGTTGCGCTGGTTTGCTATTCACACGGACTCGCTTCGTATCTCGAGCGGCTCACCGCAACCTGGAGTCGCAAGGAACGACCCGCCTATGTGGGCGAGTTCCATGAACTGGGAATCACGTGGGGAGCCGCAAGCGGACCCGACGAGCAGGAGCGCACCAAGGCCGCGTCGGACTTCTGGGAGTACACGCTGCCGCAGCAGATGTACGAACTGGCCCAGGCGCTTTCGCCGGGCAGGCGATTCGACGCGATCGTGGTCGACGAAGCGCAGGACTTCGCCGACGAATGGTGGAAGCCGATGCTCGCCTGCCTGCGTGACGAGGACACCAGCGGGATCTTCGTGTTCAGCGACGAGGCCCAGCGTGTGTTCGCTCGGCAGGGGTCGCCGCCCGTCGACCTGGTGCCACTCGTCCTCGACCACAATCTGCGCAACACCAAACAGATCGCAGAGGCGTTCAAACCGCTCGTCGGACAACGGCTGAGGCTCAACGGTGGCGACGGGCCGTCGGTCCGGTTCATCGCCTGCACGGCTGAGGAAGCACTCGGTGTGGCCGACGATCAGATCGACCCGCTGCTCGAGGACGGATGGCGCCCGGAAGACATCGCGCTGCTGACGACCGGCAGCCGACACGAGGAACAGAAGGCGCGCCAGTCGCAGGGAAACCGGGAGTACTGGTCGTCGTTCTGGGATGCCGAACAGGTCTTCTACGGTCACGTGCTGGGTTTCAAAGGTCTGGAACGGCGCGTCATCGTGCTTGCGCTCAACGAGGAGAAGTCGTGGGAGCGGTCACGCGAGCGGCTCTACGTCGGGCTGTCTCGGGCGCGTGATCAGTTGATCGTTTGCGGAGACCCGCAATTCGTTTTGGAGGTCGGCGGTCCCGAGGTGGCCCGGCGTCTCGTTCCATCAGGGGACGGAACGCGTAGATCTCGCTGATGTGTTGCCGCGCGCGAGCCGGACGGACGCCGAGACTTCACCTGCGCTTCACCAGCCATTGGAAGTGCTACGCCACGCTGGCGCCCATGGCCCGACCTCATCGAGCAGACCGTCCCACGTCCAGGCGCACGATTCTGCGGACTGCCGCTACGGGGGCGCTCCTCGTCCCGGTCGGGTCCGCGCTGGCAGCCTGCGGGTCGTCGAATCCTGGTTCGGCGACGCCCGAGTCTGGTCAGAAACCGGCCGGTCCTCACCCACGGGGTGGCCACCGGCGAGGTGACCAGCGGAGGGGCGCTGGTGTGGGCGCGGTCGGACCGGCCGGCGACCATGATCGTCGAGACCGCATCGAGCGAGTCCTTCGGCGCTGCACGGAAATTCCGCGGACCGCAGGTGACGCCCGCCGGCGACGGGACCGGCCGACTGCGGGTGGCCGGCCTGGAGCCCGGCCAGACCGTGCACTATCGCGTCACCTTCGAAGGTGAGGACGGCGCGCTCTCCGAACCGGCGACCGGAATCTTCACGACAGCTCCGGTACGAGACGGCGACATCAGGTTCCAGTGGTCCGGCGACGTGGTCGGGCAGGGGTGGGGCATCAACCCCGATATGGGCGGGATGACCATCTTCGCCACCATGGCCGACCGTGATCCGCAGTTCTTCATCCACTCCGGTGACGCCATCTACGCCGACAACCCGGTCGAGGCGACTCAGGAACAGAACGACGGCAAGACCTATCGGAACATCACCAGTCCGGCGAAGGCGCAGGTGGCGCAGACCGTCGATCAGTTTCGTGGAAACTACGCGTACAACCTGACCGACGACCACTTCCGACGCTTCGTCGGATCAGTCCCGCAACTGGTGCAGTGGGACGACCACGAGGTCGTCAACAACTGGTTCCCCGGGGAGAGTCTCGAGGGGCAGGGCCGCGAGGGATACACCGAGATGAGCGTCGACGTGTTGGCGCGCAACGGACGTCAGGCCTGGCAGGAATGGCAACCCGTCGAGATCGGTGCCTCGGATCGTCTGTACCGCAGGGTGTCATACGGTCCACTGCTCGACGTCTTCATCCTCGACATGCGCAGCCACAAGGACCCGAACCCCGATGCGTGGTCGGGGGACAACGTCGACGGCTTGCTCGGTCCGGAACAGACCCAGTGGCTCATCGACGGACTGCGGGGTTCGACGGCGACCTGGAAGATCGTCGCCAATGACCTGCCGCTGAGCATCGTCGTGGCGGACAAGAACACGACACCGCCGGACGGTCCGAAGGCAATGGAAGCGGTGGCCCAGGGTGATGCCGGCGATCCGCTTGGTCGTGAGATCGCGTTCTCCCGCATCCTGTCTCAGACGAAGAACGTCCGGAACGTGGTGTTCCTGACCGCCGATGTCCACTACACCGCCGCGATCTCCTACGAGCCTGACCGCGCCGGCTTCAAGGATTTTGCGCCGTTCTGGGAGTTCGTCGCCGGACCGTTGCACGCCGGTGCGTTCCCGGAGAGCCCGTTGGACAGCACATTCGGTGCCGAGTACCAATTCGTCCATGCACCTACCGGGTCGAATGTGTCACCGGCGGAGGGGTTTCAACACTTCGGCGAGGTGACGATCGACGGCAGGACCAAAGTGTTGAGCGTGGATCTGGTCGACGCGTCGGGCAAGACCCTGTACCGAAAGGACCTCGAGCCGGCGTCGTGACGACCCGTTGACAGAGTGCGGGATTCGTCCCGGAATCCGGTACCTTTCCCGCACTTTGCGGAAGCGCTCACTCGCTCAGCGGCCGCAGGAACTCTCCGGTCACCTCGACAGCGGGTGCGGACGACCCGCCTCCGACGACGAGCGTCGCGAACGCGAGGTCCCCGACGATGCCGGCGAACCAGCCGTGCGGGTTCTTGTTGTCGCCGTACTCCGCCGTGCCGGTCTTTCCGCCGAGACCGGGGATGTCGCGGAGTGCGGTGGCCGTGCCGCGAGTGACCGTGTCGCGCATCATGCTTCGGAGTGCACGAGTGACGTCGCCCGGGATCTGTTGCGGTTCCACGTCTCCCGTCGTGTCCCTTCCGCGAACCAGGCCGGGGGTCACGGTCTCACCGCGCGCGAGGCTCGCCTCGGCCAGGGCGAGACCGAAGGGGCTGACGGTCACCGTACCCTGACCGATGCCGTTCTCGACCCGCAACGCTGGTGAATCGGCGCGGGGCACCGACCCGGTGACGGTCGTCAGGCCCGGAACGGTGTAGTCCGCGCCGATGCCGAACCGTCGTGCCATGGCGGTGAGCGCGTCGTCGGGCAGCCTGTTCGCGAGGGCGCCCATCGTCGTGTTGCACGAGCGCGCGAAAGCTGTTGAAAGTGCCACGGTCCCGAGGTCGAAGTCGTCCTCGTTCGGGATCGTCCGACCTTCGATCGTGGTGCGGCCAGGACAGCGGACCTGTGACGTCGGTTGCACGGCTCCGGCGTCCAGTGCGGCTGCGGTCGTGATGGTCTTGAACGTCGAACCCGGAGGGTAGAGCCCGGACAGCGAGACCGATCCCGACCTGTCGGCGGCATCGTTCTGCGCGACGGCGACGATGCCTCCGGTCGACGGTTCGATGGCCACGACCATGGCAGGGCGTCGTTCGCCGTCGACGGCGAGTTGTGCTCGGGTCTGGACATCGCGATCGAGGGTCGTGTGTACCGGTGGCGTGACACCGGGTTGCGCTGAGTCGACGAGATGAGTGGGTGTGCCGTCGGCGCCGACGATCTGGACGGACCACCCCGCCGTGGCGTCGATGTGCTCGCGCCAGATCTCCTCGAGTCCCGACATCGCCGGCGAATGCAGTGCTCTGGTGGCGCTGAGCAGCGCGCCTTGCTCGCTGAGCGCGACACCCGGAATCGACTCCACCGAGCGCCGGACGCGCCGGAGATCGGACTCGCGGAGCCGGATCACCGTGTGCTGCGGCGCATTGTTGCCTGCGAAGGCCGCGCGGATACCGGCGGCGGTCATACCGGGTTCGACGGGTCGGAGGGCGCGGGCGAGCATCTCCGCCGAATCGAGTTGCGTGCGTTGCAACGCGACCAGGGTGACGGCCTGCCAGGTCATGAGCGGCCGATCGTTGGTGTCGAGGACCGGCGTCCGGTAGGCGCGATCGTCGCTGTACGAGAACGATTCCCCGGCACGGAGTTGCCGGTGCAGGACGGAGGGCTGCCACCTTATCTTCCAGTGGGAATCCGACTCGGCGAGAACGACAGAGGTCTGATACTCGACGCTCCGATCGCGGATCTGCCAGCGATGGTCGAGTGTGCCGCTGACCTCCTTGTCGTCGACCAGGTCGGCCGCGACCGAGAGCTTGGGCGTGCGGCCCATGCCATCGAACATGGCGGTGATCGCCGCGCCTGCCGCGGTCGGATCGTCGGTGAGCGCCGCGGCTCTGGTGGCATCGCCCTCCTGCAGCGCGGCCGCGAACGACCGTAGCGCGTCCTCAGGTGATTCTGAGGACAGGAAGCAACCCGACATCGTGCCCACGATCGCCATACATGCACTCACCAGTGCCCACCATCGACGCATGACCCGAGCCAACCCATCGGGACGCCGTGATGCCAAGTTTCGGCACGCGATCGGCCGATAGCGGTTCGCTATCGTCGCTGTTCCTGGTCCGGTTTCCGGTCAGTCGTCCGGTCTTCGGAGTTCGGTGACGATCACGCGGGCCACCTCTCCGATGGCGCGGTCGACCTCGGGTAGTGCCATCTCAGATCTCGCGCTCATCGTGAACACCGCGACCGCGATCGGCACTTCGCCGGGGAACTCGATGACGCCGATCTCGTTGCGAACGGCGACGAGCGTGCCCGTCTTACCCGCGACGCTCACCCGGCGGAACGGAAAGCCCGAAGCGAGGCGCGAGGTGAAGACCTGTTTCCTCATCGTCTGGCGAATGAACTCGCACGACGTCGCGGACGCTGCGCGATCGGTCCATATCGCGTCCAGCAGCGTCGTGCAGTCGCGCGGTGTCGCGGCACTGGAGTAGGCGGCGTCGTAGGCGCTGACCGAGGCGTCGAAGTCGGGATCGGCCAGGGCGGCGAACGCTTCGGCGACGGTGCTCGTGCCGGTCTCCCGCTGCAGACGTGCGTGCGATTCGGCGACACCACCGACGATGCGGGTGTGCGTGAGGCCGAGGTCGACCAGGTCGTCGTGGATCTGCGGCAGTCCGATGTGGGCGAGTATGACGTCGGCGGCGACGTTGTCCGAGACGGTCATCATCGAGGTGGCGAGGTCGCGCCAGGAAATGGTGACCGGGTCCGAGAACAGTGCGAGCCCGGTCGGGCCCTGAGCCCACCGAGTGGGATCGACCGAGATCGACGCCGTGAGATCGATGTCGCCGCGATCTGCCATGCGGCACAGGGAGACCAACACCGCGAGTTTGTAGACCGACGCGAGGACGACCGGGGTGTCGGCGTCGTGGCAGTACTCGACCGGCGTCGGCCCGATCGTCCGTACATGCACGCATCCCGAACAGCCGGCGTCGGCGAAGGTCTCGTGGACAGCGCGGTCGAGCTCGGTGCGGACCGACTCGGGCAGGGGCGCCGACGAGCTCACGTCGCCTTGCCGATCCGGTAGAGGGCGGCGGTGACGACCTCCGCCACCTCGCTGAGGCCGGGTTCGCGGTAGACGACGCGAAGGCGCAGCGCGGTGGCGTCCGGTCCGACGGTGAGACAGCGGACGGCATCGACCGCGGCGAGGACACCGCGATCGACGGTCAGCGCGAAGGCGTGCCCGGCAGCTACTGCGGCCAGTACCTGGTCGGCGGACGTCACCGGATTCAGCTGGGGGTCGAGGCCGGACTCTCGGAGCCGGTCGATCAGCTGGTCGTGCGCAGGCGGGTTGAACGACCGTGGTGTGTGGCAGAAGTGCAACCCCGCGAGTTGACGCAGGCGCGGCCGGTCGGCATCTGCTGTCGGATGCGAAGCGGGCACCACGACGGAACGCTTGAGGACGACAATCGGGCCGGTGGTCAAAGAGCCGGTGACACACGGCGCTTCGACGACCGCAAGGTCGAGTGACCCGGCCGACACCTGTTCGACGAGATTTACCGTCGAGGAGCTGACCGTGTCCTGTCCGGACGCGACCCCGGCGATGCGGCGTGCCAGCGTGGCCGTGATCGTCGGGCCGACCAGTGATGGGGTACCCCAACGCAATACCTCGGTCCACTCGTGGAGCCGACGGGCCTCGCCGACGAATCTCGAAGCGTCGTCGACGAGTAGACGTGCGCGCGGAAGCAGTTCGCGTCCGGCATCGGTGAGTTCGGCGCCGCGAGTGGTGCGTCGGATGAGCTGGAGTCCCAGCTGCTTCTCCAGGCGACGCAGACCCTGCGACACCGGCGGTTGTGTCATCTCCAGGCGGGCCGCGGCCTCGCCGAAGTGGCCCTCCTCGGCCACGGCGACGAAGAACCGCAAGTGCCTGATCAGATCCACGGGTTCCAGGATGGCATGGTTGCACCCGGGAAGGCTTCAGCTGGGAAGTGACCACACACAGCGCCTGACGTTGGGGCAGTATGCGTCGCATACCGGACCCAAATGCCCCAACTCGACGCGTGACCGTGCACGATCCTGCACAAGTCCGCAGTGGTCGACGTTTCGCTGACAGATCCGTTCCTGATCATCTGTCAGCGCAAGAACACCGCCGCCGAGTCGGCGAGGTCGAGCAGCGGTTGCGGAAAGATGCCGAGGGCCACGGTCGCGAGGGTGCACAGGGCGATACCGGTCGTCGTCAGCACACTGGGTTTGACCACGTGCGGGGCGCCGGAGGCGGGGACGTCGTCGAAGAACATGGCGACGATGATGCGGACGTAGACATAGGCGGCGATCGCGCTGCTGATGACGCCGACGACCACGAGCACGCCGCCGCCGGAGCCGGCGGCTGCGGCGAAGACATCGAACTTGGCGATGAAACCGCTGGTCAGGGGGATGCCCGCGAACGAGAGCAGGTAGACCGCGAACATGGCGCCCACCAACGGGTATCGGCGTCCCAACCCCGACCATTGGGTGAGGTCGGTGGCCTCCCGGCCGGACAGGTGCGGGTTCCGTGGGGCGGGTGTCGTGCCGTGGATGGCGGCGCTGCGAGCGGAGGACCCGGCGGCGGAGTCGGGTTCGCGGATCACCGCGACGGTCGCGAAGGCGCCCAGAGTGGTGAACGCGTAGGCGGCGAGGTAGAAGAGCGTGGCGCCGAGACCGGCCTCGTCGAAGGCGATCAGGCCGAGCAGGATGAACCCGGCGTGTGCGATGGACGAGTACGCGAGCATCCGTTTCACGTCGTTCTGGGTCACCGCCATCACCGAGGCGATGACCATCGAGGCGATCGCCACCGCCCACAACGCGGGTTCCCACTGCTCGCGGAGCCCCTCGAAGCCGACGTAGAACACGCG
This sequence comes from Gordonia sp. UCD-TK1, assembly GCF_001691435.1. NCBI lineage: Bacteria > Bacillati > Actinomycetota > Actinomycetes > Mycobacteriales > Gordoniaceae > Gordonia > Gordonia sp. UCD-TK1. Next base: position 50,267 of record NZ_LZMP01000024.1, on the reverse strand, counting down.
CAGCAGCGCCCCGAAGGCGGCGACCTTGGTCGCTGCGGCCATGAACGCGGTGACCGGCGTCGGCGCGCCCTGGTAGACATCGGGAATCCACGAATGGAACGGCACTGCACCCACTTTGAAGAGCAGGCCCACGGCGAGCAGTGCCAGCCCGATGAGGGCCAGCGTGGTGTCGCCACCGCTGTCGGCAGTCGCGGAGATCGACGCACCGATCGTCGAGAGGTTGAGCGAACCGGTGGCGCCGTAGACGAATGCCGAACCGAACAGGAAGAACGCCGACGAGAACGCGCCCAGCAGGAAGTACTTCAGCGAGGCCTCCTGCGAGATGAGGCGCCGTCGCCGCGCAAGTCCACACAGTAGGTACAACGGGAGCGAGAACACCTCCAGCGCCACGAACATCGTGAGCAGGTCGCCGCATGCCGGGAACAGCATCATCCCACCCACCGCGAGCAGTGCCAGGGGAAAGACCTCGGTGGTGACCGCGCCGGCGCGGGTGGCCTCGAACTCGGCGTCGGTGTTGGGCACCGACGCCCCGGACGGGGTGAACATGTCGGCGTCGACGCCACCGCCGGCCGGGCCGCCGTTGGTGATGCCGTTGCCGGTCGACGGTCCATCCGGTCCGCCGACCCCGGCGAGCTTGCGCATCGTCACCGGCGCCACGACCCGCTCGAGGCGACGCTCGGCCATGAACCCGACCGCGACGATCGCGATGATCAGCAGCAGCCCTTGCAGATACAGGGTCGGGCGGTCGATCACGACCGCGCCGGACATCGCGAACTCGCCGTTCGCGCCATCGTGCGTCTGCGCGATCGTCACCGTGACCAGCGCGGCGAGGCCGATGATCAGTGCGCCCAGTGAGAGCGACAGTTGCAGTGGGTATCGCAGTCGGATGGGCGCGAAGGCTTCGACGAGCACCCCGATGACGCCGGCGCCGAACACGATGAGCATCGGCGACAGTGACGCGTATTCGACGCTGGGGGTGGCGATGGCGGCGAGCGTCATCGGACCGTCGGTGAGGGTTGTCGGGTTCATCAGTTGCCCTCCGCATCCGGTTCGGCCACCGCTGGTTCGGGCGCCTCGACGCCGACTGTGGTGAGAGTTGCCTGCACTGCGGGATCGATCAGGTCGATCATCGGCTTCGGGTACACCCCCAGCGCGATGAGCAGCGCGAGCAACGGGGCGACGACCACCAGTTCACGTCCCGCCAGGTCGCGCATCGACGATCCTCGGACATCAGGTGCGTTCGGTGGCCCGCCCATCATGCGCTGATAGGTCCACAGGATGTAGATCGCCGAGAGGACGAGCGCCGAACAGGCGACCACTGCGGCGACCGGATAGCGGGTGAATGTGCCGATGAGGACCAGGAACTCGCTGATGAACGGTGCGAGACCGGGGAGGGAGAGAGTGGCGAGTCCGGCGACGAGGAAGGTGCCCGCGAGGACCGGCGCGACCTTCTGTACCCCGCCGTAATCGGCGATCAAGGTGCTCCCGCGCCGGGACACCAGGAACCCGGCGATGAGGAACAGTGCGGCGGTCGAGATCCCGTGGTTGACCATGTAGAGGGCGGAGCCGGTCTGGCCCTGATCGGTCATCACGAAGATGCCGAGGATGATGAAGCCGAAGTGGGAGATCGACGTATAGGCGATCAGCCGCATCACGTCGGTCTGGCCGATCGCCAGCACCGCGCCGTAGACGATGCTGACCACCGCCAGCCCACAGACGAGCGGCGCGAAGTACTGTGACGCGTCCGGGAACAGCTGCATGCAGAATCGCAGCATCGCGAAGGTCCCGACCTTGTCCATCACGGCCATCATCAGTACCGCCGAGGCCGGAGTCGCCGCGACCGCGGCGTCGGGCAGCCACGAATGCAGCGGCCACAGCGGCGCCTTGACCGCGAACGCGAACAGGAAGCCGAGGAAGAGCAGCTTGGCCAGTCCGGTCGAGTCGTCGATCTGTCCGCTCGCGACAGCGGCGGCGATGTCCGGCAGTGCGAAGGTTCCGCCACCGTCCGCGCCGACGCCGTTCTGGGCGGTCACCACGTAGAGTCCGATCACCGCGGCCAGCAGAACGAGGCCACCGAAGAGGTTGTACAGCAGAAACTTCACCGCGGCCGCCGACCGGTTGGGTCCGGTGCCGAACCCGCCGATCAGGAAGTACATCGGGATGAGCATCGCCTCGAAGAAGATGTAGAACAGCAGCACGTCGAGCGCGACGAAGCTCATCAGCACCATCGCCTCGGTCGCGAGGAACAGCGCCAGATAGATGTGCGGGCCCTTCTGTGCGCGGCCGCCCGAATTGTCCAGCGAGCCCGACGATTCGACGTCGCGCCAGCCGGCGACGAGCAGAAGTGGCAGGAGCGCGGCGGTCAGCAGTATCAAGACCAGCCCGATGCCGTCGAGCCCCAATCCGTACCGCGTACCCAACGCCGGTATCCAGCTGACGTCCTCCACGAACTGGTACCGCTCGCCGTCCGGATCGAAACCGATCGCGAGACCGATCGACAGGGCGAGAACGGCCACGGACACCACGAGCGCGAACCACTTCGCCGCGGTCACCCGATGTGCCGGGACTGCGAGGACGAGCGCGGCGCCGACCGCGGGCGCGACCCAGAGGACGGTCAGCCAGGGGATGCTCACAGGACGTTCACCGCCATCACCAGGGCGACGATCACGGTGGTGCCGGCGAACATCGACAGGGCATAGGACCGGACATATCCGTTCTGCCACCCGCGTATTCGTCGCGACGCGCCGGTCACAGCATCACCGACGCCGCTGGTGAGCGCGTCGACGCCGTCGGACTCGACTGCGACGAGGCCGGCGGTGACCCGCTGACCCGGCCGCATCAGCAGCTCTTCGTTGACGGCGTCGCCGTACAGATCGCGTCGGGCGGCGACAGTGAGCACGGACACGTCCTCGGGTGCGGTCACCGGCACCGGCCGAGTCGCGTATCGACGATAGGCGACAGCCACGCCGACGGCGACCACGAGCAGGATGATCGCCGTCATGGCCCACACCGGGACGAGATGGTGCTCGGTGTGTTCTCCGACAACGGGTTCGAGCCACGTCTCCAGCGATCCGCCGATGGCCAGAAGGCCGCCCGAGGCAACGGAGCCGAGCGCGATCAGGATCATCGGGCCGGTCATGACACGCGGCGACTCGTGCGGGTGAGGTGCCGGCGCGTGCGTGCCGTCGTGCCAACGCTTGTTGCCGAAGAAGGTGAGCAACATGACCCGGGTCATGTAGAACGCGGTGATCCCGGCGCCGAGAAGTGCGGCGCCACCGAGGATCAGACCTTTCGCTCCACCCGCTCCGAACGCGGCCTCGATGATGTGATCCTTCGAGTAGAAGCCCGCGAACGGCGGCACACCGATGATCGCGAGATACCCGACACCGAAGGTGACGAACGTGATCGGCATGAGGGTGCGCAATCCGCCGTAGCGGCGCATGTCGGTCTCGTCGTTCATCCCGTGCATCACCGATCCCGCACCGAGGAACAGCCCCGCCTTGAAGAAGCCGTGGGTGAGCAGGTGCATGATGGCGAACGCGTAACCCGCCGGACCGAGCCCGGCGGCCAGGACCATGTACCCGATCTGGCTCATCGTCGACGCGGCGAGCGCCTTCTTGATGTCGTCCTTCGCGCAACCGATGACGGCGCCGAACAGCAGGGTGACCGCGCCGACGACCACGACCCCGACCTGGGCGGCGGGGGCGAGGTCGAAGATCGGGCCCGAGCGCACGATGAGGTAGACGCCTGCGGTCACCATGGTCGCGGCGTGGATCAGCGCCGACACCGGCGTCGGGCCCTCCATCGCGTCGCCCAGCCACGACTGCAGCGGCACCTGCGCCGACTTGCCGCATGAGGCGAGAAGAAGCACGAAACCCAGTGCGGTGAGTGTCGTCTCGCCCGCCTGGGAGGCACCGTCGAACACCGCGGTGAAGGCCACTGAGCCAAAGGTGGCGAACATGATCATCAGGGCGACAGCGAGTCCGATGTCGCCGACCCGGTTGACGACGAATGCCTTCTTGGCCGCGGTGGCCGCCGACGGCTTGTGCTGCCAGAAACCGATCAGCAGGTACGACGCGAGTCCGACGCCTTCCCAGCCGAGGTAGAGACCCAGGTAGTTGTCGGCCAGGACCAGGACGAGCATGGCCGCGAGAAACAGGTTGAGGTAGGCGAAGAACCGGCGACGATCCGGATCGTGCTGCATGTAGCCGATCGAATAGACGTGGATGAGCGAGCCGACGCCGGTGATCAGCAGGACGAAGCACATCGACAGCTGGTCGAGGAGAAACCCGAAGTCGACCTGGAGCTCGCCCACCGGTACCCAACTGAACAGGACGTCCGACACGACGCGGTCGTCGGCAGATCGGGACACCATGCCGATGAACATGATCAGCGCCACCGCGAACGACGCGATCGCGAGGCCCGTCCCGAGCAAATGCCCCCACCGGTCCGTGGCGCGACCACCGAGAAGGAGGATCGCCGCACCCAGAAGCGGCAGAGCCGGTATCAGCCAGAGCAATGACGCAGTGAGTTCGGCGTTCACCAATCCTCCTCTACCTCTTCAGCAGATCCGCGTCGTCGACCGACGCCGAGCGGCGTGATCGGAAGATGGTCATGATGATCGCCAGCCCGACCACCACTTCCGCCGCGGCGACGACCATCGTGAAGAACGCGATGACCTGGCCGTCGAACGACTGGTTCATCCGGGCGAAGGTGACGAAGGCGAGGTTGGCCGCATTGAGCATGAGCTCGACGCACATGAACACGACGATCGCGTTGCGTCGCAGCAGTACTCCGGCCGCGCCGATGGTGAACAGCAGCGCTGCGAGGTAGAGGTAGTTCTCCGGGTTCACCGGTCGGTCCCCGGGTCGTCGGCCGGGCGGGTGCGGAGTGTCCGCGCGGCCAGGATGGCGTTGACCGACAGGTCCGACGGCGACCCGTCGGGCAGACGGGCCGGCACGTCGACCGCGTTGTGTCGCGCGTAGACCCCGGGTGTCGGCAGYGGGGTCAGGTTGACCCCACTGCGGAACCGCGCCTGCGACAGTTCTTTCTGGGTGAGTCGGGGGCCGAAACGCTCCCGGTGCGCGAGCACCATGGCGCCGAGCGTGGCGGCGATGAGGAGGGCCCCGGTGAGCTCGAACGCCCACAGGTAGCGGACGAAAATCAGCTCGGCGATGGCCTCCACACCGGCGTCGCTCTGCGCGGCCACGACGCCGGGGTTGGTGGCACCGGTGACGACACCGACGGTGGCGCTGCCGATCCCGGCGATCAACAGGATCCCGAAGCCGACACCGAGCAACACCGCGGACAGTCGCTGGCCGCGCAGGGTCTCCCGCAGTGAGTCCGACGAGTCGACGCCGATCAGCATGATGACGAACAGGAACAGCATCATCACCGCACCGGTGTACACGACCACCTGCACCACGCCCAGGAACAGCGCCCCCTGCGCGACGTAGAAGACGGCCAGCACGATCATCGTGGTGGCCAGGAAGATCGCCGAGTAGACGGCCTTGGTGGCGAAGACGACACCCAGCGCACCGGCAACCGCGACGGCCCCGAGAACCCAGAACTGGATCGCCTCACCGGTGGAGGTGCGCACCACCTCGTCGGCGAGCCACAGGGTGCCACCGGGAGTCATGACCGCGGCTCGCGTTTGGTCGGGACAGTCGGATCGGGCAGGGTCACGCGGCCGTCGGCGGTCACCTCGCCCCGGTAGTAGTTCTCCTCGGTGGAGCCCGGCGCCATCTCGTGCGGCGGCGCGTCGACGCCGGGTTGTAGCGGCGCCAGCAGACGGTCCTTCTCGTAGATGAGGTCGGCGCGATTGTCATCGGCGAGTTCGTAGTCGTTGGTCATCGTGAGCGCGCGCGTGGGGCACGCCTCGATGCAGAGCCCGCAACCGATGCACCGCAGATAGTTGATCTGGTAGACGCGCCCGTACCGTTCGCCGGGCGAGTAGCGCTCGTCGGGTGTGTTGTCGGCGCCCTCCACATAGATGGCGTCAGCCGGGCACGCCCACGCGCACAGCTCGCACCCGATGCACTTCTCGAGACCGTCGGGGTGCCGATTCAATTGATGGCGACCGTGATAGCGCGCTGCGGTCGGCCGTTTCTGCTCGGGGTACTGCTCGGTGATCGTGGGTTGGAACATGCCGCCGAAGGTGACGCGCAATCCGCTCACCGGTTTCAGGAAGTCAGGCATCGGTGGTCTCCCTCACGGTGCTGGGCATCGGCGGCACAGGGAATCCGCCGGCCATCGGGTCGAACTCGTCGGGTGCGGCGGACGGGTCTGCGGAGTCCTGCGTCGGGTCCGGGATGTCGGGGACCCGCATCAACCGCCACACCGCGTAGGCGATGAGCCCGGTGACGACGAGTCCGGCGCCGGCGGAGACCAGCGCGCGGGTGAGGTCGGCGTCCTCGCCGGCGAAGGCGGCGCGGATGATCGCGACGACCATCACCCAGGTGAGGGAGATGGGGATCAGGACCTTCCAGCCCAGGTTCATGAACTGGTCGTACCGCAGGCGCGGCAGACTGGTTCGCAGCCAGATGAACACGAACAGGAACGCCCACACCTTGAGCGTGAACCAGAGGACGGGCCACCAACCGGTGTTCGCCCAGTCGAACGTGCTCAGCGGCCACGGCGCCTGCCAACCGCCGAGGAACAGCGTGGTGGCGAGCGCGGAGACGGTGACCATGTTGATGTACTCGGCGAGCATGAACATGGCGAACTTCAACGACGAGTACTCGGTGTGGAACCCGCCGACCAGCTCACCCTCGGCCTCGGGCAGATCGAAAGGCGCGCGGTTGGTCTCGCCGACCATCGAGATGGCGTAGATGACGAACGAGGGCAGCAGCAGCAACACGTACCAGTGGTGTTCCTGGGCGGCAACGATTCCCGACGTCGACATGGTCGTGGCGTCGAGGAACACCGCGGCGAAGGTGAGTCCCATGGCGATCTCGTACGAGATGACCTGTGCCGTCGAGCGGAGTCCGCCGAGCAGCGGATAGGTCGAGCCCGACGACCAGCCGGCCAGCACGATCCCGTAGACACCCACCGACGTGACCGCCAGGACATACAGCACCCCGACGGGGAGATCGGTGAGCTGCAACGGAGTCTGGTGACCGAAGACCGACACCATCGGCCCGAACGGGATGACCGCGAAGGCCATCACCGCCGGGACGACCGCGATGATCGGTGCCAGCAGATAGATCACCTTGTCGACGCCGGTGGGGATGATCCCCTCCTTGAGTGCGAGTTTCACGCCGTCGGCAAGGCTCTGCAAGATTCCCTTGGGGCCGACCCGATTCGGCCCGAGGCGGGTCTGCATGCGTGCCATGATCTTTCGCTCGAGCAGGATGGCGATGAGCGGATTGAGCACAAGGAACACGAACACGGCCAGCGCCTTGGCGACGACGAGCCAGATCGGGTCCTGGCCGAAGTCGTCGAGGGTCGGGAAGTCGGTGGCGAGGTTCACGCGGCACCCCCTGCGGCGTCGGTGGCGTCGACCGGGGCCGGCGCGAGGGCCACGAGGTCACCCTCCTGCGCGCGAAGCGTGGCGTGGACGTGCGAGCCGGGAGAGAACAGCGGGAGCCAGACGACCCGATCCGGCATGTCGGTGATCTCCACCGGCAGAACGATGGCGCCGTCGGCGGTGCTGACGCGCAGGAGGTCGCCCGACCCGACACCGGCTTCGGCGGCGGTCGACGGCGCGAGCCGGGCCACCGGCGGGCGGGCGGTGCCGGCGAGGTGCGGTTCCCCGTCTTGCATCCGGCCGTCGTCGAGCAGCGTGTGCCACCCCGCCAGCACCGCCTGGCCGGCAGCCGGGTCGGGCTGGGGCCTGTCAGCGGCGTCGATGGGGGCCCGCCGGCCGGACCATGCGCCGATGCGTCGCAGGTCGATGTGGATGGTCGGGACGTCGGCGCACCGCAGGTCGACACCCATCTGCCGGGCGATCGCGTCAAGGATGCGGTGGTCGGACAGGTGGCCCGAGTCCGTCAGGGCGGTGGTGAAGCTCCGCGGGCGGCCCTCCCAGTCGACGAACGTGCCCTCCTTCTCCGCGACGGCAGCCACCGGGAAGACCACGTTCGCGCAGCGTGTGGCGGCGCTGCGGCGTTGCTCGAGGCTGACGACGAACGGTGCGGCGGTCAGCGCCTCGGTCGCCGCGACGGGGTCGGGGAGGTCGTCGACGTCGACGCCGCCGATCACCAGCGAGAGCCCGTGATAGCGCGCGGCGTCGATGATCCCGGCGGTGTCGCGTCCGGGCCGCGGGGCGAGATCGGTGCCCCAGATCTCCGACACCGCCGTACGGGCGTCCTCGTCGTCGAGTGGCCGGCCGCCGGGTAGCAGGCCCGGCAAGGCGCCCGCTTCGAGCGCGCCTCGTTCGCCGGCGCGGCGCGGAATCCAGGCCAGCCGGGCGCCGGTGCGGTCGGCCAGTGCCGCGACTGCGGCCAACGCGCCGGGCCGGGTGGCCAGCCGTTCACCGACGAGGATGACCGAGCCGGCGGGCCGCAGGTGCGCGGTCACCTCCTCCGATTGCAGCACCTGTGCCTCGCTGCCGGGAACGGACCGGAAGACCGCGGCGTCGAGTTTGGTGGCGCCGCGGCTCGCGAACGGGGCGACCGTCGCGACGCGCTGCCCGGCGGTGCGTACTGCCCGCCGGAGACGGAGGAAGACGATCGGGGACTCTTCCTCGGGTTCGAAACCGGCGAGCAGCACCGCGGGTGCGGCGGACAGGTCGTCGTAGGTGGTCGCGAGTCCGTGACCGGCGATACGCGCGGCGAGGAAGGCGGCCTCCTCGGTGCTGTGGCTTCGGGCGCGGAAGTCGATGTCGTTGGTGTGCAACACGGTTCGCGCGAAGCGGGAGTACGCGTAGGCGTCCTCCACGGTCAACCGGCCACCCGTGAGTACACCGACGTTGCCCGGTGAACGGGTCAATCCCTCGGCCGCCGCGCGCACGGCGTCGGCCCACGACACCTCACGGAGATCGCCGTGCCGGTCCCGGACGAGCGGGGCGGTGATCCGGTCGGGCGACGACGTGTAGGCGAACGCCCATCGCCCCTTGTCGCAGTTCCACTCCGAGTTGACCTCGGGATCGTCACCGGCCAGCCGGCGCAGCACCTTTCCACGGCGGTGATCGGTGCGCTGGGCGCATCCACTCGCACAGTGTTCGCACACGCTCGGCGTCGACACCAGGTCGAACGGCCGGGCGCGGAACCGGTACTGCGCCCCCGTCAGCGCACCGACGGGGCAGATCTGCACGGTGTTGCCGGAGAAGTAGGAGTCGAACGGTTCGTCGGCGTAGATGCTGACCTGTTGTAGCGCACCGCGATCCGCGAGCTCGATGAGCGGATCACCCGCGACCTGTGTGGAGAACCGGGTGCAGCGGGCACACAACACACATCGCTCCCGGTCGAGCAGGACCTCCGACGACAACGGGACCGGCTTGGTGAAGGTCCGCTTGACGCCGTCGAACCGCGACTCGGAACGGCCGGCCGACATCGCCTGGTTCTGCAGCGGGCACTCACCGCCCTTGTCGCATACCGGGCAGTCCAGCGGGTGGTTGATCAGGAGGAGTTCCATCACCCCGCGTTGCGCTCCCGCCGCGATCTCCGAGCTGAGCTGCGTCCGCACCACCATCCCCTCGGTGGCCACCGTCGTGCATGATGCGAGCGGTTTGCGCTGCCCCTCGACCTCGACGAGACACTGCCGGCAGGCACCGACCGGTTCGAGGAGCGGATGGTCGCAGAAGCGCGGGATCATGATGCCGATCTGTTCGGCCGCGCGGATCACCAACGTGCCCTTGGGTACCCGGACGGCGCGACCGTCGATGGTGATGCCGACCAGGTTGTCGGTCGCGGCCGCCGGGTCGCTCCCGTGGGTGAGTGTCATCGGACGCCTCCTGCCCAGACGGTCGAGCGTGAATGGTCGAACGGGCACCCGTGGTCGAGGTGGGCGAGGTACTCGTCGCGGAAGTACTTCAGCGACGACACGATCGGGCTGCCCGCTCCGTCCCCGAGCGCGCAGAACGACTTCCCGACGATGCTGTTGGTGACATCGGCGAGGGTGTCGAGGTCCGCGGCGGTTCCGCCCTCGTGCTCCAGCCGGTGCAGCAGTTGCACCAGCCAGTACGTGCCCTCGCGGCACGGGGTGCATTTGCCGCAGGACTCGTGTTCGTAGAACTCCGTCCACCGCAGGACCGCGCCGACGACACAGGTCGTCTCGTCGAAGATCTGCAGGGCCTTGGTGCCCAGCATCGAACCGGCCGCGCCGACGCCCTCGTAGTCGAGCGGGACGTCGAGGTGCTCCGGCGTCAGGAGTGGTGTCGACGACCCGCCCGGTGTCCAGAACTTCAGCTCGTGCCCGGCGCGCACCCCGCCCGCCCGGTCGAGTAGTTGCCGTAACGAAACCCCAAGTGGCGCTTCGTATTGTCCGGGACGCGTCACATGACCCGACAGCGAGTAGAGGGTGAACCCGGGTGACTTCTCGGTGCCCATGGACCGGAACCAGTCGACGCCGTTGCGGATGATCGCCGGGACGCTCGCGATCGACTCCACGTTGTTCACGACCGTCGGACTCGCGTACAGTCCGGCAACCGCCGGGAAGGGCGGGCGCAGACGCGGTTGTCCCCGCCGGCCCTCGAGCGAATCGAGCAGGGCGGTTTCCTCGCCGCAGATGTAGGCGCCCGCGCCGGCGTGGACGACCAGTTCGAGATCGAAGCCGGATCCCAGGATGTCCGTGCCGAGGTAGCCTGCGGCGTAGGCCTCGTCGACGGCGGTGCGCAGTCGACGGAGAACCGAGGCGACTTCGCCGCGCACGTAGATGAACGCGTGGTGCGCGCGGATGGCATACGCCGCGATGATCACGCCTTCGACGAGCGTGTGGGGCGACGCGAGCATCAGCGGCATGTCCTTGCACGTGCCCGGCTCGGATTCGTCGGCGTTGACCACGAGATAGTGCGGGACCGACGGGTCGGTCTGCGTGGAATCCTGCTGGGGAATGAACGACCACTTCATCCCGACCGGGAAGCCCGCGCCGCCTCGGCCACGGAGACCGGAGGCCTTGACCGTCTCGATGATGTCGTCGGGGGGAGTGGTCAGTGCGGTCGACAACGCTCGATAACCGTTGTGGCGCAGATAGTTGTCCAGGGTCCAGGATTGCGGCTCGGCCCAGTGGCGGGAGAGGATCGGGGTCTCGGGGGGTTCTGGTTCGGGGGTGGGTTGTGGTGGCTGGGAGGTGGTTTCGACTCGGCTCCTCGCTCCGCTCGGTGCCGGCTCAACCAGCGGAGGACGGGCCCCGGCGAGGTCGCGTTCGGTCTCGCGGAACGATCGCACGGGGCCGGTACCGCGAGCCGGGGTGACCTCGACACCGGCGCGAAGGTCCTCGATGAGCTCGATGGTCGACTCCGGGGTCTGGTCGTCGAAGAACTCCCAGTTGACCATCACCACCGGCGCGAAGTCGCAGGCCGCATTGCATTCGACGTGTTCGACGGTGATGCGGTGGTCGGCCGTCGTGTCCCCGGGTTCCACGCCCAGGTGCTCGCAGACCGAACGGAGGATCTCGTCGCCACCCAGGGTCGCGCACAGAGTGTTCGTGCAGACCCCGACGAGGTACTCGCCGGTGGGTGTGCGCCGGTACATGGAGTAGAAGGTGGCGACCGAGGCCACCTGTGCGGGGGTCAGATCCAGCTGTGCGGCACAGAATTCGATGCCGGCACGTGTGAGTCGGCCGTCGTGGGACTGCACCAGGTGCAGCAGCGGCAGCAGCGCCGACCGCGCCTGCGGATAGCGCGCGATGATCGGAAGCGCTTCTGCGGTCAGCTGTTCGATGACCTCGTCGGGGTAACCGGCCGGGCCGTCGAAGGTGATCGGTGGGACGGGTGCTCCGTGCGCCGGCGCCGACCCCTCCGGCGGGGGTGCGGTGCTCAGGTCCACGAACACGGGATCGGTCATCGGTCCACGCCTCCCATCACGGGGTCGATGCTGGCCACCGCCGTGATGACGTCGGCCACCATCCCCCCTTCGCACATCGCCGCGACGGCCTGCAGATTCGTGAACGACGGGTCGCGGAAGTGGACGCGGTACGGCCGAGTGCCGCCGTCGCTGACCATGTGCACGCCGAGCTCGCCCCGCGGTGATTCGACGGCGACGTAGCACTGGCCGGCCGGGACGCGCATCCCCTCGGTGACGAGTTTGAAGTGGTGGATGAGGGCTTCCATGGAGGTGCCCATGATCCGGGCGATGTGCTCGGGCGAGTTGCCCAGTCCGTCCGGTCCGAGCGCGAGGTCGGCCGGCCAGGCGAGCTTGCGGTCGGCGACCATCACCGGCCCCGGCCGGAGCCGTTCCAGGCACTGCTCCACGATGCGGATCGACTCGCGCATCTCGCGCACGCGGATCAGGTAGCGGCCGTAGGAGTCGCAGGTGTCCTCGGTGATGACGTCGAACTCGTAGTTCTCGTAGCCGCAGTACGGCTCGGCGCGGCGCAGGTCGTGGGGGTAGCCGGTGGACCGCAGCACCGGACCGGTGATCCCGAGTGCCATGCAACCGGTGAGGTCGAGATAACCGACGCCCTGGGTCCGCGCCTTCCAGATGTAGTTGTCGTTCAGCAGGTCTCCGAGTTCGTCCAGGCGGCCGGGGAGCTGTCGGATGACCTCGGCGACCCGGTCGATGCCATCCTCCGGCAGGTCCTGTGCGACACCTCCGGGGCGGATGTAGGCGTGGTTCATCCGCAGGCCGGTGATGAGTTCGAAGAGGTCGAGAATCATCTCCCGCTCGCGGAAACCGAGGAACATCGCCGTCACGGCACCGAGTTCCATTCCGCCGGTGGCCAGCGCGACGAGATGGCTGGAGATGCGGTTGAGCTCCATCAGCATCACCCGGATGACGGTGGCGCGTTCCGGGATGTCGTCGGTGATACCGAGGAGCTTCTCCACGCCGAGACAGTAGGCGGTCTCGTTGAAGAACGGTGACAAGTAGTCCATCCGGGTGACGAACGTGACGCCCTGCGTCCAGTTGCGGTACTCGAGGTTTTTCTCGATCCCGGTGTGCAGGTAGCCGATTCCGCAGCGGGCCTCGGTGACGGTCTCGCCTTCGATCTCGAGGATCAGGCGCAGGACGCCGTGCGTCGACGGGTGTTGCGGACCCATGTTGACGACGATGCGTTCGTCTCCCGGTTGCTGCTCGGCGCGGGTACGGACGTCGGACACGATCGAGTCCCAGTCCTGTCCCGACACGGTGTAGGTGTGCGTATGGGTGTCGGTCATCAGTTGTACGACCTCCTCCGGTCCGGCGGGTCGACGCGGGTTCCCTTGTATTCCACCGGGACTCCGCCGAGCGGGTAGTCCTTGCGCTGGGGGTGGCCCTCCCAGTCGTCGGGCATCTCGATCCGGGTCAGTGAGCGATGGCCGTCGAAGACGATGCCGAAGAAGTCGTAGGTCTCGCGTTCGTGCCAGTCATTGGTGGGGTAGATGTCGCAGATGCTCGGGATGTGCGGGTCGGCATCGGGCGCCGCGACCTCGAGACGGACGCGACGCCCGTGGGTCAGGGAGGCCAGCGGATAGATGGCATGGAGTTCGCGGCCCGGGTCGCCGGGATAGTGGACCCCGCTCACGCCGAGGCAGAGTTCGAATCGCAACGCGGGCGCGTTGCGCAGAGTCAGTGCGACGGCGGGAAGGTGCTGTCGTACAACGTGGATGGTCATCTCGCCCCGGAAGACCACGACCTTCTCGATCGCGTCGTCGTAGCCGTCGCCCATCTCGTGGAGCAGACAGTCGGCGATTTCGTCGAAATACCCGCCGTAGGGTCGGGACGTACTGGGCGGCAGCGTGACCGGCCGGACCAGGCCGCCGTACCCCGACGTGTCGCCGGTTCCGGGCGGACCGAACAACCCGTGTCGGACGCCGATCTGCTCCGCGTCGTGCGGTGGGGGTGCCGGGTTCTCGGGGTCCTGATGGCCTGCGGGCGTGGTCATCGGAGCAACCCCTTCAGCTCGATCGTCGGGGTGGCCTGGAGGGCGGCACGTTCGGCCGCCCAGATGGCCTCCTCGCGATTGACACCGAGCGGCATCTCCTGGATCTTCTCGTGCAGCTTCAGGATGGCGTGCAGCAACATCTCCGGGCGTGGCGGGCAGCCCGGCAGGTAGATGTCGACAGGGACCACGTGATCGACGCCCTGGACGATCGCGTAGTTGTTGAACATCCCGCCCGACGACGCGCAGACCCCCATGGCGAGAACCCATTTGGGTTCCGGCATCTGGTCGTAGATCTGACGGAGGACGGGGGCCATCTTCTGGCTGACGCGGCCGGCGACGATCATGAGATCGGCCTGTCGCGGCGACGCCCGGAACGCCTCCATGCCGAACCGGGCGAGGTCGTACCGTCCCGAGGTGGTGGCCATCATCTCGATGGCGCAGCAGGCCAGCCCGAAAGTCGCCGGCCAGAGCGAGCCCTTGCGCATGAACCCGGCCAGATCCTCGACGGTACTCAGCAGGAATCCGCTGGGGAGTCGTTCCTCGAGTCCCATGGGTGACCTCCTTGCCGTATCGGATCGGTGAAAAGTGCTCAGTCCCAACTCAGTCCGCCACGGCGCCACTCGTAGGCGTACGCGACGGAGACGTTGACGATGAAAAGGAGCATGGCCATGAGGCCGAACCACCCGAGTGAGTCGAAGGCGACCGCCCACGGGTAGAGGAACACGATCTCGATGTCGAAGATGATGAAGAGCATCGCGGTGAGGTAGTACTTGACCGGTACGCGCTGGATCGAGCCGGTGGCCACCGTGCCGCCGGCGGTGCGTCGCGTCGGGTAGAGCAGACTCTGTTCGACCGGCTCGATGCCGCACTCGTAGGGCTCGAGTTTGGCGCGGTTGTACCGTTTCGGACCGATCGCGATGCCGATGAAGACGCTGAAAACGGCAAACGCCACGCCGATTGCCCCGAGGACCATGATCGGGACGTAGGCGTTCAAAGCGCGGACCCCTCCTCGCTTGTGGCGACCGGAAGGCATCTGTTCGGTGCGGGCCGGCCCGGGTGTTCGTCCTATCCGTGCCGTCGGCCGATCTGGTCCGGCAGTACGAATGTGAGCTGCAACACAAGCCTAGTGTGAGTGTGTGGCGCGAGTCACTGTTTTCTAGAGTTCGGCGTTTCCGATCATGCCGACGAACGCACGCGGAAGAGTGATCGGATCGACGGGCAGGACGGCCACGGCGTCCGCGCGGGACCAGTCCGCGAGCCACCGGTCGTCGGCACGCCCGAGCAGGACGAGCACGGGTGGACAGGGATCGAGTTCGTCTTTCATCTGCTTGGCCAGGCCCATGCCACCGGCCGGGGTGGCTTCCCCGTCGGCGATCACGGCGTCGACGACACCGGCGTCGAGCTGCGCGAACACCATTGGGGCGGTGGCGACCTCGATGTAGCTGACCGGTGGGATGTCCGGGTCGGGCCGGGTTCCGATCGCGCCGATGACCTGCGCGCGGGTCTGCGCGTCGTCGGAATAGACCAGCACCCGCAGGGCCCGCGCAGACTGGGAGTCGGTCACGGTTGGCATGCTACAACCCGGCACCCTCGCCGAGCCCTGGAACATGCGCGCGTCTGCACATCGGCGTCACGAGCGTGCGCCGCGCTCAGTGCTCGGTGGAGAACCCCGTGCGACGCCGGTGCACCTCGAGCGCGAACGTGACGAGCTGATCGATCAGGTCCGGGTAGGGCACGCCGGTCGCCTCCCACAGCTTGGGGTACATCGATCCCGGGGTGAACCCCGGGATGGTGTTGACCTCGTTGAGCAGCCAGCCACGGCCGGACTCCTCGTAGAAGAAGTCGACGCGGGCCATGCCGGTGCAGCGCATCGCGGTGAACGTCCTCGCCGCGAGCTCGCGGACCTCGGCGGCCGCCGCGTCGGACACCGCAGCGGGGATGACCAGCTGGGCGGCGCCGGTGACGTACTTGTCCTCGTAGTCGTAGAACTCGCTCCCGGGTTTGATCTCGCCCGGCACCGAGGTCTCGGGCGCCGTGTCACCGAGAACGGCGACCTCGATCTCGCGCCCGGTGACGGCCTCCTCGATGATGACCACGTTGTCGTATCGGAGCGCGAGATTCACCGCCGCGTCGAGTTCGGCCTCGTCGTGCGCCTTGGTGATGCCCACCGACGAGCCGAGGTTCGCCGGCTTGACGAACACCGGGAGCCCCAGCGCGTCGATCGCGCGGGCGGTGATCGTCTCCGGGTCGTCGACACCGTCGCGGAACTCGACCCAGCGGCACTGCGGGATGCCTGCCTGCTCGGCGACGATCTTGGCCATCGCCTTGTCCATGCATACCGCGGACGACAACACACCCGCGCCCACATACGGCAGCTTGAACAGCTCGAGCATCCCCTGGATGGTGCCGTCCTCACCGTGCGGTCCATGGAGAAGGGGAAGGACGACCGTGATGGCCTCGTCCGCGTGACCACGCAGTTCGGTCAGCGGGTCGACGGCGGTTCCGGCGACCTCGAGGGTGTCGGGGAGTGGCGTGCCGTCGGCGATGGCGGCGATCGCCTTGTCGTTGCGCAACCACGTGCCGTCCTTGGCGATGCCGATGGGGACCAGGTCGTATTTGGCCCGGTCGGCCGCGGCCAGGACATGAGCCGCTGTGACCCGCGACACATCGTGCTCGGCGGAGACGCCACCGTAGAGAACCACCAGACGCAACAGCCGAGAAGACATGCCTGTCACGATACGGCCCCGTGCAATCGGGTTCTCGGCGTGTGCTGGGGACTCGGCTAGCGTGAGACCGTGCATTTCAGAGCAAGCGAGGTCGCGGAGGCCGTGGGCGGGGAGCTGCTGGGCCCCGACGTGCAGATCGACGGGGCGAGCATCGACTCGCGGAGTGTTCGGCCGGGCCAGCTGTTCGTGCCGATCGTCGCCGAGCGCGACGGCCACGATTTCATCAAGTCCGCACTCGACGGCGGGGCCACCGCCTACCTCTCCTCGAGGGTCGACCCGGTCGGCGGGACCGCCATCCGCGTCGCCGACACCGCGCTCGCCCTCGCCGACCTCGGTCGAGCGGTCCGCGCCCGGGTCCCCGATCGCGTGGTGGGCATCACCGGCTCGGTAGGCAAGACCTCGACCAAGGATCTGCTCGCGGGTGTGCTGCGCACCACCTACCGCACCGCGGCGAGCGAGAAGTCGTTCAACAACGAGCTCGGGCTGCCGATCACCCTCGCCGCGGCCGCCGACGACGTGGAGGCGGTGGTCCTCGAGATGGGCGCCCGCGGCGTCGGGCACATCGACCTGCTGTGTTCCATCGCGAAACCGACGGTCGGCGTGATCACCCGCGTCGAGGGCGTGCACCTGGAGCTGTTCGGTGACATCGAGTCCGTCGCGCGCGCGAAGGGTGAACTGGTGGAATCGCTCCCGGCCGACGGGATCGCGGTGCTCAATGCCGACCATCGGTACGTCGCGGCGATGGCGGATCGCACCTCGGCGCGTGTCCTGCGCTACGGGCTGTCGCCGGACGCCGATGTGTACGCGTCCGACATCGTCCTGGACGACGAGTTGCGCGCGACGTTCCGGCTGCACACACCGTGGGGTTCGACGGAGGTCCGACTGGGCGCCCGCGGCGAGCACCAGGTCCCCAACGCGCTGGCGGCGGCGGCTGCCGCCGGCGGGCTAGGGGTGCCGGTCGAGTCGATGGCGGACGGGTTCCTCGCCGCCGAATTGTCCGGTCTACGAATGGAACTCGCCACCTCGTCGCGAGGCGTCACGGTCCTCAACGATGCCTACAACGCCAACCCGACGTCGATGTCGGCTGCGCTGCGGTCGCTGGCGACACTCCCCGCGTCGCGTCGGGTGGCGGTTCTCGGCACCATGGCCGAACTCGGCGCCGACTCGCCAGACCAGCACCGTGCGATCGCACTGGAGGCCAGGGATCTGGGCATCGAGGTCATCGCGGTCGCCGAGGCCGACTACGGTGACACCGCTCGGCACGTTTCCGACGTCGACGGCGTGTCGGCCGAACTCGGCGACCTCGACGACGGGACCGCAGTGCTGGTCAAGGGGAGTCGGGTCGCGGCGCTCGAGCGCGTGGCGGAGGCGCTGCTGGACTGAGGGGGGTTTCGACAAGCTCAACCGGCGGGGGAGAGCTCAACCGGCGGGCATCAGTGGTGGAAGTGTGACCCGTCGCCCTCGCGTGGCATCGGGCTCTCCAGGCGGTTGAGGAAGTCGACCTCGGTCCGGATGTCGGCGATGAGTGCACGGGCGAGGTCGTGACTCAGCCCGGCGCGCACGACGATTCGCTGCACGGTCAGGTCGGCGAGGTCGTCGGCCATCGGGTATGCGGGAACGAGCCAGCCCTTCATGCGCAGGCGGTCGGACAGGTCGTAGAGGTTCCAGTTCTCGCTGTGCCCGGCCTTCAGTTTCCAGGCGAAGACCGGGATCGTGTCGCCCTTGCTGACCAATTCGAGGCCGTCGATCTGGGCGATCTGTCCGGAAAGCCATTGCGCCACATTGAGAGAACCCTGCTGGACCTGGGTGAAGCCGTCGCGGCCGAGCCGCAGGAACACGTAGTACTGCAGCAGGACCTGTGCGCCGGGACGGGAGAAGTTGAGTGCCAGGGTCGGCATGTCGCCGCCGAGGTAGGAGCAGTGGAACACCATGCTCTCGGGCAGTGCGTCGGTGTCGCGCCACACGATCCAGCCGACACCTGGATAGACCAGTCCGTACTTGTGGCCCGAGGTGTTGATCGAGACGACACGGTCGACACGGAAGTCCCATTCGAGGTCCGGCTGACAGAAGGGGGCGATCATCGCACCCGACGCGCCGTCGATGTGGATCTTCACGTCGAGTCCGGTGTCGGCCTGGATCTCGTCGAGCTTGGCCGCGATCGCGGTGACCGGCTCGTACATGCCGGTGTAGGTCTGTCCCATGATGGCGACGACCCCGATCGTGTTCTCGTCCACGTACTTCTCGAGCTCGTGACCGTCGAGGACGAGGTGGTCGGGGCTGATCGGTACCCATTTGGGCTCGACCTCGAAGTAGTTGCAGAACTTCTCCCAGCACACCTGGACCGCCGTCGACAGCACGATGTTGGGATTCTCGGTTGACTTGCCCTCGGCGCGGCGCCGGGTCTGCCAGTGCCGTTTGAGCGCGAGCCCACCGAGCATGCAGGCCTCCGACGAGCCGATCGTCGAGGTACCGATCGCGTTGTCGACGTCCGGGTTGTGCCACAGGTCGGCGAGGATGCGCCAGCACCGGTCCTCGATCGCGGCCGTCTGCGGGTACTCGTCCTTGTCGATCATGTTCTTGTCGAAGGTCTCCGAGTACAACTTCTTGGCCTCGTCGTCCATCCACGTCGACACGAAGGTCGCGAGGTTCAGGCGGGCGTTCCCGTCGAGCATCGCCTCGTCGTGCACGATCTGATAGGCGGTGTCGGGCAACAACATCGAGTCACCCAGTGCGAACTTGGGGAGGTCGGTCGCCTCGCCTTCGCGGTTGAAGACGGTGCGCAGGGTCATCGCATCGCCTATGTTGGTGGTGGCGCGGGCGCCACCGCTCTTGTTGTGGACGCCCGGGTCGGTGGTCATGGACACCGAACCTATCCGACCCGGACGACCGGCGGGTGGCGATCTTTCACCCTCGTCCCGCGTTTGCGTGGATCACCTCCCGCAGGTAGACGGCCAGGCCGGGGGCCTGCGCGTCGTAGTGCTCGGTGAACCGCGGGTCCGCGACGTACATGTCGGCAAGGCACACCTGCATGGCGTGATCACAGTCGTAGAAGCGCCCGATCTGTGCGCGGTGCTCTTCGGCGAGCGAGTTCGCCTCGGCGGTGCCAGGAGTCACCCCGCGACGCATCGCGTCCGCGAGCCGCCGTTCCAGGTCGTCGGTCTCCTTTTTGATGCGCTGCCAGTCCTCCTTGGAGAACTGTTCGGTCCGCTTCTGGCTCTGCTTCCAGGCGTCGGTGTTCCCCCAGCGTTCCTCGGCCTCGGCGGCGTACTCCTCGCCTGGCCATTGGTCGCCGAAGATCTCGGCCTGCTCGGCCGCCGACAGGGCGATGCCTTCCTCCTTTGCGTTCATCATCTCCTCCAGTGAGGCGACCATCCGGAGCAGGCGATCGATCCGTTCGGTCAGCAACTCGCGCTGCGTCTCGAGGTGACCCATGGGGTCCACGTCCGG
The DNA here is from genome assembly GCF_001691435.1 of Gordonia sp. UCD-TK1. Lineage (NCBI taxonomy): Bacteria > Bacillati > Actinomycetota > Actinomycetes > Mycobacteriales > Gordoniaceae > Gordonia > Gordonia sp. UCD-TK1. Next base: position 30,132 of record NZ_LZMP01000024.1, on the reverse strand, counting down.
ATCGTCGAGCAGGGTCGCAATCTGCTCGAGGGAAAAGCCCAGCTCGCGGTAGGTGAGTACCTGGTGGAGACGTTCGACGTCGGTGTCGTCGTAGACGCGGTACCCGGCCGGTGTCCGGCCGGATGGCACCACCAGGCCGATCTGGTCGTAGTGATGCAGCGTGCGGATGCTGACGCCGACCATGCCGGCGACGACACCGACGGTCAGCTCCCGGGTGTCCACCTTGGAAGTGTGCTTTTCCTCGCTCACATCGACAACCCTGCTGCCTGACGTCGCGTGAGGGTCAAGTGTGCGGAGCGATCGGTGCCTTCGGCGTCACAGAAACTTGACATGTGTATCAGATTGGAAACTGGGGTACGTGTGCACCGATCTCGGGCCGTCGGCCCGGTAGTGTTGGTATCACCTGCAACACCAGTAACACGCGTACCACGATCTGGAGTCACCGCATGTCCGTGCCGTATGGCCGCAGCCCCCGCCGAGGCCTCGGCATCCGAACCCTGCTGACGGCGGCGGCCACCATCCTCGCTCTCCTCGCCGGACTCGTCACGGCCGGCGGGGCCCAGGCAGCGGACGGATACGCATACGTGAATCTCGGTGACAGCTACAGCGCAGGCGCATCGGTGTTCCCCCAGGCGACGAGCGCGGCGACCTTCTGCTCGAACTCGGCGATCAACTACTCCAGCCTCGTTGCCAAACGACGCGGGACCGAGGTCGTCGATGTCAGTTGCGCGGGCGCGACGACCGAAGACCTCACCAAGTCGCAGTATCGGTGGCAGGGACCGCAGATCAGCGCGATCGGACCGGCCACCCGCTTGATCACCCTCACGATCGGCGCGAACAACAACGGACTGTTCAGCAATTCGACCTCGGCCTGCCAGCGGGCGTGGATGGCCGCGCCGTTGTCAGCGACCCCATGTCGCGACGAGTTCGGTACCTCGTTGGTCGACGAGATCAAATCCTCGACCTACCCCGACCTCGTGAACGCCCTGCGCCTCGTCGGCCGCGAAGCGCCGCGCGCACGCGTCGTCCTCGTCGGATATCCGCAGATCTTCCCGGCCACGGGTTCGGCGCTCTGCTCGGCGTCGTTGCTCACCACGCCCGGGGACACCGCGTACCTGCATCGTGTCTTCAAAGCCCTCAACGCCGCCATGCGCCGCGCCGCCGCAGCCACCCGCGTGACCTTCGTCGACATGACCAAGGTCTCCGCGGGCCACGACGCCTGCGCGGGCGAACGGCGATGGGTCGAGCCGACGCTGGGTGCGGTCAGCTTCCCCGCGATGCACGCCAACGCGCGCGGTCAAAAGGCGATGGCCGAGCAGGTCGAAGCCGCACTGCGCTGAGGGGCCGCTGCGCGGGCTGCTCGCCGTGTGGAGGCACCGCCCACTGGACGGTAGGGGGGTACGGGACTCATTCGGTCGTACATCAGGCTCAGCGACGATGAACTGCGCGAAATCAACATGATGGGTTCTGCCCGGGACATCGCCGACTTCGTCAGCAGCCTCCGTGAAGCCGACCCGACCATCTCCACCGACATCGACAAGGCGTATCAGGCACTCGAGCTGATGTTCGACCGATAGGCGATGCCGGTGAACCCGGTCCGAGGGCAAGGAATGGTGCCCGGCAACATCGACCTCGGCGAAGGTATCCCGAACTACATGAGTCCCGAGTACGTGGTGGCCACCCGGGACATCCTCGCGCACATCACCTTCGACACGTTGCTCGATGACACCACCGCGACAGAACTCGCTCGCCAGGAGGTGTGGCCGATGATGCGCCATTGGGACGATGGGGCTGTCGGATATCTGCGCCCCAAAGAAGAACTACGGTGCAAAGCCGATGACCGCGGTGCCCTTCTGGCAGGCCGCAAGGACGCCTTCGAGCTGAGACGGCGCGCAGGTCCAGCCGGCCACCGACTGCTGTTGACCGGTGGTGATCTTCGGTCCGTACTGGGTGGCGATGGTCCGCGCCGAATCGCAGGACACGTCGCCGGCGAGGATCATGACACGCAACGCGCCATCGGGGCCCGGGATGGTGCCGCAAGTGGTGTCGGAATCGTCGGACGCGGTCACACTCGACGTCGTCGTCGACACCGGCTTGCGACCGGGGACCACCGGCGGCGAGGTGGCGGGCTGTTCGGCGGACGGTGATCCCGACTCCACGGCGCCGGCCTGAGAGGTCGACGACGCGGTGGTCACGTCCTCTTCCGCGCCGCAGGCCACGAGCGTCGACATCGCCGCCGCGAGTCCCAGGGTCGCCGCCGCGACCCTGATCGGTCGGCGAGAGCGGCTCCTGGTGGGACCGGTGGGACGAGTTCTGCGCGACATGGTTCACTACGGTAGCGAATGCGGTGTCGTCGACCGCACAGGTAGCCGGTGCCGGCCGTCGGTTTGGGATGGGCGCGCCCGACCTGCGAAGATGCTGCACGTGAGCAGTACCGGAACCGAAGTCGCCGACCCCACCTACACCGTCGGCACCACCCTCGCCGGCACCCGTGGGCGCACGGGGACGATCACCACACCGCATGGTCAGATCCACACCCCCGCGTTCATCCCCGTCGGTACCAAAGCGACCGTGAAGACGGTCCTCCCGGAATCGGTCTCCGCCCTCGGCGCCCAGGCCGTGCTCGCCAACGCCTACCACCTGTATCTGCAGCCGGGGCCGGAGATCATCGACGCGGCCGGCGGGCTCGGCGCGTTCATGAACTGGCGAGGGCCCACGTACACCGACAGCGGCGGCTTCCAGGTGATGTCACTGGGTGCGGGGTTCAAGAAGGTCATCTCGATGGAGGCCACCGGCACCCCCGACGACGACCTCACCGCCAACGGCAAAGAACGGCTCTCGCGGGTCGACGACGACGGGGTGACCTTCAAGTCGCACCTCGACGGTTCGGCGCATCGCTTCACGCCGGAGGTGTCGATGCAGATCCAGCACCAGCTGGGCGCCGACATCATCTTCGCCTTCGACGAGCTGACCACCCTGATGAACACTCGCGAGTACCAGGTGAACTCGCTCGAGCGCACCCGGTTGTGGGCGATTCGCTGTCTCGCCGAACACAATCGGTTGAGCGTCGAGCGCGCACACCGGCCACAACAGTCGCTCTGGGGGGTCATCCAGGGCGCCCAGTACGAGGATCTGCGGCGCAAGGCCGCTCGCGACCTCGTCGCGTTGAGCGAGGCGGACCGCGCTGCCGGCGGAAAGGGCTTCGGCGGGTACGGCATCGGCGGAGCACTCGAGAAGGACAACCTCGGCACCATCGTCGGTTGGGTCAACGACGAACTCCCGGAGGGCTCCCCGAAGCACCTCTTGGGGATCAGTGAACCCGACGACATCTTCACCGCCATCGAGAACGGCGTCGACACCTTCGACTGCGTGTCGCCGACCCGGGTCGCCCGCAACGGTGCGATCTACTCACTCGACGGCCGGTACAACGTCACGAATGCCAAGTATCGCAGTGACTTCCGGCCGCTCGACCCCGAGGTCGAGAACTACACGTCGCAGTACAGCCGGGCCTACCTGCATCATCTGTTCAAGGCGAAGGAAGGCCTCGGCCCCACGCTGGCGACGCTGCACAACGTGTCCTTCATCGTCACGCTCGTCGACCGGGCCCGCCAGGCCATCGAGAACGGCACATACACCGAGTACCGCGACGAGTTCCTCCGGCGTTACTACGGAGGTCCCCGGTAGGCGTGACCATTGCTCAGAACGGTGGCGGGTTGGCGTCGTTCCAGCGCTTCTCGGCGCGTTGGTGGCGTCGGAAGTCGTTGTCGCGCTGGGTGTTGAGTCTGTCTCGGGCGGGGTGATCGGGTGACCGTCTGGGGAAGAGCTTGTTGAACAGGTCGCGTCCGCTGAAGGCGTTGCCGACGAACATGTGCCCGGTGGGTGTGGTGAACCAGGCGGTCTGGAGTTCGTCTTGGTGGTCCTGCCAGCTGGTGAAGGTCTTGATGCGGTGATGGAACCGGCACAGCGGTTTGAGGTTGCGCGCATCGGTCGGGCCACCGCGACGCGGGTCGGCGTGGTCGAAGGGTTCGGTGTGGTCGAGATCGATCTGCCAGACCGGGGCGTTGCAGCCGGGGAAGGTGCAGCACAGTTCGCCGGCGCGCACCAGCGCCTGCAGCTTCTTCGAGGGGGTGTATCGCGTTGTCGAACTGTCCGCGTCGGGAGGCGGTGAACCGTCGGGTGCGTCGGGTGCGGGATGGATGTAGGTGCGGCGGGCTTCGGCGAGGAGTGTTCGGGCGGTGTCGGCGTCGATGATGCCGTGGCGGTCGAGGAAGGCGGGGTCGTCGTCGAGGCCGATCAGGGTCGACAGGTTCACCACGACGTGGAAAGTCGCGCGCGGCGCGGGTGAGTCCGACGCCGAGGCGGCCGGCTCGGCCGGGTCATCGACATCGACGTCGGCTGACGGGTCGACGTCGGTGTCCGTATCCACCATCGCAGCAGCTGGTGCAGGCGGCTCGACAGTCTCCACTGTCGCTGCGTCGAAATCTGGTGCCGTGTCGGGTTCGGTTGCGGTGGTGGCGCAGTCGTCGCATAAGCACGTGATTACGGCCTCACCCCGCGCGAGCGCTTTCAGAGCGTCGACTCGGCGGTTGGCCAACTTTCGAGGGTCACCGGCGTGGACCGCGGTGGCCATCGCCGTCAGGCGGGCGTCGAACTCGGCGGCATCAGCATTGGGCAGCGTGCCGGAGATCCGGGACTGCCCGGGTGTGAAGCGGTCGGGGGTGATGGTCACCTTGCGATCACCCTTGACGCGTTCCTTGCGTCGGCGGATCGCGTCGGGTGCCCACTTGGTGACGATGGAATCGACCATGGCGGTGAACCGGGCCGTCGACATCGGTGCACGGGCGAAGATCGCCTCGGCCAGATGTACGTCCACGGTCTGCATCTCTTCGTCGTCGGTGATGAGGTCGGTGCGCTTGAGGGCGATGAGGAAGCGGCGCTTGTCGATTCGACCGCACGCGAGTGCGTGTCCGGTGAAGGAGAGTCGGTAACGCAGGGCGTCGCCGGCCTCGATCAGGTCTTTCGCCTCAGCCGGCGTCACCGTCAGAGTGGCGCCGACTTCGGCGATGGCCTGTTCGAGACCGTTCGGCCCGAACTGCTCGTACGGGTTCTCGCCCGCGGCGACCCGTGCGGACAGGTTCTCGAAGGCTTCGATCGAGTCGAGTTCGCCGCTGTGCGTTTCGGTGCGCCGCTGTGCGTAGTCCATCTCGCGTTCGTCGTGAATGAGGCTGGCAACGACCATCATTCGATGCGCGGACGCCGCCGCCAGGCCGGCGCAGTGGTTCAGGACCTCGATGAGTTCAGAGGCGGAGAGTTCATGGTCGGGACGAAAGCGCGGCTCGACGGACTCCTGTGAAGGGTCCACCGATGTGGATCCGGCCCCCGCCCCCGATGACATGCCTCCAGTGTACTCGAACATGCGTTCGAGTCAAGGGATGATTTTCCCGATCGTTGATTTCTCTGGCAATCGAATCACGCCACACCGACAGGAGCTGCGGGTTGCGACGGTGGCCTCGACGGGCGCGGCGTCCTCGCTTCGCTCGGTCGACGCTGCTCGACCAGCAGAAAATGGCGGCGCTGCTCGACCAGCAGAAAATGGCGGCGGTGCTCGACCAGCGGGACACTGCGGCGGTGCTCGACCAACAGAGGGCGGCGCACCACAACGAGCGACGGCGGACGGGCGTCAGCGCGAGTCCTCGGCAACCATCCGTTCGCGGATACCACCGGCGACCCCGGTGCTGTTCGGGTTCGGGTCGTGGATCGCACCCGCGTGCGGCTCGACCGGCGTCCCCTTCTCGGTCTCGGACTTCGCCGTCGCCGCCGAGAACCGCTCGGTGATCCCGGGCATGAGATGGTGAGAAGCGTTGGCGGCCTTGGCCTTGTAGCCGACCGGTTGGTCCAGCTTCGGGTCGGTGCAGGCTGCCACGATCGCGTCGACCACGATCTGCGGATCGTCCATCGCGGACATCCGCGGTTCGTGGCCGGTGTAGTTGGCGGCGTGGACCCACCACGGGGTGTCCACGGCCCACGGCATGATGGTGCCGACCTTGATGGCGTCGTCGCCGGCCATGCGCAGCTCCTCGCTGATCGAGTGTCCGAGGCTCCGAACCGCCGCTTTCGTTGCGGCGTAGGTGTTCTGGAGTGCGATGGGTACCTCGCTGTCGACCGAGCCCACGTTGACGAGTGTGCCGCGACCCTGCGACCGGAAGACGCGCAGCGCCGCATGCGCGCCGTAGATCAGGCCCTTCAGGTTCACGTCGACGAGGCGAGCGTGGTCCTCGATCGGGATGTCCCAGAAGTACCCGACCGCGCCGACGCCGACGTTGTTCACCCACACGTCGATCGACCCGAACCGTTCGAGCGCGGCGGACGCGAGATGGGCGACGGCACGCGGATCGCTGACATCGGTGGGCACCGCCAGCGCCGATCCGCCCTTGCCGGTGATCTCTGCGACGACCTCGTCGAGCACCGCGGTTCGACGCGCCGCGACCACCACGTTCGCGCCCAGTTCTCCGAGTCGCACCGCGGCTCCGCGTCCGAATCCGCTCGACGCGCCGGCGATGACGACGGTGGAGCCGTTGATTTCCTTGTTGTCTGTCATGGTGATCGCCTACCCGAGGGGGAGTTCACCAAACCGAGAGGAGGCGCGCTCAGCCCGCGGCGCGGGACTGCCGGAAGGACTCGATCGCGGCGAGATCGTACGAGTTCGCCGCGGTCCCGATGCCCTGGGCGACGTGCGCGGCCACCGCGCAACCGAGTTCGGCGGAGTCGGCGAGACCGAGCCCGCGCAGGCGGCCGGTCAAGAACCCGGCGGAGAACGAGTCGCCGCAACCAGTGGTGTCCACGACGTCCACCTCGAACGCCGGCACCGTGACCACATCGTCGCCGGTCACGACCAGCGCGCCGTCGGCGCCGCGGGTGAGCGCCACGCAACCGACACCGCGGTCCAGGAGCGCCCGTGCGCCGTCGGTGAGGTCGTCGGTTCCGGTCAGTCCCCGGGTCTGCTCGTCGTTGGGCAGCAGGTAGTCGAGGTGGGGAAGTGCGTCGGCGATCCACTCGAGAAGGCCGGGGTCGCCACCCGACAGCAGATCGGCCGACGTCGTGATCCCGCGGTCGCGCGCCCGGCCGAGGAGCTCGGCGGCGACCGCGCCGCCGAGGAACTCCGGGCCGCCGAGGTGCAGGTGGTCGAGCCCGGTCAGCGCGTCTGCACCCAGGTCGTCGAGCGTGAACTGCGCATTCGCCCCGATGCAGTGCCACGCGGGACGGTCCCCGTTGGGTCGCACGGGTATGACCGATGACGACGTCTGGACCCCGGGCTTCGGAACCAGGCCGCCGGTGTCGACGCCTTCGGCGTCCAGCAGTGCGGTCAGCGAACGCCCGATCGTGTCGTCGCCGATCGCTCCGTGGGTCCGGACCGTGGCGCCCAGCCGACTGAGGACGAGCGCGGTTCCGCCCGCGGTACCGGCGGCGGAGAAACCGATGGACTGGACGAGCGCGCCGTCGGACCCTGCCGGGATGGACTCGATCCCGACGACGTGGATGTCCAGCACATGGACGCCCACGGTTGCGATCGTCGGCGGTTCGAGCAGCGGTGAGGGTGTCACGTCCGGTTCTCCTTGGGTGTCCCGTAGTCCAGCCGGATCGCCTGGGCGACAGTGGACTGCTGTTGGTCCTCGGTGAGTTCGCGAGGCCGGCCCATGCTGCTGGTCCGGTGATAGAGGGTCGCGAGCCACTCCAACAGCAGGGCGTTCTCCACCGCGTGGGCCAGGCTGGAGCCGCGTGCCACCGAACCGTGGTTCGCCATCAGCGCGACCTGGGTGTCGACCAGCGCGTCGGCGACGATGCCGGCGAGCTCCGGGCTCCCGAACGTGGTGTACGGCGCGACCGGGATGGCACCGCCGAGGCCGAGTTGTTGGTAGTGCAGCACCGGCAACGAGGTCAGTCCGCTGACGCAGGCGACCGCGGTCCCGAAGGGTGCGTGGGTGTGGACGATCGCCTGTGTGCCGGTTTCCTCGTAGACGCGGAGGTGCAGGTCCAGCTCGGACGACGGCGCGATCGGCCCGTCGACGACGTCGCCGGCAAGGGACACCACCGTCACGTCGGTCGCGGCACAGTTCGCGAGTACAACCCCGGTTCCGGTGATCGCGACGTGATCGCCCGCACGCGCCGACACGTTGCCGGAGGTGCCGATCAGGAGACCTTCGGCCGCCAGCCGTCGAGCGGCCGCGGCGACCTCGTCGCGTATCGACGGGTCGCTCATCGGCCGAATGTGTCGGTCCGCACTCCGCGGAGAAGGATCGCCGGGCATGTCGCGGAACTCGGAGCGCATTCGGTACGTTGGGACCACATACCGGACATTTACGCACATGCCTTTGCTCCCGGCACCCGGTATGAAACACCCGAGCACCAGCGAGAGAGACGATGAGACGCGGAAAGCGCCGAAAACGCCGACGACACCAGTCGGCCCCCTGTTGCGAATTGCATGACCCGGGTCTTCCGCCCGGCCCCGACACCGGGACGGTCTCATGCTGACCCTCCTCGGAATCGGACTCGGAATCCTGGTGGTCTTCCTGATCACCGCCCTCACCGGTTACTTCGTGGCCCAGGAATTCGGCTACATGGCGGTCGACCGGTCCCGCCTCAAAGCCCGTGCCGAGACCGGTGACGCCGCCGCGAAACGCGCGCTCGCGGTCACCCGCCGCACGTCCTTCATGCTCTCCGGCGCCCAGCTGGGCATCACTGTCACCGGCCTTCTCGTCGGCTACGTGGCCGAACCCCTGATCGGTTCCGGCGTCGGCGAGCTGCTCGGCGGCGTGGGTATCCCGGTGGGCGTGGGTGTCGCGATCGGCACGATCATCGCGATCATCTTCTCCACCGTCGTGCAGATGGTCTTCGGTGAGCTGTTCCCCAAGAACCTCGCCATCGCCCGGCCCGAGCCGGTCGCACGGTGGCTCGCCCGTTCGACGACGATCTACCTGGCCGTATTCGGTTGGCTCATCGCATTGTTCGACAAGTCGTCGAACCTGCTGCTGCGAGCGCTGCGCATCGAGCCCGTGCACGACGTCGAGCATTCGGCGTCGGTGCGCGACCTCGAGCACATCGTCGCCGAGTCCCGCGACGCGGGTGACCTGCCCGACGAGCTGTCCGTCCTGCTCGACCGTGTGCTCGAATTCCCCACGCGCACCGCAGAACACGCGATGATCCCGCGACCGAACACCGATCATGTCGACGCCGATCTGGCGGCGGGTGAGGTGCTGACACTGATGAGCACCGGCCACACGCGGTACCCCGTGCTGGCCGGCGGTGACGACGAGGTACGCGGGGTAATCCACCTCCAGGACCTCCTGGAGTGGAGCTACGCGCTGAAAAAGCAACCGCCGCAGGCTGATTCGTCGGCCACCGCGGTCGACCTGTGTCGTCCCGCGGTGGTGGTGCCCTCGACGCTTCCGCTGCCCGAGGTGTTGGAGACCCTCGCGGACGCGCATGACGAGATGGCGGTGGTCATCGACGAATACGGCGGCTTCGCCGGGGTCGTGACCGCCGAGGACATCGCCGAGGAACTGGTCGGCGAGATCGACGACGAACACGACTCCGAGGCGACCGTCGCGATCGAGGAGAGTCCCGAGGGATGGCGCGTGCGGGGTGACGCACACGTCGACGAGGTCTCCCGGACGGTCGGCTGGGATCTTCCCGAAGGCGACTACGAGACGATGGCCGGACTGGTGATCGCCGAATTCGTCGGACTCCCGGAGGTCGGGGACACGGTGACGATCGAGATCGATCCCGATCCGTCGACCCTGCTCGAAGACGACGAGGCGCCACCCCGCACCGTGCGGGCCACGGTGCTCGAAGTCGACAAGCGCGTCCCCGCTCTGCTGTCGATGAGCGTGGCACACAACGACAACAACCCGGGCGAGAAGAGCCCGGACGACAAGAACCGGGGCGAGATCAAGAACCCGGCCGAGAACGGAGAGGAGAGCGACAATGGATAACCCGTGGGTCGTCGCGGCCGTCACCGTGGGCCTGATCGCGTCCAGCGCCTTCTTCGTCGCGGTCGAGTTCGCCCTCATCGCCGCGCGTCGGCACCGGCTCGAAGACGCGGCCGCGACCAGCGGCAGCGCCCGCGCAGCACTGCGCAGCGCATCGGAACTGTCGGTGCTGCTCGCCGGATCGCAGCTCGGCATCACGGTGTGCACGCTCGCATTGGGTTCGGTCACGAAACCCGCTGTGCACTACTGGCTCACGCCGCTGTTCGCCGGGTGGGGCCTGCCGTACTGGTCGGCCGACGTGATCGGCTTCGTCCTCGCCCTCGTCATCGTGACGTTCCTGCACCTCGTCGTCGGTGAGATGGCGCCGAAGTCGTGGGCCATCGCCCACCCCGAGAAGTCGGCGATCATGCTCGCGATCCCGATGCGCGCCTTCATGTGGGTGACCCGTCCGTTCATCGTCCAGCTCAACCACCTCGCCAACTGGTGCCTCAAGCGCGTCGGCGTCGAACCGGTGGACCAGGTCGCGACCGGGCAGGACAGCGACGCCCTCCGACACCTGGTGGAGCACTCGGCCACCGTGGGCACACTCGACGAGCGGTACCACGCCCACCTGACGAGTGCCCTGGAACTGGAGTCGTTGACCGTCGGCGACGTCGTGACCCCCAACGACCATCTGGCCGTAGTCGGTCCGGCCGCGGACGCCGATGAGATCCAGACGGCCGGCCGGACCTCGGGCCACCTGCGGCTGCTGGTGCGCGACGATGCGTCCGGGGCGCCGGTCCGCGGTGTCGTGCACGTGCGCGACAGCCTGACCGCGTCGCCCGGCACCACGGCGGCCGATCTCATGCGCCCGGTCCTGAGCGTCGAGTCGGCGCAGCCGGTGTACGAGACGCTCACCGCCATGCGGGAACAGCGCGCCCACCTCGCGCTMGTCACCGATGGGGGCCGCGCGGTCGGACTCATCACCATCAACGACGTGCTCCAGCGGTTGCTGGCGACCACGGCGTAGGAGGCGGTCGGGGCGCAGTATGGGCCGCTAGGCCCACTCGTCGGCCGTCAGGAACCACGGTTCGGCCGGCAGCGCAGCGGGGTCGAACCGCTCCGCCAGTTGCTCCGCGCGCACGGGCTCGTCCCGGCCGCCGAGCCCCAGTGAATGGGCGATGCGGGACAACACGGTCGACGTCTCCACCCCCGCGGCGGTGAGATCGGCCAGGGTCACCGCCCCGTCCCGCTTGCTGAGCCGGATTCCGTTGGCGTTGAGCACCATCGGGACATGCGCGTAAACCGGTGGGGTGGACCCGAGCAGCGTTGCCAGGTAGGCCTGCCGGGGCGCCGACGACAGCAGATCGTCCCCGCGGACGACCTGGTCGACGCCCTGCGCGGCATCGTCGACGACGACGGCCAGGTTGTAGGCCGGGGTGCCGTCGTTGCGCAGGAGCACGAAGTCGTCGACCGCGCCCATGTAGGGGCCGTGCAGCAGGTCGTCGACGCCGTACTCCCGGACGTCGGCCCGCAGCCGGATCGCGGGTGGCCGAGTGGCACGGCGTTCGTCGCGCTCGGCGTCGGTGAGGTCGCGGCACGTGCCGGGGTAGGCGCCCTGCGGCGCATGGGGTGCGGACGGTGCGTCGAGGATCTCCCGGCGCGTGCAGAAACACTCGAAGGTGCGGTCGGCGTAGCGCAGGTCGTCGAGGACGGCACGGTATGCCTCGAGCCGGTCGGTCTGGTGGACGACGGGCGGATCCCAGTCGAGGCCCAGGGCCGCGAGATCGGACAACTGCCGGGAGTCCGCGCCCTCGACGGCCCGGTCGAGATCCTCCATCCGGATCAGGAATTGCCTGCCGGTGGTCCGCGCGAAGAGCCAGGCGAGCAGGGCGGTCCGCAGATTGCCGACGTGAAGGTCCCCGGAGGGGGAGGGCGCGTACCGGCCCGCTCGCTGCGTCGACACCGCGTCGAGATTACCGGTAGGCGATGAGAATCCGCGCCGCCGCCGGTCTGCCTGTAACGGCCCGGACGGCGACACGCCGGGTATGCGGCGACGCGTAGGCGTTGCGGTCCCGTCGACGAGTGAGGAACGATGAGTTTCATGGATCTCCCGGTCATGCCGCCTGTTGCGCCGATGCTGGCCAAGGCGGTGACCAGCGTGCCGCCGCAACCGGACGGTTCGGTGGCGTGGTCGTACGAACCCAAGTGGGATGGTTTTCGCGCGTTGGTCTTCCGCGACGGCGACGAGGTGACGATCGGTTCGCGAGGCGGCAAGGACCTGGCCCGGTACTTTCCCGAGATCGTCGCGGCGGTGAAGGAAGAACTGCCCGACAAGGTGGTCCTCGACGGCGAGATCGGGGTGCCGGCACTGATCGGCGACACGCATCGGCTCGACTGGGATTCGCTCGCGCAGCGCATCCATCCGGCGGAATCGCGCGTCACCATGCTCGCGGAGAAGACACCGGCGATCTTCATCGGATTCGACGCGCTGGCGCTGGAGTCGACGAGCGTGATGAGCGAACCCTTCGAGGTTCGCCGGGAAGCGCTGCTGCGGGCCGTGGGGCCGGGCGGGCGGGACCGTCGCGTGCATGTCAGCCGGGTGACGAGCGACCCGGCGGTCGCCGAGGACTGGTTCTCCGCCTTCGAGGGTGCCGGGCTCGACGGCGTCGTCGCCAAGCGACTGGACGGCGTGTACGTCGAGAACAAGCGGGAGATGCTGAAGATCAAGCACAAGCGCACGGCGGACTGTGTGATCTTCGGGTATCGAATCCACAAGTCGGGCACCGGAATCGGGTCGATGCTGCTCGGGCTGTACGGCGACGACGGCGAACTGCGGATGGTCGGCGGGGCCGGGGCCTTCTCCGACGCCAAACGGATCGAGTTGCAGCAGATGTTCGAGCCGATGCGGCTGGACCCGGAGAAGGCGTCGCCGGGCGAGCCGACGCGGTGGCGTTCGGAGAAGTCGGGGGAGTGGATCCCGATCCGTCCGGAGCTGGTCGCGGAGTTCGCCTATGACCAGATGGAGAACCATCGCTTCCGACACACGGTGAAATTCCTTCGCTGGCGGCCCGATCGAGAACCGGAGAGCTGCGGCTACGACCAGCTCGACGTCCCGCTGACCTACGACCTGCACGACGTCCTCGAAGGAGAATGACCATGGCATCTCGTTCGCCCGCCGAGGAGCTCGACGTCGACGGGGTCGCCGTCCGGATGAGCAACCCGGACAAGATCTACTTCCCCGAACTCGGCGAGAACGGCGGTCGCAAGCGCGATCTCGTCGGGTACTACCGCACCCTCGCACTCGGTGACACGGGTGGCAGGGTCGACGACAGCGGCGACGGACCGCTGATGCGCGCCACCCGCGACCGTCCGACCTTTCTGCAGCGCTTTCCCGACGGCGTCGAGGGCGAGGAGATCTACCAGAAGCACATCGCGAAGAAACGGCCGGGGCATGTCCAGTCCACCCCGATCGTGTTCCCCTCCAAGCGAACCGGCGACGCGATCCGGCCCACGGTGCCGGCCGATCTCGTGTGGGGCGCGAACCTGGGCACCGTCACCTTCCACACCTGGCCGACCCTCCACCCCGACAACGACCATCCCGATCAGCTTCGCATCGACCTCGATCCGCAACCCGGCACGACCTTCGAGGATGTGCGGCGTGTCGCGCTCGAGGGGCTGAAGCCGCTACTCGACGAACTCGGGTTCACCGGTTTCGTGAAGACCTCGGGCGGTCGGGGAGTACACGTGTACGTGCCCATCGAGCCGCTGTGGGACTTCATCGCGACCCGACGCTGCGTCATCGCGATCGCCCGCGAACTCGAACGCCGCGACCCGGACGCGGTCACCACATCGTGGTGGAAAGAAGAACGCGGAGAACGGATCTTCATCGACTACAACCAGAACGCCCGCGACCGCACCATGGCATCCCCGTACTCCGTTCGACGCAGCGCCCGCGCCCGGGTGTCGACCCCGGTCACGTGGGACGAACTCGCTGACGTCGATCCGGACGACTGCACCATCGCGACCGTCCCGAAGCTACTCGAGGACCGCGGCGACCCATGGGCCGACATCGCCGGCCACCGGCGCGGCGTCGAGAAACTGCTGGAGATGGTGCAGGCCGACGACGCAAACGGACTGGGCGACATGCCTTATCCGCCCAGCTATCCCAAGATGCCGGGCGAGCCGCCGCGCGTACAGCCGAGCAAGAAGGTCGCCGAGCACTGGGATGAGAAGGGCAACCGACGCTCCGACGGCTGATGCCCGGGTTCCGTATGGGTCAGCGGCGCAACGCCTCCGCGGCCCAGGTCGCGAAGCTCTGCCAGCCCACATCAGGGAACCGGCGGTGCAGCGTCGGGATGTCGACCTCGTACCCGCGGTCGCCGAGGAACGTGAACATCGCCCGCATGTCCTCGGACTCGATACGTTCGGGGTCGTAGGACTCCGCCGTGACGGTTGTGCCGAGAACGTCGCTGATGATGCGCGCCATCTCCTCGGGCGTCGGCTGATCGGACGCGAGGTCGATGCGCTGGCCGACGTGGACGTCGGGCGCGGCGAACAGGGTGGCGACGAGTCGGCCGAGGTCGCGCCGCGAGAGTTGTTGCAGCGGCTTGTCCGCGGGCATCGCGATCGGCATCACGCCCGCCGCGAGGGCGTCGGCTCCGCCGAGTAGGTTGTCGAAGAAGTAGGCCGGGCCGACGATCGTGTGCGGGATCTCGGTGGCCGCCAGCATCTGTTCGACCTCGAACTTGGAATCGAAATGCGCCACGCCGGTCTGGCGATCGGCCGAGGCCACCGAGGAGAACACGAGGTAGGGGATCGATGCGGACGTGGCGGCTTCGATCAGCGCACGACCCTGACCGATCTCGGCCTCGACGCCGGATTCGAACGGGGTGGTGAGCGCGAACACGCCCGCGGACCCGGTGAATGCCTCGGTGAGACCCGACCCGCTCACGATGTCGCCGACGGCGAGTTCGACGCCTCGGTCGGCCAGGCGTGCCGCCTTGCTCGACACCGCGTCCCGCACAACGGCGCGGACCGGGAAACCGGCCTCGAGCAGCGCGTCGAGCACGGCGCCGCCCTGCCCTCCGGTGGCTCCGACGACAACGACAGGAGAGGAATCGGCCATGTCGTCGACCCTAGCGGTCACACTCGACGGCCGGACGGTTTGGGTGAGTGCGCCGTCGGCGGCTATCATCTCGACGTTGGAGGATTCGCCTAGTGGCCTATGGCGCTCGCCTGGAACGCGGGTTGGGTTAACAGCCCTCAGGGGTTCGAATCCCCTATCCTCCGCCACCGAAGGTCCGCTGTGACACCCGTCTTTCCGGGTGACACCGCGGACCTTCGTCGTATCCCCGAGCGTGCGGGCCGAGTGCGATCGAGCCGCGCGGACCGGTTCGAGGACCCCGGCTCCGGCCGCCGGAACCCCTCGCTACACTGGACGACGGATCCCGCGCGGCGTGCATCCTGTGAACTCCCCCAGGGCCGGAAGGCAGCAAGGGTCAACGGGCTCTCTCGGGTGCGCGGGGTCCCCTATTTTCCCGATACGAAGTTTCAGGTCAGGGGCGTCGGCCACCCGCACCGGCGTCGAGCCGCGAGAGGGCCAACGTTGAACTTTCACTCGATGAGTGCCGACCAACTCCGGAACACCCAGACGGAACTGACCAAGCAATACGAGGCGCTGCGCGCGCTGGGTCTCAAGCTCGACCTCACCCGCGGCAAGCCGGCCCCCGAGCAGCTCGATCTCTCGAACGGTCTCCTGTCGCTGCCCGGTGACGAGTATCGAGACGGCGCGGGCACCGACACCCGCAACTACGGCGGACTCAACGGACTGCCCGAGTTGCGCGGCATCTTCGGGGAACTCCTCGCCGTCGACCCCGACAACCTCATCGCGCTCGGCAACTCGAGCCTCGAGATCATGCACGACCTCACGGTCTTCGGGCTGTTGCACGGCACCGCCGACTCCGACGACCCGTGGGGACGTCAGACGATCAAGTTCCTGTGCCCGTCGCCCGGTTATGACCGCCACTTCGCGATCACCGAGAGCTTCGGCATCGAGATGATCCCGGTGCCGATGCTGCCCGACGGCCCCGACGTGAGGGTGTGCGCCGAACTCGTCGCCGCCGACCCGAGCATCAAGGGCATGTGGGCGGTGCCCACCTACTCGAACCCAACCGGCGTAACCTTCTCCGAGGAGGTCACCCGCGGGCTGCTCGAGATGTCCGCGGCGCCGGACTTCCGGATCTACTGGGACAACGCCTACGTCGTCCACACGCTGGTGGAGACCCCGCCGACGCCGCTGCCGATCCTGGAGATGGCGGCGCAGGCCGGGCACCCGAACCGCGTGTACGTCCTCGGCTCGACGTCGAAGATCACCTTCGCCGGCGCCGGCGTCTCGTTCTTCGGGTCGTCGCCGGAGAACCTGGCCTGGTTCAGCAAGTACCTGTCGCTGAAGACCATCGGACCCGACAAGGTCAATCAGCTGCGTCACCTCAAGTTCTTCGGCGACGCCGACGGTGTGCGGGCGCACATGGCCCGCCACCGGGAGATCCTCGCCCCGAAGTTCAAGCTCGTGCTCGACATCCTCAAGGACCGGCTCACGGAGTCGAAGGTGGCGTCGTGGTCGGAGCCGGAAGGCGGCTACTTCATCAGCCTCGACGTCGTCGACGGCGCGGCCCGACGCACCATCGAGCTGGCCAAAGAAGCCGGTATCGCGCTCACCGCCGCCGGATCGGCGTTCCCGTACAAGACCGATCCGCACGATCAGAACATCCGACTCGCACCGACGTTCCCGAACACCGACGACCTGCGGGCTGCGATGGACGGGGTGTCCACGTGCGTGCTGCTGGCCGCGGCGGAGACCCTGCTCGCCCGCTCCAGCTGACCCGACACGCCGATCCCGGCGTTAGATTGCTCTCATTCTCCGGCGAGTGCGCTGGCGTGCGCGCCACTTTGTGACAGGCTTTCAAATCGTGAATCTGCCCAGGCCGGTTCTTCTCGCAACCGGTTTCGCCGTCGTGGGGGTCATCGCACTGGCACTCCAGGATGTCGTCGTACCCCTGGGCGCCCAATTCTGGGGTTTGCTGCACAACCAGATCGATCTCTCGGTGTATCAGGCGGGTGCCCGGGCGGTCGCCAACGGCGTCAGTCTCTACGACGTCAAGATGATCGGCGACCTGGACTACACCTACTCGCCGTTCTCCGCCTTGCTGTTCAGTCCGCTGGCCTGGATGTCCTTCGACGTCGCCCGCATGTTGTGGTCGGCGGGCATCGTCGTGGCGCTCTATCTGGTGATCATGCTGAGCTTCCGCAGCCTCGGCCGGCCGGTGACCTGGCCGTTGCGCGTGATCGCGGCGTCGCTGGTGGCGGTGGCGATGTTGTTCGAGCCGGTTCGTACGACGATCTGGTACGGGCAGATCAATGTGTTCCTGATGCTCGTGATCGTGGCCGATCTGGCGCGTCCGGACGGTGGACGCCTCAAGGGGTTCTGGACCGGAGTCGCCGCGGGAATCAAGCTGACGCCCCTCATTTTCGCCGGTTACTTCCTCGTGCAACGGAACTGGCGCGCCCTCGCCGGGGTCGTGGGCGGCTTCGCCACCACCATGCTCATCGGGTTCGCCGCCTTGCCCGGGGACTCGTGGTCGTACTGGACGGGCAAACTGTTCGAGTCCGACCGGGTCGGTTCGGCTCAGTTGCGCGGTAACCAGTCCCTGCGCGGCATGCTGGCCAACCACCTCGACACCGACAATCCGCCGACGCTGCTCTGGCTCGCCCTGGTGCTGGCAGGGCTGGCGGTCGGCTTCGCGGTGGCGACGTACGCCCATCGCAAAGGCCAGGAACTCCTCGCCGTCAGCATCGTCGGGATGACCGCCTGCGTGGTGTCGCCGATGTCATGGGGCCACCACTGGGTGTGGTTCATCCCGATCCTGGTCATCGGAATCCACCTGGTCCTCGACACCCGGCAGCCGCGGTCGCCGCGGGTGTGGGCCGGGGTGGGCGCGGCGGCACTGGTGCTTCTCGCGTTCTCGTGGCCGACGCATGTACCGGCGCTGATCCCGGACGGTTATTACACGGGGCTGTACGTCAAGACCCGCATCACGTGGCTCAACTGGTTCACGGTCAGCCCCTATCTGTGGGCCTACCTCGGCGTGCTCGTCGCGACGGTCGTCGGCCTGCGGATGGTCGGCAGCCGCGGATACTCCACGCCGACGCCCGCCGACCCGATCATCCCGCCCGGCGTCGCGGCTGCGGTGATCGCCGAGGGCGGGCTGCCGACCGGCGATGCCGGCGGCGCCGCCAGTGAGGGCCTACGACGGCCGGACACGGGTGGCGAGGAGTCCGGACCGCGCGACTCGCGAGGCACGTCCGGGCACCCTCCGCGCCCTACGGAAGGCACCCGCGGGATGGCCGATGACCTGGTCGGAACCGATGGCGAACCCGTCACCGAGACACCCGATCAGGGGCCCGCTGCACCAGTGTGAGGCACACTCATCGACTGTCACGGGTCGCCGGTAGTCTCGACGCGTGGCTCTGTATCGCACCTATCGCCCGGCTACCTTCGCCGACGTCGTGGGGCAGGAGCACGTCACCGATCCGTTGAGCCGTGCCCTGGATTCCGGTCGCATCAATCACGCGTATCTCTTCTCCGGTCCCCGCGGTTGTGGCAAGACGTCGTCGGCGCGGATCCTGGCTCGTTCGCTGAACTGTGTGCAGGGCCCCACCTCCACGCCGTGCGGAACGTGTGTCTCCTGTGTGGCGCTCGCGCCGGGCGGCCCGGGCAACCTCGATGTCATCGAGCTCGACGCCGCGAGTCACGGCGGTGTCGACGACACCCGCGAGCTGCGCGACCGCGCCTTCTATGCGCCCGCCGAGTCGCGCTACCGCGTGTTCATCGTCGACGAGGCGCACATGGTGACGAACGCGGGATTCAACGCGCTCCTCAAGATCGTCGAGGAGCCGCCGGAGCATCTGATCTTCGTGTTCGCGACCACCGAACCCGAGAAGGTGCTGCCGACCATCCGGTCGCGCACCCACCACTACCCGTTCCGGCTGCTCGCGCCGCCGGTCATGCGCGGGCTCTTGGAGACGATCTGTCAGCGCGAGGGCGTGACCGTCGCGTCCGAGGTGTACCCGCTCGTCATCCGTGCAGGTGGCGGTTCGCCTCGTGACTCGCTGTCGATCCTCGATCAGCTGCTGGCCGGCGCCGACGACCAGGGTGTCGCCTACGAACGCGCACTGGCGCTGCTCGGCGTCACCGACGTGGCGCTGATCGACACCGCGGTCGACGCTCTTGCCGACGCCGACGGTTCGGCATTGTTCGGCACGGTGGAGAAGGTGGTCGACGCCGGGCACGACCCTCGACGGTTCGCCGTCGACCTGCTCGAACGTCTGCGCGATCTGATTCTGCTGCAGGCTGTTCCCGACGCCGCGGACCGTGGACTCGTCGAGGCGCCGGGTGACCAGCTTGCCCGCATGCGCGCCCAGATCGAGACCCTCGGGCCCGCGTCGCTGACCAGGTTCGCCGAGATCGTGCACAACGCGCTCGGGGAGATGCGCGGCACGACGTCGCCGCGACTCCTGCTCGAGGTGATGTGCGCGCGGATGCTGCTGCCCGCGGTCTCCGCCGACGACGCAGCTCTGTTGCAGCGACTCGAACGACTCGAGTCGGGAATCGGCACGACGTCGATCCCGGTACCCGCGAAACCGGCTGAGCCGGAACCGGAACCGAAGTTCGTGCGACCCTCGCAGCGCAAGGCGATGGAAGAGGCCAGGGCTGCCGAGGCGTCCGAGCGCGCGGCCGCGGAAGCCGTCGAGGCCGACGCCGCGCAACCCGACACCGGCCGGGTGCCGGAACCGGTGGTCCCGGAATCGGTGGTGTCTGAGCCGGTTGCGCCGGAGATGGTGGTGGAGACTCCTGCGCCGCAGCCCGTCGTTGCTGAAGCGGTCGCGGTAGGTGCGGCGCCCGAGGCGGTTGATCCCGACTCGGCCGACGTCGCAACGGGTTCGGGGGTCGAGGCCGAGGCCGTGCTGCCCGCGGAGGAGCCCGGCGACGACGAGTCGATGTTCGACGAACTGATCGCCGACCAACCGAGTGCCGAGGCGGCAGAGGTCGAACCGGCGCCGGCCGCTGACGCCTCATCGGACGACGAGGCGGCGGCCCTGATCGAGGTGCCCGCCCCGCCGACGCCGACTCAGCCGCCGGCACGGGCCGACCGGACCCCGTCCGCACCCGAACCGCCGTCGCGCCATCGGGACGCGTCCTCGCCCGAACCGGAACCGATTGCCGAACCGGCGTCGAACGCGCCGTACGACGACATCCCGCTGCCCGATGAGCCCGTCGACGAGGACGACGTCCCGCCACCCGACGCGATGCCGGTCCGAGCCCGTCGGCCCGAGCCCGAGCCGGTGCCCGAACCGGAGCCCGAGCCCGCGGCGACCGCCGGGCTCGACGCCGACTCGGTTCGCAAGCGGTATCAGGACATCCGAGCCGCGGTGCGGGAACGGTCGAAGAGTCTCGAGCCGATGCTGTCGGCGGCGGTCATCGCCGACGTCGACGGCACGACCGTCGTGCTCTCGCATCCGGTCGAGGTGCTGGTCGGGCGGTTGTCCGCGCCGCACGCCGTGACGATCATCCGCGAGGCGCTCACCGAGGTCTTCGGCACCGAACTCGACGTGCGTACCGTGCACCAGGCGCCGGGCGCCGCCGCACCCTCCGCCACGTCGACCACGCCGCCGTCGAAGCAAGCTGCCAAGGCGCGGCAGTCGTACTCACGTCCGAGCCGCGCGCGTGACCAGTCGGCGACGCCGGTGCCCGCCCCGGAGCCGGTCGCCGAACCGGAGGAGCCCGAGCCGCCACGTGCCGACGAGGACATCCCGCACGACGAACGCGCGGAGATGGTGGCCGATGCACGCACCGGCAGCCCCGAGCAGCGGCTCGACCCCGACCAGGTGGCGCTGGAACTGCTCAAATCGGAGCTGGGGGCACGGCCGCTCGAGTGACCGGGTGCGCTCGGGAAGCTTTGTCTGAAAACCGCCCCGCGCAACAGGTTCGACGACGATATGCCGCGTGTCCGATTTCTGAGGGCGGTTTTCAGAGGCGGGTCGGGCTCAGGCGTCCCACCACGGCCGGAGTGGCACCTGATGGCCGCCGTCCTCGTCGAGTTTGGTGGCGAGCACGTGGTGGAGCTGGATGATGTTGCGGTCGAACCCGATTCGGCAACCGGCCATGTAGAGGCCCCACAGCCGCGCGGTGCCCTCGCCGACCTCGGCCACCGCTTCGTCCCAGTGCTCGACGAGGTTGATGTTCCAGTCGCGCAGCGTCATCGCGTAGTGCTCGCGGAAGTTCTCCTCGTGGATGACCTCCATGCCGCCGATGTCCTGCAGCTTGGAGATGATCTTGCCGGAGCCGGTGAGCTCGCCGTCGGGGAAGACGTAGCGGTCGATGAACGATCCCGCCTTGCTGCGGCTCGCGTTGTCGGGGCGCGTGATGCAGTGGTTCAGCAGCATGCCGCCGGGACGGAGCTTGTCGCGCATGAACCCGAAGTAGGACGGGTAGTTGTGGACACCGATGTGCTCGGTGAGCCCGATGGACGACACCGCGTCGAAGCCGCTTTCGGTGACGTCGCGGTAGTCGCTGTGCCGGACCTCGGCGAACTCGCCGAGCCCTTCGTCGGCGATCGCCTTCTGGGCCCACTGCGCCTGCTCGGCGGACAGCGTCGCCCCGATCGCGTGTACGCCGCGTCGGGCGGCATAGCGGACCATTCCGCCCCAACCGCAACCGATGTCGAGGAGGCGGTCGCCGGGCTTGAGGCGGAGCTTCTCGAAGATGAGGCGGTACTTGTTCTCCTGCGCGGCTTCGAGCGATGCGGCGCGTTCCGGGTAGACGGCGCAGGTGTACGTCATCGACGGTCCGAGTACCCACTCGTAGAAGGTGTTCGAGACGTCGTAGTGGTAGTGGATGACCTCGGCGTCACGAGACTTGCTGTGCCGCAGTCCTTCCGCAAATCGACGCCAGCGCGGCACGGCCTCCTGCGGCGGCGGTGCGATCGGCTTGAAGTGATCGATGCCCAGCGACCGCCCGATGTGGGCGAGCGACAGGGGGGAGGGGCGGTGGAACTGCAGGTTGCTGGCCAGTGCCTTCAGCGCGGGGTAGGGATCACCGGGGTGCGCGCCGATGAGTTCGAGATCGCCTGCGATGTAGGCGCGCGCGAGTCCGAGATCGCCGGGTGCGGTCACCAGATACGTCGTACCGCGCGGGGTCTTCAGGTCGAGGCCGTACTGGGCGTCGACGGGTCCGGCGCTGCTGCCGTCGTAGGCGGTGATCCGGATCGACAGGTTTCCGCCGAGGAGTGTTTCGAAGATCTCGGCAAGGGTCATCTTGCCGGCGTGTGAGTCCACACTCGACGCCGAACTCTCCTTGAACGTGGTCATTGGCGTTTCACCGCTTTCGAGTAGAGGTCCAGCAGACGACCCCGCGGGTCGTACCGCTTCTTGAGGAGCCGATAACTCTCTCCGCCGTAGAGTTCGTCGAACTCCTCCGGCGTGTAGAAACTCTCTGAATACAGCGACTTGTGGCCGTCGAGTTCGGCGACCTTGCGTTCGATGATCTTGTTGGTGTGCCCGGGATCGCCCGGGGTGACCGGCACGGCGGACCAGAAGCCGACGTTGACGTACGTGCGTTGCGGGGCAAGGGGATACAGCGGCCAGGGGCGTACCGGGTCGGCGCCGGGAAGGGCGGGTTCCCGGAGCCGGAGCGGGCACAGCCAGATCGGTTCGATGGGAATCGCGGAGAGGAACCACTCGACGTAGTCGGCGGTCCGGTCGATGGGGACCTCGATGTCCTGCACGACCCGTTCACCCGCCGGTAGTCCCTTGCGGGCGTTCAACCGGTCGCCGATGTCGAATCGCTGGTCGAGCCCGATCAGCTTCCAGTAGAAACTGCTGCGAAGGTACCGCTTCGGCCACCAGCGCCGGATTCGCGGATTCTGTGCGCCGAAGGCGCGCGAGCACCAGAACCAGTCGGTGTCCCAGCGCCAGAGGTAGTCGTGGATCGTCAACCGGTCGGTCGTCTTCTGTTGGATGGACCGATAGAAGATGTCCATCCCGGTGTAATCGCTGACCGGTCCGTCCTCGTCGGTCTGGCGGCCGAGCGTCAGATAGGACTCGTTGGCGGAGAACACGACTCCGTCGAGGTAGTCGACGGGTTCGCCGTCGTGCGACTTCGTGGTGACGATCGTGTCCATCGCGGACTGGAGCTCGACGATGCTCGTGAACCGAAGATGGCGCAGCGCGACATACGGCTTCACCGGCTCCAGCTCGATGCGTAACCGCACCGAATAGCCGAGCGTGCCATATGAATTAGGGAAACCGAAGAAGAGGTCGGCGTGTTCGTTGGTCGGCGTCGCGGTCAGGATCTCGCCGTCGCCGGTGAGGATGTCGATCTCGAGAACAGACTCATGGGGCAGGCCGGAGCGGAAGGACGTGCTCTCGATGCCGAGTCCGGTGACCGCGCCGCCGAGGGTGATCGTCTTGAGCTGTGGGACGACCAGCGGTGCGAGGCCGTACGGCAGAGTGGCCGCGACGAGGTTCTCGTAGGTACACATCCCGGCGACGTCGGCGGTGCGAGCCTCGGGATTCACCGAGATGACCCGATCGAGTCCGGAGACGTCCAGTCCCGGATGCGGATTGGCGGCGCGCTTACGAAAGAGGTTGGATGTCTTCTTCGCAAGACGCACGGTTGCCTGGGGCGGGATGGCACGATAGCTGGCCAGAAGGTCGGCAACCCCCTGGTCGAATGCCTCTCCCCCCATCTCGAGCCCGTTGGTCACCCGGTTAGCCTAGGACTTGATCAGTTCGCCCGCCAATCGTTTCGTAACTGAGGAGTGTCCAATCGTGGGTCAGGTTTCCGCATCGCAGTCGCTCGACATCGCCGCCGCCCCGGACGCCGTGGTCGGAGCTCTCGCCGACTATGAGGTCGTGCGGCCGGCCATCCTCCCGGAGCAGTACCGCGACTACAAGGTGATCAGCGGCGGCAAGGGCGACGGCACCATCGTGCACTGGATTCTGCAGGCCACGTCGAAGCGGCAGCGCGACGTGCAGGCGACCGTCAGCGTCAACCCGGACACCGTCACCGAGCGCGACGCCAACTCGACGATGGTGACCACCTACTCCGTCGCGGCATCGGGCAGCGGTTCGCGCGTCACGACCACCACCACGTGGCAGGGAGCCGGCGGCATCGGTGGGTTCTTCGAGAAGACATTTGCGCCGAAGGGTCTCAACCGGATTCAGGCCGAGGTGCTCGGCAACCTGAAGAAGCGCCTCGAGAGCTGACGGCTCGGCATCTCCGACCGCGGCGCTCGATGACCTGCTCACCCGACAGCATGCGATGACCGGCGCGGGATCGACCGATCCCGTCCGGCGCCGCCGTGGCCGGGCAAGGCCGTCGCCCTTGCCCATCCGCGACGGCGTCGACGCCACGCGCGTGGTGTTGCGTTCAGGGCCGGAGCTGACCGTCGGTCAGGCGCTGCTGGCCGCGCCCGCGCTGGCGGGGCTGACCGCCGACGATCTGGGTCGACGCGCCGCCGCGGGCGAGATCGTCGATGCCGACGGCCGACCCGCGGATCTGGCCGCGCCGTCGAGCCGCAATGTCTCGCTGTACCTCTACCGCGACCTCGACGACGAGATCGCGGTCCCGTTCGACCTGCCGGTGATCCACCGTGACGAGAACATCGTCGTGGTGGACAAACCGCATTTCCTCGCCACGATGCCGCGGGGTCGTCACGTGACCGAGACCGCGCTGGTGCGGCTGCGTCGAGAACTGGGCTCCGACACCGTCTCACCGGCGCACCGCCTGGACCGCCTCACCGCCGGGGTGCTGCTGTTCACGCTGCGGCCCGAGGTGCGCGCGGCCTATCAGGACCTGTTCGCGTCCCGGACCGCCCGCAAGGAGTACCTCGCGCTCGCGCCGGCCGACGAGGCGCTGGCGTCGACCGTGACCGTGCGGGACCGGATCGAGAAGACCGCGGGCGACCTACGCGCCCTCGTGGTGGACGGGCCGGTCAACGCCATCAGCGACATCACGCTGACCGAGGTCGTCGGCGGCCTCGGCGTCTATCGGCTGGTGCCACACACCGGCCGCACCCATCAGCTCCGGTTGCACATGGCGTCGCTCGGGGTGCCCATCGTCGACGACCCGCTCTACCCCGACGTGCGGCCGGGACTCGCCGCTCTTCCGGATCACGGGGACTTCACCCGGCCGCTACGCCTGGTCGCCCGAGTGCTGGAGTTCACCGATCCGCTGACCGGAGTGGAGCGCCGGTTCGAGAGCCGACGGCCGGTGTCGGGGTCGGGGTAGGGCCACGATCTACCCTGGCGCCATGACCATCCGCGCGTCCTACGAACGGCATCCCGACCTGGGCTGCGAGGCCGTGGTCTTCATCGACGACGAGTCACTGGCCTGTTTCCAGATCCAGCGCGATCTGGTCGGCGGGCCGCGCGCCGACGAATACTGCGTCACCACGGGAGCCAGTGCGCCCGTCTACGGCGGGATCACGCAGTGGCGTCGCGTCGACGACCGGTTCGAGTTCGCGCTCACGGCGCGCGCGGGTCGGCTGTTCGGCGACGAGGTCCTGTCCTTCGAGGTGGCCGCCATCGAGGAGTCGACCGTCGACGACATCGCCGCGCATGTCGATCGGTTGCTGCGCTGACGCTGCGACTACCCTGGGCCGGGTGACGCAACCATTCGATCCCAGCGCGTTGTTCGGCGGCGGTCAGGGCGGGGAGAACCCGATGGCCGGACTGCTGGCCCAGGCGCAGCAGATGCAGGAGAAGCTCCTGTCGGCGCAGAACGAGATCGCGGCGGCGGAGGTGGTCGGCAGTGCGGGCAACGGGCTCGTCACCGTGACCGGCAACGGCACGGGTGAGGTGACCGCCGTGTCGATCGATCCGAAGGTCGTCGATCCCGACGACGTGGAGACCCTGCAGGACCTGTTGCTCGGTGCGTTGGCCGACCTGTCGGAGAAGCGCGAGCAGCTGGCCAGCGAGAAGATGGGCCCGCTCGCCGGTGGTCTCGGCGGCGGCCTCCCCGGATTGGGCGGCTGAGTACGCCCACCCGCGTACGACGCCGAACGACGAGTAGGAATCCCGGACACCGTGGACGCAGATCAGCATGTATGAGGGACCGATCCAGGACCTGATCGACGAGCTGGCCAAACAGCCGGGCCTCGGTCCGAAGGGCGCCCAGCGCATCGCGTTCCACCTGCTGGCCGGGGAGAAGTCCGACATCGATCGCCTCGTCGCCGCGCTGGGACGGGTCCGCGACGACGTCGTCTTCTGCGCGGAGTGCGGGAACGTCTCGGCCAATCGCCTGTGCCGGATCTGTTCCGACGCCCGCCGCGACGCCAGCAAGATCTGTGTCGTCGAGGAGCCGAAAGACGTGCACGCGATCGAACGGACCAAGGAGTTCACCGGGCGCTACCACGTACTCGGTGGTGCTCTCGACCCGTTGTCCGGGATAGGCCCGGATCAGTTGCGTATCCGTGAACTGCTGCGTCGGCTGGCCAA
This sequence comes from Gordonia sp. UCD-TK1, assembly GCF_001691435.1. Classification (NCBI taxonomy): domain Bacteria; kingdom Bacillati; phylum Actinomycetota; class Actinomycetes; order Mycobacteriales; family Gordoniaceae; genus Gordonia; species Gordonia sp. UCD-TK1. Next base: position 3,607 of record NZ_LZMP01000024.1, on the reverse strand, counting down.
TCAGGAAGACGGCGTCGACGTCTCCGAGGTGATTGTCGCGACCGACCCGAACACCGAGGGCGAGGCGACCGCGACCTACCTCCAGCGCATGCTGAAGGACTTCCCCGGCCTGTCGGTCACCCGGCTCGCGTCGGGGCTGCCGATGGGCGGCGACCTCGAGTTCGCCGACGAACTCACGCTGGGTCGTGCACTGTCGGGTCGTCGCATCCTGGCGTGAGGTCGGTGGCCGTCGTACCCGGCAAACCGGACGGCTAGGGTCATGTGGTGATCTCGCGTAGTGGGTGGCGTCGTCGTGTCCGGGGTGTTGCAGCAGGCCTGACGGTGGTGGTCGCGGCCGGCCTGGTGGGTGCCGTACAAGGTGTGCAGCCGCCCGAAGCATCCGCTGCGCCCTCGCTCGACTGGCAGGCATGCCCCGCGGTGCACGGCGTACCGGCGACGGTCCGGTGTGCGACGGTCGAAGTTCCGCTCGACCACTCCGAGCCGAACGGCGAGACCATCGAGATCGGCGTGAGCCGTATGCAGGCGCACGACCAATCCCGGCGTCGCGGTGTCGTGATGGGCAACCCGGGAGGCCCGGGCGGCGACGGCATCGCGATGTTCAGTCAGCTGCGCCCGCCGGCGGCCATGCTCGACGAATGGGATCTGGTGGCCGTGCAGCCGCGTGGTCTGGTGTCGGGCACGCCGCTGCGCTGCGATCCGATCACCGGCGACGAGCCGGAACTGATGACGGCGCTGGGCAAGCTGAATCGCGATCGCTGCGAGGCGCGTACGCCGGGCCTCGGGGCGACGCTCACCACCGAAAACACCGCCCGTGACATGGAGGTCGTCCGGCGGCTGCTCGGCGAACCGAAGGTCAGCCTCTACGGCATCTCGTACGGCACCCTGCTGATGTCGACGTACGCAACACTGTTCCCGCAGCGCGTCGACCGGATGGTCCTCGACTCCGGTTTCGACCCGGGCGTGGTGTGGAACAGTCTTCTCTCCGTGCAGACACCCGGCTACAAGGCGCGGGTTCACGAGATGATGGCGTGGATCGCGCGCCACGACCGGATCTACCATCTCGGCACGACGCCACTCGCCGTGTACCGGAAGTGGAGCGACCGGGTCAGTGCCGAGGCCGGTGTGCCGCCATCGCTGCTGGCACCTCCCGCGCAGGTCGGGGACGTGCCGCCGGGCCTGCGGGCGGTCGCGCAGCAGTACATCGCGGGAACCGATCTGACCGCCGACGCGCGTGCCAGGTTCGAGAACCTGGTGTTCACCCTGCTCCGGCCCGGGTCGCTCCAGCTGACGTCGCAGCTACTGGTGCTCACCCGCGCGCTCGCGCCTGATCGCAACTCCTGGCCGACAGTCGCGCTGATGACCGCGAACCCCGGCCGGAAGCTGCCCACCCCGGGCCCCGCCGCGATCGAGGCCGCCCAGGTCTCGCAGGACATGCAGGCCGCGGTCCTGTGCAACGAGAACCAGGTCCCCGCGCAGCCGTCGCTCGGCTTCCAGGCGTTCATCGCGAACTACGTGACCGGGGATCCGTTCGAGGCACCAGGTCTCGCCTACGAGTCCGGCCTCGCGTGTGCCGGAGCACCGGCGCTCGCGCGGCCGGTCGAGATCCGCAACCGCGGGCTGGCGGTGGCGCCCCTGCAGATCCAGAGCGTCGGCGACCCGCAGACCCCGTATCGCGGGTCGCTGAAGATGCGTGAACTCATGCGCAGCCACCTCATCACGGTCGGTGGTGGCGACCACGCGCAGCTCGGTCGCGCCAACAAGCCGCTCGACGACGCCATCGTCGAGTACCTCCGCACCGGCCGGACCTCGGTGCAGCGCGTCCCCGAAGCACCGATCACGGCTCCGCTCACCCGGTTGCCCTCGGCGTTCGTGTCCGGGGCGGCCGGTCGGTGACCCATCCTGATCTGGTGAGCCCGCAGACCCGTGCCCGTGTGACCGAACTGGCCGCTCGCCTCGACGCCGGGATCGTCGCGATCGACGGACCGTCCGGAGCGGGCAAGTCGACGATCGCCGATCTCCTGGTCGCGGACCTGCGCGCTCGGGGAGTCGGTGTGACTCTGGTCCGCACCGACGACTTCGCGACATGGGACGATCCCGTCGCGTGGTGGCCGGAGCTGGAAATCGATGTGCTGCACCCGTTCACGCGACGACGCGACTACCGGTACCGGCCCCGCGTGTGGCAGGACGGCGTCCCGGCCCCCGGGCCCCGCGTGTGGATCGAGTGGCAGCCGCTGCTGATCATCGAAGGGGTGTCCTCGGCGCGGCGCCGGATCGCCGACCGCCTGTCCCACGCGCTGTGGCTCGACGGCGGGACCCCGAGCGAACGGCTCGAGCGGACGGTCGCCCGCGACGGTGAGGACGCGCGAGGTCATCTTCAGGCGTGGCAGGAGTTCGAGCGCGGCTGGTTCGGCGTGGATCGCACGCGAGAACGGTGCGTCGTACTGGACTGAGCGGTCTCGGACCGACGGTCCCGTCGGCCGGCGGGGATGCCGACCGGACGCCGCGGTYAGTGTCGAGGGATGGCCACCCGACGACGCTTCCGTGATCTGGCGGAGCTCGACGCGCAGCTGATCGAGTGCCGTGCATGCCCGCGCCTCGTCGAATGGCGGGAGTTGGTCGCGCAGGAGAAGCGACGCGCGTACGCCGACGAGGAGTACTGGGGGAGGCCGGTGGCCGGTATCGGTCCGGCGGATGCGCGACTGCTGATCGTCGGCCTCGCCCCCGCGGCGCACGGTGGGAATCGGACCGGGCGCATGTTCACGGGTGACCGCAGCGGCGATGTCCTGTTCTCGGCGCTGTATCGCGCCGGCCTTGCGAGCCAGCCGCTCTCGGTCGCGATCGGCGACGGGTTGGAGCTGTTCGACACGCGGATCACCGCACCGGTCCACTGCGCACCACCGCAGAACAAGCCGACGGTCGAAGAGCGCGACACCTGTTCGTACTGGCTGCACGCCGAACTCGAGTTGCTCGCGCCGACGGTCCGTTCGGTGATGACACTCGGTGGATTCGGTTGGCAGTCAACGCTTCGTACCTTCGCTACGCTCGGCTGGACGGTCCCGAAGCCGATGCCGAAGTTCGGTCACGGTGTCTCCACCACCCTCGTCCGCGACGGTGCTGAACTCGAGGTCTTCGGCTGCTACCACGTGAGCCAGCAGAACACCTTCACCGGACGGCTCACCGTGGAGATGGTCGTCGACGTACTCACGGCGGCGGCGCGGTCGGCGGGGATCGAGAGGGGCCACCGCCCTGCTCCCTGAGGTGCGAGCGAAGCGAGCCAGGTCCTATAGCTTGTCAAGTGCTCCGAGGTCGGTGGTGAGGTCGCGGAACACTTCGCGGGCGATGTAGCGCTTGAGGCAGCGGAGGATGTCTTTCTTCGTTTTGTGTTCGGCGGAACGTCGCTCGACGTAGGCGCGGGTGGGGGCGTGGGATTTCATGCGTCCGACCGCGATCATGTGCAGAGCACTGTTGGCTTGCCGGTCCCCGCCCCGGTTGAGTCGGTGACGGCTGGTTTTGCCTGAGGATGCCGGTAACGGGGCGGCGCCGACGAGTTTGGCGAACCGTGCCTCGGTGCCCATCCGCTCGACGTTGTCACCGGCGGTGATCACCA